>NZ_JFAL01000002.1:0-273407 GCF_006454495.1 Bifidobacterium sp. UTCIF-38 | reverse complement strand
TTGGAATTGCTGCGGAACATCAAAAAATCGCTGCTTGACAAGATGTTCGTGTGACGGGAGATAATCATGGACACGTTCGACATCGCCCGGCTTGATTCGTACCGGGAAAACAACCGCATCGAGGCGAAGGCCGCGAAGGGCGGATTGCCACGCAGCATGTGGGAAACCTACTCCGCGTTCGCCAACACCTACGGCGGAGTCATCCTGCTCGGCGTCAAGGAACGCGGTGACGGCACGTTCGAGACGGTAGGACTCACACGGCCCGAAGCCGAGCATCTGCGTCAGGATTTCTGGAACACGGTGAGCAACCGCTCCAAGGTGAGTGCCGTACTGCCCATCGAGTCCGAAGTCGAACTGCTGGAAACGGATGGCGGTGCAGTCGTCGCCATCCATGTTCCCCGCGCTCCACGCGAGGAGCGTCCCGTCCACATCAACAACGACCTCTACAACGGCACCTACCGCAGAAGAGGCGAAGGTGACTACCGCTGCACCAGAAGCGAAATCGTATCCATGGTGCGCGATCAGGCATCCGAAGGCATGGACGGCAAGGTACTTGACGAGTTCTCCGTCTCGGATCTCAACGCCGAAAGCATCAGAGGCTATCGCATGCGTTTCCAAACGGCGCATGCGCAGAGTTCGTGGAATCCCCTCGGGACCGAGCCGTTCCTGCGGGCCATCGGCGCCGCAGCCGTCAGTCGTGAGGATGGCAAGCTGCACCCCACACTTGCCGGCATGCTCATGTTCGGCAACGACTATGACATCCTCCGGGAATGCCCGAACTATTTCCTCGATTACCGTGAGGCGCTCGACCCGTCGATACGCTGGACCGACCGCGTACATTCAGGTGACGGATTATGGTCGGGCAACGTCTTCGACTTCTTCTTCCAGGTGAGCCGCAAGCTCACGTCGGTGCTCAAAGTGCCGTTCAAACTGGACGGTCTTTTCCGAGTGGATGATACCCCCATGCACAAGGCGGTCCGTGAGGCCTTGGCGAACTGCCTGTTCAACGCCGACTACTACGGCGTGCGTGGCGTGGTGGTGCGATGCGAACCGTCGCGTCTCGTCTTCGAGAATCCGGGGAACGTGCGAACGGGCGTCGAGCAGATGCGTCTGGGAGGCATGTCCGATCCGCGCAACGCCGGCATCATGAGGATGTTCGGGCTCATCGATGTAGGGGAGCGGGCCGGAACCGGCATACCCGATGTTTTCGCCACATGGGCGGAGGCGGGACTCCCCGAACCGCAGATCGAGGAGACGTTCGGCGAGGCGGAGCGAACGACGCTCACGCTTGAGCTCATTCCAGTGACGAATAATGAGCAGATAAACGAGCAGATAAGCACATCCGGTGAGCAGATAAACGTATCGGATGAGCAGATAAACGAGCAGATAAGCACATCCGGTGAGCAGATAACCAGTCGTCAGACAACGGTGATGGACACCATCACTGCGCAGCCGGACATTACGTATGATGAGCTTTCCCGCGCTGTGGGTGTGTCATCGGCCACCGTGCGCAGGGATGTCGATGTGCTGGTCGCTGCTGGTCTGCTCAAACGAGTAGGGTCGCGCAAATCGGGTCACTGGGAGATTCAAGGAGGAACGGGGCGATGATCTTCGACAGGGAATCGGAATTCGAGGAAAGCGTCATCTCGGTGCTCAAACAACACGGCTGGACGGACGGTGTGCTGCGCTATCCGACCGAGAAGGATCTGCTCGAGAACTGGAAGGGCATCCTCTACCGCAACAACTGCGGCGTGGACTGTCTCGGACAGTATCCTCTGACTGACGGCGAGATGGCGCAGATCCTCGAACAGATCGAGACGCTGCGCACACCGCTCGCCCTTAATTCATTCGTCAACGGGCGGACCATCTCCATCATGCGCGACAACAAGGAGGATACCGCGCACTTCGGCAAGGAGGTCAGTCTCTACATCTACGACCGCAGGGAGATCGCCGGCGGCAAAAGCGTCTACCAGATCGCCCAGCAGCCGGTCTACCCGGCTAGGAACAAGATGCTCGACTCGCGGCGCGGCGACATCACCTTGCTCATCAACGGCATGCCGCTCATCCACATCGAATTGAAGCGCAGCGGCATCCCGGTCAGTCAGGCGACCTGGCAGATCGAGAAATACGCGCATGAAGGCGTGTTCACCGGATTGTTCCGACTCGTGCAGATCTTCGTGGGTATGACCCCGGACGACGCCGTGTACTTCGCCAATCCTGGAGTCGACCGATTCAACCCGAGCTACTACTTCCACTGGGCTGATTTCAACAACGAGCCCATCTGCGGAGGCAACAAACCCGGCACCGACGAATGGAAGCGGTTCATCGGCGGCACATCGGGCACAGCCGGCCTGCTGTCCATCCCGATGGCCCATCAGCTCATCGGCTTCTACACCGTCGCCGACTCCTCGGACGGCTGCCTCAAGGTTCTGCGCAGCTACCAGTACATCGCCGCGAACGCCATATCCGACCGTGTGCGCACCTGTGATTGGGAGTCTCGCCCCGAGACGCCTGGGCGACGCGGCGGCTACGTATGGCATACCACAGGTTCGGGCAAGACCATGACCAGCTTCAAATCGGCGCAGCTCATCGCCGATTCGAAGGATGCGGACAAGGTCGTGTTCCTGATGGACCGCATCGAACTGGGTACGCAGTCGCTCAAGGAATACCGCAGCTTCGCCGACGACGAGGATGATGTGCAAGGCACTGAGAACACTGGTGTGCTGCGGGATCGCCTCACCAGTACCGATCCCAAGAACACGCTCATTGTCACCTCCATCCAGAAGATGAGCAACATCAAACCGGGAGAAGGCGGCGTCACCCAAGCCGAGCTCGACCGCATGGCGGCCAAGCGCATCGTCTTCATCGTGGACGAATGTCACCGTTCCACCTTCGGCGACATGTTGCAGGACATTCGCAGGTCCTTCCCCAACGCGCTGTACTTCGGGTTCACTGGAACGCCGATCCTCGATGAGAACCAGAAGAAGAACTCCACCACGTCCATGATTTTCGGCGGATGTTTGCACCGGTACAGCATCGCCGACGGCATCCGCGATCATAATGTGCTCGGGTTCGACCCGACCATGGTCACCACCTACAAGGATTCGGACGTACGAAAGGCCGTGGCTCTGGATCAGGCCAAGGCCGACAGCGTCGAGGAGGCGCTCGCCGACCCCACCAAGGCCGAGGTCTATGAGCGCTACATGAACAAGAACGAGGTGCCGATGGCTTCCTTGACCGATAACGGTGGACGGAAGATCACCGGCATCGAGGATTTCCTCGGGAACGACCAGTACGGTATCGGCAGTGAACACGAGGACATGGTGGTTGCGGACATCCTCGAACAGTTCCCCGTGCTGAGCCACGCGAACAAGTTCCACGCGATACTTGCCACCAGCTCCATCCCCGAGGCGATCGGCTACTATCGCCTCTTCAAGGAGCGTGCGCCTCAGCTGCGTATCACCGCGTTGTTCGACCCGAACATCGACAACAACGCTGGGGCGACCGTGAAAGAGAATGCTCTGTCCGAGATCATTGGCGACTACAACACGGCATACGGCAAGGAATTCACCATCCCGACATGGCCGGCCATGAAGAAGGACATCTCGACGCGCCTGTCGCACAAGACACCATACGGCGGAATCGACGCGAAACGCGATCAGCGTCTTGATCTGCTCATCGTCGTGGACCAGATGCTCACCGGGTTCGACTCGAAATGGGTGAACACGCTGTATCTGGACAAGGTCATCGAATACGAGAGCATCATCCAGGCGTTCAGCCGCACCAACCGGTTGTTCGGACCGGACAAGCCGTTCGGTGTCATCCGCTACTACCGCAAGCCGCATACCATGCGCCGCAACATCGAACGCGCGGTCAAGCTCTATTCCGGCGATCGTCCGCTCGACCTGTTCGTGCAGAAACTGCCGCAGAACGTGGCGGCCATGGATGCCCGCTACAAGGAGATCCTCGACGTGTTCTCCTCATCCGGGCACGGAGACCTGCGCCATCTGCCAGAATCGGAGGAGGCCAAACGCAAGTTCGCCAAGGAATTCATCGCATTGAACCGGTTCTTGGAATCGGCGAAGGTGCAGGGGTTCGATTGGGACAAGGAGTCGTACGCGATTACGGACGAGGACGGTAGCCAGACGATCGTGCGCCCCGAGCTCGACGAGCGCACCTATCTCATTTTGGCGAAACGTTATAAGGAACTGTTCGAGGGTGGTTCCGATGGCAATGAGACCGGTGGAGGTGATATGGAGGCGCCGTACGAACTGGACGGCTATCTGACCGCCATCGACACCGGTCCGATCGACACGGACTACATGAACGCCAACTTCACCAAATGGCTCAAGGCGCTGCGCGAGGACAGCCCCGAGCTGGAACAGGCATCCGAACTGCTGCATCGGTCGTTCGCCACGTTGTCCGCAGACGAGCAGCGACTGGCGGAACTGTTCCTGCACGACGTGGAACGTGGCGATGTGGGCGTGGAGGACGGCATGACGCTGCGCGACTACATCACCCGATATTCTCGCCGGGAGAAAGAAGAGCAGATAGGCAAGCTTGTCGACCGATTCGGTGTTGAGCGTTCGCTGGTGGAGGAGTTCACTGGCAAACTCGTCAACGAAACGAACATCAACGAGTTCGGACGACTGGACGCACTGTTCAACTCGGTCGACAAGAAACGTTCGAGGAACACACTCGAGGCATACCTGCACACGGCCATATCGCAGCCAAAGGTGAACAGGACGGTGCGTACCCTGCTGCGTCGCTTTGTGCTCGAAGGTGGTTTCGACGTCGACGCGGAAATCATGAACAGCGTCAAATCCGGTACAAAGGCTGCCTAACTGCCTAACTATGGATACCTCTCGTTGAGAGGGCGCTTCGCGAGAGGTATCCATCGGATGACGGCAGTGGCATCTCGTTATGCCTTGTTCAGCGAGAGGTTTCGGGCTGATGACGGCAATACGATCCTGGCACAGTCCTCAGTGTCGCTTCGACCGCCCCCTCGACCGATAGTCCTCGCGTACGTCTTGGAACACGGCGGTGGCGGAGGCCGCTTCGAGCCTCACGCCTCCTCGTACGGCCGTCGCGGCGCGTGACACGGCAGCGAACGATGATTTGACCCCTTGCCCATCGGCATGGAAATCGGCGGCGCATTGGGGCGCGATGCCGAAATCATCCGCCGTTTGCACGGCGTCGATGTTGGCGCCGAGGAATACGAATTCCCAGTGATATCGGGTGCGTTCCAACTCGATCATGCTGCGTATTCGCCGCAGCGAATACCGACGGCTCGCATTCTCGTACCCGTCGGTGATGATGACGAACAGCACATGGTCGGCGCGGAAAGCCTCCGCGGTATGGCGTTGCACGGAGACGATGCGGTCGATGGTCGAGCCGATCGCATCGAGCAGTGCGGTGCTGCCTCGCGCCCAGTAGTCGTGGGGCGTCAGGTCCTTCACCGCGTGCAGGTCGATGTGATCGTGCAACGTCTCCAGACGATTGTCGAACAGTACGGTCGTCACCGTGCATGTCCCTGTGATGGCTCGTTGCTTGGCAAGCATGGCGTTGAACCCGCCGATGGTGTCCGATTCAAGCCCGGACATCGATCCGCTGCGATCCACCACGAATACCAGTTCCGTTCGTTCCGATCCTGTGTGAATGGTGTCGGTGCGGTCGTCGCTGCCGATACCGTGCTTCAGCTGTTCCATCATGATGCGTTCCTTTCGTTCATCTCCGGCGCTTTGCCGGTGATGAGACGAGCATCGCATCATGGAGGAGGGCATGGGTCGCTTTGCAGGCGACATCGCAGTGACGCGATGTCCGACGGACCAGACTGTCACTGCCCAAGCAGCGGCTGGTCGTACCGGAACAGGACCTCGTTGATGGTGAGCACATCGAACACGCCATGGGTGATGAAGAATTCGACGATCACGTCGAATTTCACGCTGTGGGATAGCGCGTAGCCGGCGCATGCCAGCAGATCATCAGTCTCGTCGAGATCGAGTCGCAGCGCGATCGCCAGTGCGAGCACCGTTTTCTTGCCGGGCATGTACCCATTGCCGCATCGTATTTTCGAAAACAGTTTCCTGCTGATATTGGCTCGTTTGTACACATCCACATCGCTCAATCCCTTGGAGTCGATGAGCCGCAAGAGGATCACGTTGAACGGTTCGTCCAGATCGGCAAGCACATCGCGTTGCGAATAGTGGGGAGCGCTTACCGGTGCGGCCGATCGTGGTGTCGGGCTCAGGCTCGTCACGGATTGCGCCAGGGGAGTCGGTGATTCCAGACGAAGCTCCGACTCGCCGTCGTTGACGATGTCATCGTTCGGATAGCCGAGTTCGCGCATCGCCATCATGCGCCTACGTCGACTATCGGTGTGGCTGGCTACGTAATGGTCGTCGATGTATGCCCGCAGCTGCCGGTCGAACGCGGTTCCCGCGGCGAAGGCCTCATTGTCGAACACGCACAGGTATACGTCGAGATCCGTTCGATCGGCCGGATCGTCGCCATGGTCCGGGTCATCCCGCTTCGGCGTCTCCTCCGGTGTCTCCTCTGAAGAATCCAGGAAGCGCCGGATTTCGTCGACGGCGACGTCGAGCGCCTGCGCCTTCGGATAGCCGTAGATGCCGCTCGAAATCAGGGGGAACGCGATACCGCTGCACTTGAGACGCACCGCCAGAGTCAGCGAATTGCGATAGCAGGCGCGCAGGAGCGTCTCCTCACCGTGATCGCCGCCCTGCCAGACCGGTCCGGCAGTGTGGATCACGTACCGCGCCGGCAGGTCGAAGCCTGCAGTCGCCACGGCCTGCCCGGTTCGGATGGGGGAGAGGCGGTCACACGCCTTCTGCATGCGAGATGCGCCGGCCGCGCGGAAGATCGCCCCGCACACGCCGCCTCCCATGCGCAGCGCGGTGTTCGCCGCGTTGACGACGGCGTCCACATCCAAGCGTGTGATGTCCTGCCGAACCAGGTGCAACGGCATGACGGTCTCCCTCATGCGATACCTCGATACGCTCATCGATACACTCAATAGGATATCCGCGGATATTCATCGCAAACGGATTCATCCCCATGAATCCCGACGCTATGTAGCGCAACGCTGATAGTCTGGCATACGGTCGAAAACGCATAGCAACCCAAGCAACCAGCATCGTAAAGGAGCAGCATATGGCCGAAAACACCGAACATCTCGCCCTGTGGGGCGGCCGCTTCACCTCCGGTCCGTCCGCCGAGCTCGCCCGTCTGTCCAAGTCCACCCAGTTCGACTGGCGACTCGCGGACGACGACATCGCCGGCTCGCGCGCCCACGCCCGCGCGCTCGGCCGCGCCGGGCTCCTCACCGACGAGGAGCTCAAGCGCATGGAGGACGCGCTCGACACCCTCCAGCGACACGTCGACGACGGCAGCTTCGCCCCGATCGAGGACGACGAGGACGAGGCCACCGCACTGGAGCGCGGCCTCATCGACATCGCCGGCGACGAGCTCGGCGGCAAGCTCAGGGCCGGCCGCTCCCGCAACGACCAGATCGCCTGCCTGATCCGCATGTGGCTGCGCCGCCACTCGCGCGTCATCGCGAAGCTCCTGCTCGACCTCGTCAACGCCCTCATCGCCCAGAGCGAGAAGGCCGGCCGCACCGTCATGCCCGGCCGCACCCACATGCAGCACGCCCAGCCCGTGCTGCTCGCCCACCAGCTCATGGCCCACGCCTGGCCGCTGCTGCGCGACGTCGAACGCCTCGTCGACTGGGACAAGCGCATCAACGCCTCCCCGTACGGCTCCGGCGCGCTCGCCGGCAACACGCTCGGCACCGATCCGGAGGCCGTCGCCCGCGAGCTCGGCTTCTCCCGCGTGACCGACAACTCGATCGACGGCACCGCCTCGCGCGATCTCGTCGCCGAATTCGCGTTCGTCGCCGCGATGACCGGCGTCGACATCTCCCGTCTGAGCGAGGAGATCATCATCTGGAACACGCAGGAGTTCGCCTTCGTCAAGCTCGACGACGCCTACTCCACCGGCTCCTCGATCATGCCGCAGAAGAAGAACCCGGACATCGCCGAGCTGGCGCGCGGCAAGTCCGGACGACTGATCGGCGATCTGACCGGTCTGCTCGCCACCTTGAAGGGTCTGCCCACCGCGTACGCGCGCGATCTGCAGGAGGACAAGGAGGCCGTGTTCGACCAGGTCGACACGCTCGAGGTGCTGCTGCCCGCGTTCACCGGCATGGTGCGTACCATGCGCTTCGACGCCGACCGTCTCGAGGCCGAGGCGCCGACCGGCTTCGCGCTCGCCACGGACATCGCCGAATGGCTCGTCAAGAACGGCGTGCCGTTCCGCCACGCCCACGAGCTCTCCGGCGCATGCGTGAAGATCGCCGAGGGCCGCGGCCAGGAGCTGTGGGATCTGACCGACGAGGACTTCATCTCCACCTTCGCGGCGTTCCTGCCCGCGGACAAGGCGCCGGGCGTGCGCGAGGTGCTCTCCAGCCACGGTTCGGTCGACTCCCGCAACGGCAAGGGCGGCACCGCCTACGGCCGCGTGCGCGAGCAGATCGTCGACGCCAAGCGCGAGCTGGAGGAGCTCAGGGTCTTCGCCGACTCCACCTCCGACGGCCCGTCCTACAAGACTCCGGGCACGTTCTGACGGTTGTCATCGTCGCCATCTAGACTGGGCCTCATAACGAACGGGAGCCGAAAGGCTGAGAGGAAGTGCAAAGCTTCGACCGGGGAACTTGACGCGGGTCATGCCGCCGTAAGGAATCGTTGTTCATGATTTCCTGCCGTCCATCCGATCATACGGAGCCGGTTCCTCGACTCAGTCGGAACGCGGATCGTTCGCCGAAAGACCCATAACTGAACAACTCATAATCTAGCCATGCGAGCGCGGGATCCGCGGTCGTTACTCGTCCGGCTGCGAATCCGGCGCACGCATGGTCGCATGTCAGGGCACATGGATGGGCGCACCACTTAGGGTACGGCTTACATTCGTGCGCCCTTTTTCATACCGGTCATGCCGGCTCATGCGGTCGTCGTGCCATACACGGCTGCCGCAGGAGATATGGAGGGCATGCCCTACGAACACCGAAAGGGGTGGAGCATATGCAGGTCAACGGGGAGCAGGTCACGTTGGAGGCGCCGGTCAGCGTCGCCGAATACCTCGACGCGCACGGATACCGGGCGGGCCGCGTGGCCATCGAACTCAACGGGGAGATCATCCCGCGCGAGCGTCGCGAGGAGACGATGCTCGATGACCAGTGCGTCATGGAGATCGTGCAGTTCGTTCAGGGCGGGTGAGGCGTAGAGCGTCTCGCAACCACATCAATACACCAATGAAGGCAATGAAGGGAAACATCATGAGCAACATCAATCCGGTCACCGAGGCATCCGTCGAAGCCACGCCGCTGCCGCCGCAGCCGGCGGTCGTCAACCCGGTCGGCACCTCCGCGCCGATCCTGCCCGTCGAGGACAAGCCGCTGAACCTCGGCGGCCACGAGTTCCAGTCCCGTTTCATCCTCGGCTCCGGCCGCTACGACCTGAACCTCATCAAGGCCACCGTCGAGCACGCCGGCACGCAGATCGTCACGATGGCGCTGCGCCGCGCGACCACCACCGAGAACAGCGTCCTCGACTACATCCCCGAAGGCATCACGCTCCTGCCGAACACGTCCGGCGCGCGCAACGCCGAGGAGGCCGTGCGCATCGCCCGCCTTGCCCGCGAGGTGTGCCACACCGACTTCGTCAAGGTCGAGATCGAACACGAGACCAAGTACCTCCTGCCGGACAACGCCGAGACGATCCGCGCCACCGAGATGCTCGCGAAGGAGGGATTCGTGGTCATGCCGTACATGTTCCCCGATCCGATCGCCGCGCGTCAGCTCGAGGAGGCCGGCGCCGCCGCGGTCATGCCGCTCGGCTCGCTGATCGGCTCCAACATGGGTCTGCGCATGCGCGACTTCATCGAGATCATCATCGCGAACGCCCATGTGCCGGTCATCATCGACGCCGGCATCGGCCGCCCCAGCCAGGCGTGCGACGCGATGGAGATGGGCGCGGACGCGGTCATGGCGTACACGGCCGTCGCCTCCGCGGGCAACATCCCGCTCATGGCCGAGGCGTTCAAGCACGCGATCGACGCCGGCCGTGCGGCCTACCTGTCGGGCCTCGGCAAGGTGACCGAAGGCCACGCCGTGCCGTCCAGCCCGACCACCGGCTACCTGCACTGAGAGAGCCGAATTAATTAGGAGGCATCTGGCATGGCGTTCTCGGACGAACAGCTCGAACGGTATTCCCGTCATCTGATATTGCGCGGCGTCGGCGTCGCAGGGCAGAAGCGGCTGCTCGCCGCAAGCGTCCTCATCGTCGGCGCGGGCGGGCTCGGCTCGCCGGTCGCGCTCTATCTGGCGGCAGCCGGCGTCGGGCGAATCGGCATCGTCGACGGCGATACGGTCGACCTGAGCAACCTGCAGCGCCAGATCATCCACACCACCGCGAACGTCGGCGAACCGAAGGCGGAGTCGGCCGCCGCCTCGGTTCGCGCGATCAACCCGGACGTGACCGTCGAGACCTACGACGAGCCGGTCGACGCCGGCAACATCGCCGATCTCATCGCCCGATACGATCTGGTGATCGACGCGACCGACAACTTCTCGGCCAAGTTCCTCATCAACGACGCCTGCGTGCTGGCGGGCAGGCCGTTCATCCATGCGGGCGTCGTCGGATTCGCCGGTCAGGTGATGACCGTCGTGCCAGGGCATGGCCCCTGCTACCGATGCATCTTCGGCGACATGCCGGCCGCCGGCGAGGTGCCGACCTGCCGCGAGGCGGGCGTGCTCGGCGCGGTCGTCGGCGTGATCGGCAGCCTCGAGGCCACCGAGGCGCTCAAGCTCATCATCGGCGTGGGCGAGCCGCTGGTCGGACGCATGCTCACCGTCGACGCGCTGACGATGAACATCCGGCGCGTCCCGCTTCCGGACCACGTACCCGACTGTCCGGTGTGCGGCGACAGGCCGACGATCACCACGCTCGACCCGGACAACTACATCCAGCCGGCCTGCGCGATCTGAGATCCGAACGTTCCGGACGAATCCATACGAAGGGGAAGAAGAACAGCACATGTCCATTGCGTTGCAGCTTCACGCGAATGATGCCGATGTCTCCGATACGGCGGACGACGGGCCGGCGTTCCGGCGCATCGGCCCGGCCGAATTCGCCGCGATCGTCGCCTCGGAAACGAGGGGAGAGGGGAAGGCCGTCACGCTGCTTGACCTGCGCGAACCGGCCGACGTGGCCGCCTACCCGATCGAGGGCGCCATCAACGCGCCCCTCGACCCGCTGGCCAAGGTGCTCAAGACCGTGCCGAAGACGCGTACTGTCGTCGTCTACTGCACCGAGGGCTGGTGGAGCGAGGAGGTCGCCGAGATCCTCGCCGACCGCGGTTACGACGTGGCGAGCCTCGAGGGAGGGTTCCGCGCCTACCGCGAATACGCCGAGTCGCACGGACTGGCGTAAAGCGGCTCGCGGGGCGATCGCCGGTGAATGGCGACTTCGGGCAACATGAACGCAAATGGTGAAGGCCCGGTGGAAATCGTTCCGAGGGATGAAAGCCCAAGCCACGGGACGACCGTACAATCGGTCCTGACATCGCTCGACATGTCCCGTGTGACCGTCGAGCGACCGCGCAATCCCCGCACATCGCAAACCCGCAAAGGACCGAACCGTGGCACGTCTGCTCACACGCACGCAGATTCAGGAACTGGTGGCCGTACACGGCCGTGAAGTCATCGAACACAGGCACATGCAGATCGAACGGCGCTGCTTCCAGCACGGCAACGTCTCCACGTTCGCCCATTCGATCCGCGTGGCGTGCCTCGCGGTGTGGATCGCCGACCGGGCGCACCTGTGGCGTCGCGTCGACCTGAAATCGCTGATCCGCGCCGCCCTGCTGCACGACTACTTCCTGTACGACTGGCACGATTGGGACGACGGCGAACACCGCCTGCACGGCTTCACCCATGGTGGCGCCGCCCTGCGCAACGCCCTGCGGGACTTCCGTCTCAACGCGATCGAACGCGATTCGATCGCCAACCACATGTTCCCGATGACCCCCACGCCCCCGCGGTACGTCGAGGGGTATCTCGTCACGATCGCCGACAAGCTCTCGGCCACGCGCGAGACGCTTTCGCTCGACCGGTTCAACAAGGGCGAGGTGCCTGCGTGATCCTCACGGTCGAATACCTGTTCCTGTGGTTCCTGTTCTACAGCTTCTGCGGCTGGGTGTACGAGTCGATCCTCGTGTCCGTTCAGGAGCGGCGCCCCGTCAACCGTGGCTTCCTCAACGGACCGCTGTGCCCGATCTACGGCACCGGCGCGGTGTTGGGCGTCGTCGTGCTCGGCGAGGTCCGCAATCCGATCCTCCTGTTCGTCATCTCGGCCGTCGGCGCGTGCCTGCTCGAATACGTGACCTCGTGGGCGATGGAGCTGCTGTTCCACGCACGCTGGTGGGATTACTCGAACTTCCCGTTCAACCTCAACGGACGCATCTGCCTGTACGGCGCGCTGATCTTCGGCATCGGGGGAGTGGTGATCGTCGACGTGGTCCAGCCCGAGGTGGCGCGTGTCACCGCCATGATCCCGATCATGGTGATCCACTGGCTGTTCGTCACGTTGTTCGCGCTGACCGTGGCCGACACGATCATCACCGTGATCGGCATCATCGACCTCGAGGACAGCCTCGAACGGTTCAAGGCGGTCGCGGCCAGATACAGCGGCGCGATGCGCGAAAGGGTCGGCGATATGGTCGACGGCGCATCCGATGCATTCGGCGACGCGTTCAACGGCGCGCCGGGCAGATTCGGCGATATGGTCGGCGAATCCCTGCGCTCAGGCCGGCAGATGTCGTCCGAACTCATGGTGCGTCTTCGCGAGACCGCCGACTCCGTGTTCAACCGTCAGCAGCGTCGTATGATCGCCTCGTTCCCGAAGCTGCGCACCGTGCGCAACAACGAGACGCTCGAGCAGCTGCGCGAGGCGTTCAGGCAGCTGCGCCGCGGCGAGGGCCGCAGGTAGCTCCTCTTTTACGGCCCCCTGACGAATAGAGCTGTCGGCCTGTTCTGCGACACTGTAAGACGCATTATGCCCACAATTCGATAGGGAGACAAAGGTTATGGCTCACGTCATCGACTTCAAAGAGGCGGGATTCGACACCCTGCTCGATGAACTGGAATGGCGCGGTTTGATTTCCCAGTCCACGGACCGGGATCGACTCGCGGCGGCATTGAACGGAGAGCCGATCACCTATTATTGCGGGTTCGATCCGACGGCCGCGTCCCTGCACATCGGCAACCTCGTCCAGCTCATCAACATGCGTCACCTGCAGGCGGCGGGTCACCACCCGATCGCCCTGGTCGGCGGCGCCACCGGTCTGATCGGCGATCCTCGCCAGTCGGGCGAGCGCACGCTCAACCCGAAGGACGTGGTGGCCGGCTGGGCCGAGAGGCTGAAGAAGCAGATCGGCGGCATCCTCGTCACCGACGGCGCCAACCCGGTGCGCTTCGTGTCCAACTACGACTGGACCGCGCAGATGAACGTCATCGACTTCCTGCGCGATGTCGGCAAGAACTTCCGACTCGGCACGATGCTCGCCAAGGACACCGTGGCCCGTCGTCTCAACTCGGAGGACGGCATCTCCTTCACCGAGTTCAGCTACCAGGTGCTGCAGGGCAACGACTTCCTCCACCTGTACGACGAATACCACTGCACGCTCGAGCTGGGCGGCTCCGACCAGTGGGGCAACCTCACCTCCGGCCTTGACCTGATCCACAAGGTGCGCGGGGTGGACGTCAACGTGTTCACCAGCCCGATCATCACCGACGCGCAGGGCAAGAAGTTCGGCAAGTCCGAGGGCAACGCCGTGTGGATCGATCCGACGATGCTCTCGCCGTACAAGTTCTACCAGTTCTGGATCAACCGCCCGGACGTGGAGATGGAGAGCCTGCTCAAGGCGTTCACCTTCCTGCCGAAGGCCGAGATCGAACGACTGGTCGAGGAGTCGAAGACCAATCCGGGCAAGCGCGAGGCGCAGAAGGCGCTCGCTTGGGAGGTCACCAGCTTCGTGCACGGCGAGGCCGCGACGCAGGCCGCGATCGACGCCTCCTCCGCACTGTTCGGCCGCGGCGGCGACCTGAACACGATCGACGATGACACGCTCGAATCCGTACTCGACGGCTTCAAGGTCGTCGACGAGAACGGCGAGCACGTCTTCCCGTCCGCGGCGGCCGGCGATCGCGTGATCGACGCCGCCCAGAGCGCAGGCCTGTTCAAGACCGCGTCCGAGGCGCGCCGCGCGATCAAGTCCGGCGGCGTCTACCTCAACAACGAGCGTGTCGAGGACGAGGAGGCCGTGCTCGGCGAGGGCGACTTCCTCCAGGGGCGCTTCGCGCTGATCCGCCGAGGCAAGAAGGCCCTCGGCGCCGTCGAGAGGCACTGATCCGATACGCGGTCCCCGGTGGAACATCGGGGACCGCCTGCATGCGGGGCGCGGCATCGCCTTCCACGGCGGTTGCATGGCGCTTCCCACATAACCGTTTTTTCATTTGATTGTTTGGGGATCCACTCTTCGATTACGGATCCACACGAGGAAAGGCATACATATGGCAGAAGGCAACGAGCGTTCCGGAAAGTCGTTCGGCGGACGCAAGGGCGGCTACGGTCACGGAGGTTCCGGTTCGGGCCGTCCGTCCGGCCGCGGCGGCAAGGGCTTCAAGCCGCGCGGCAACGGCGGCAAGTCGTTCGGCGGCTCCCGCGGCGGCTACGGCAAGTCCGGCGGCCGCGACGGCGGCGAGGGCGGTTTCCGCAAGGACTTCCACAAGTCCGGCGGCTTCCGCAAGGATGGCGATCGCGATTTCCGTCGTGAGGATCGTCAGGGTGCCGGTGAGGGCGGCGAGCGTCGCGAGTTCCACAAGGGGCCGCGTCAGGACGGCGGTTTCCGCGGCAATGGCCGTGGCGGCTACGGCGCCGGCAAGGGCGGTTTCCGCAAGGACTTCCACAAGTCCGGCGGCTTCCATAAGGATGGCGATCGCGATTTCCGTCGTGAGGATCGTCAGGGTGCCGGTGAGGGCGGCGAGCGTCGCGAGTTCCATAAGGGCCCCCGCCAGGAAGGTGGTTTCCGCAAGGACGGCGGTTTCCGCAAGGACTTCCACAAGGGCCCGCGTCGTGACGGCGATCGCGGCGGCTTCCGCCGTGACGGCGGCAAGGGCGGTTTCCGCAAGGATGGTGATCGCGATTTCCGTCGTGACGACCGTCGTGAGGGTGCCGGTGAGGGCGAGGAGCGTCGCGAGTTCCATAAGGGCCCCCGCAAGGAGGGCGGTTTCCGCAAGGACTTCCACAAGGGCCCGCGCCACGACAACGGCAACCCGCGCTACCAGCGCGACGATCGCCGCGACGACCGCGGCAACCGCGACCAGCAGAACGTCGAGCGCCGTTCGTTCACCGACGAGGAGAAGCGCGAATACCGCGAGCACAAGCGCACCGAGTACATGAGCCGTCCGCGCCGCAACTCCGACGGCACGATGAGCTTCCCCTCGCAGAACCCGTACACCGATCGTCGTCCGAACGAGCCGAAGATGCCGAAGGGCCTCGTGTGGGCCATGCTCTCCAAGGACGAGCGCGAGCGTCTGCGCGGCCTGTCCAAGGAGCACGCCGAGAACATCGGCCTGCACATCCTGGCCGCCTACACGCTCATCGAGGACGATCCGCAAGCCGCGCTCGAGCACGCCCAGTGGGCCGCCAAGCAGGCCTCCCGCATCGACTTCGCACGCGAGACGCTCGCCTTCATCGCCTACCGCAAGGGCGACTACAAGCTCGCCCTGCGCGAGTTCCGCACCGCGTACCGCATGAATGGCTTCACCGATTACCTGCCGTTCATCGCCGACTGCGAGCGTGGTCTCGGCAACCCGAAGAAGGCCATCGAGATCGTCTCCTCCGACGACGCGAAGATGCTGCGCGGCGAGTCCAAGGCCGAGATGTTCCTCGTCTACGCCGGTGCGCTCGCCGACCTGAAGCTGTGGGACAAGGCCATCGAGATCGTGCACACCCTCGGCCGTTCCAAGGGTCTGCCGGGCGCCTACCGCATGCGTGCGCTGCAGGCCGAGCAGCTGTTCCTCGAGGAGGCCGGACGCAACGACGAGGCCATCGACCTCGATCAGGTCATCGAGAAGCTCGAGGACCAGTACGCCGACTTCGACGAGGACGAGGAGAGCGACGACGTGGTCATCGACCACGATCTGGAGCATCTGGAGGATCCGGAGATCCTCGAGAAACTCGGCATCACCGAGGAGGACGCCGAATACGCGCCCGAGGACGACGCCAACCATGGCGACGAGTCGTCCGAGAGCGTCGACGGCGAATCCGCCGACGAGGACGAGACGCAGGCCCCGGCCGAGGAGGTCGTGGACGGCGCCGAGTCGGACGACGAGCCCGAATCCGACGAGACGGAGAAGGTCGAGGAGCACGCCGAGGCGGAGTCCGACGAGCCGAGCGAGCAGACCGAGGCATGAGCGAGACCGGCATGACGACGCGATTGCTCAAAGGCACCACGAAGCCGCTCGCCGAGGCCTACCAGCTTGCGCTGCTCGACCTTGACGGCGTGGTCTACCGTGGCAAGAACCCGGTCGAATACGCCGCCGACTCGATCCGTGCGGCCGAACGGGCCGGCATGACCATCGAGTACACGACGAACAACTCGTCGCGTTTCCAGAGGGTCGTCGCCGACCAGCTCAGGGGCTTCGACCTCGACGTCGAACCCTGGCAGGTCATCACCTCGTCCGTGGTGGCCGCGCGCATGGTCGCCAAGGCCGTGCCCGCCGGCTCAACGGTGCTGGTCGTCGGCGCCGAGCACCTGCGCGAGGAGGTCACCCGCGCCGGACTCGTCGTCACCGACGACCCGCAGGCGCATCCGACCGCCGTCATCCAGGGATGGTTCCCGGAGATGACCTGGCAGATGATGGCCAACGCCGCGTTCGCGGTCGAGGCGGGTGCCACGTACTTCGTGACCAACCGCGATCTGACGATTCCGCGCGAGCTCGGCATCGCCCCGGGCTGCGGTTCGATGATCCGTGCCGTGATCGCCGCCACCGGCGTCGAACCGGTCGCCTCCGCCGGCAAGCCGGAATCGTTCATGTACGACGAGGCGCGCGAGCTCAACGCCTCCGAGGGCTTCGATCTTGTGCCCAAGGAGCATTCGATCGCGATCGGCGATCGTCTCGACACCGACATCGAGGCGGGCAACCGCGGCGGCTACGATTCGCTCGCGGTCCTCACCGGCGTCACCAACCCACACGAGCTCATGCTCGCTCCTGCGCACCTGCGCCCCACCTACATCGCGCCGGATCTGCGCGCACTGGGCGAGGTCATGCCCGAGCCCGTCGATCAGGGCGGTGGCCGCTGGACGTGCGGCGAGGCGAGCGCCGCGTTCGACGCCGCCTCCGGCACGATCGCCGTCTGCGACGCGACCTCGGTCGACGCGCTGCGCGCCGCCGTCTGCGCCGCATGGCAGGCCGCCGACTCGGGCGCGGACATGAGCGCGATCGACCTGCCGGAGTTCGCGCTGTGAGCGTGACTCCCGCCAACCCCGACGACGAACGGTCGCTGCGGGATCCGCTGATCGAACGGTTCCCGCAGCTCGCCGACATCGGAAGCATGGATGACGATCGACGCATCGACGCGCTGCGCGGCGTGCTCGACGATCTGCAGCACGAACTCGACGCGATCGGCAGCGGTCCGGACGCGTCCCACGGGCGGGGTGCGCACCATGGGTGACGTCGAATTCAACACGTCCGGCCCGGCCGGCGACATGCCCGACATGCCCGACCGACTCGATCTGTGGCTCGTCGCCGGGGGAGTGGTCGACTCGCGCTCCAAGGCGCAGCGGCTCATCAGGGCCGGCAAGGTCACCGTCGACGGCAGGGTCGTGACCAAGCCGTCGTTCGCAGTCGGCGCCGCCGCCACTGCTGGTGGCACCGACACGTCGGGCGCTGACGGCGATACGTCTCGCATGCGCATCGTCGTCGACAAGGGCGACGACTACGTCTCGCGAGGCGCGTACAAGCTCGTCGGCGCCTTCGACCGGTTCGCGGCCGAGGGTCTTGCCGACCCCGCGGGCCTTGATTGTCTTGACATCGGCGCGTCCACCGGTGGATTCACTCAGGTGCTGCTGCGCCGCGGCGCCGCGCATGTCATCGCGCTCGACGTCGGCCACGGTCAGCTCGACCCTCGTGTCGCCGGCGATGCGCGCGTCATTGAGATGAGCGGCGTCAACATCCGCGACGTCGAGGCCGACGACCTGCCCTACCGTCCGGCGATGATCGTCTCCGACGTCTCCTTCATCTCCCTTAAGTACGTGATTCCGGTGATCGCCCGCATAGCCGCACCGGGCGCGCGCGTCGTGCTGCTCGTCAAACCGCAGTTCGAGGTCGGCCGCGAGGGACTTGACCGGCATGGCATCGTCGAAAGCGAGTCCCTGCGCAGACAGGCGCTCGACGACATCGTCGCATGCGCGCGCGAACACGGGCTCGACGTCGTGGCGACGGCCCCAAGCCCCATCGAGGGCACCCACGGCAACGCCGAATGGCTGCTCTACGCCGTGTGCCGGTCCTGACCGACCCCGGTCCGGGCCCTTCATCCACGCCTCGAGTCACGATGGAGCCATGTCCGACCATGATTTCGATGAGAGTGAGGCGAACGGCGACACATCCCGAGGACTGTCATGGTGGTTCTCCTCGGGATTGTCCCTGGGATCGGCAGGCGGGGCGGGGAATCGCCGTTCACAGCACCGCGAGCCGTTGCGCGATCGGATGCTGGCACGGCCCGGCACCCTCACCATCAGCTATTTCGGTCTGCTGACGTTCACCATCACCATGCTGCTCCTCCTGCCCGCATCCTCGCGTCAGGAGGGATCGACCTCGTTCCATGTGGCGTTCTTCACCGCGATCTCCGCGTTGTCGACCTGCGGCATTCCGGTGGTCGACATGACCGAGCATTGGACGATCTTCGGTCAGGCCATCATCCTCATCGCCATCCAGATGGGCGGCATCGGCGTGATGACGTTCGCATCCCTCATCATGATCGTCACCAACCAGCGGCTGCGCGTCTCCCAGCAGCTGGTGACGGCCCACGAGCTCGGCACCTCGAAGATCGGCGAGACGCGCGGCGTGCTGTCCATCGTGCTCGGCACCACGGTCCTCATGGAGTTCATCACCTTCCTCGTGCTGTTCCCCCCGCTCCTCAAGCTCAACGATTTGCAATGGCGGCGCACGGCGTGGGAATCGCTTTTCTACGCGGTCGCCGCGTTCAACAACACCGGGTTCACGCCGGATGCGGCCGGTCTGCACGTCGACCATTGGGGCGTCGGACTGCCGATTCTGATCAGCGCCTTCTGCGGCACGCTCGGCTTTCCGGTGATCCTCGATCTGCTGCGTTCGTTCCGCTACCGGATCCGTCCGCGGTCCTGGACGCTCAACACGAAGATCACGCTGTCGGCGACGTTCATCATCGTCGGCGTCTCGCTGGCGTGGTTCCTGCTCGACGAGTGGAACAACCCGTTCCTGTTCGGCAACGCGGACGTACCCACCCGTCTGCGCGGCGCGCTGTCCGTGGCCGTGGCGCCGCGCACCTCCGGCTTCGACCTGTCGTGGGTGCCGCAGGTGAGCGAGACCACGAAGGTGTACATGTGCCTGATCATGTTCATCGGCGGCGGCAGCTCATCCACGGCCGGCGGCATCCGCGTGACCACGTTCGCCCTGCTGGTGATGACGATGGTCTCGACGTTCCGCGGACGCGGCGAGGTGAACGCGTTCCACCGCCATATCCCGGACCGCGTGCTCAAGACCGCGGTGAGCGTGACGATGTCCTGCGCGACGGTGGTGCTCGTCGCCTCGATCGCCCTCATGCAGGTGACCGGACGATCGCTGACCGACACGCTGTTCGAGACGTGCTCCGCGTTCAGTCTCGGCGGATACACGCTGGGGGTCGCCGACGCCGGCAACACGCCGTCGCTCTACATCCTCGCCGCGGTGATGGCGTTCGGCCGCATCGGCCCGATGACCATCGCCTACGCGATCAACAAGACCCGTTCCGAGGACGACACCGTCATCCACTACCCGCAGGAGGCCGTCTCCGTCGGCTAGTCCCTGCAAGAGTGGACGTTATTCCCTTGGCTCCCCTTGTCAGGGGAGCCGGACCCGCGTGAAAAAGCGGTCGTCACCCCCGGATGAACTTGTCGATCTGATCCTCCTTGCCCATGAGCACCAGCTCGTCGTTGCGGTGCATGACGAGCTCCTTGGAGCCGTACTGGAACTCCCTGCCCGGCGATTTGATGCCGACCACGGTGATGCCGTAGCGCTCGTGCACCTTCGCGTCCTCGATCGACTTGCCGGCCACATGCGAGGGCGTGTGGATCTTGACGACCGTGTGCGCGCCCTCGATCTCGATGTAGTCGAGGTAGTTGCCGGAGACCAGATGACCCACGCGCTTGCCGGCGTCGGTCTCCGCGTTGATGATGTGCCGGGCGCCGATGCGCTGCAGGATGCGCGCATGCTCCACGGACACGGATTTCGCCCACAGGTCGATCACGCCGGCGTCGAGCAGGTTGCCGGTGGTGATCACCGACGCCTCGACGCTGTCGCCGATCGCGACGACCGCCGTGTCGAACTGGGAGGCGTCGATCTGCTCGATGGCCTGCACGTCGGTCATGTCCGCCTGGATCACGGGCAGGCGGGCCGACCAGCGTGCCACCAGCTCCGGATCCTTGTCCACGGCGAGCACGTCCTGACCCACCGCGTCAAGCGTCGTCGCCACCGCGCTGCCGAAGCGTCCCAGCCCCACGACCAGTACGCTCTTGCCTGTCTTCGCCATCGGTTGCCCCTTTCCTCGTGGTTTGCCCTGTGCCTTGCCTGAAGTCCCTTGGATCCTTCCGACCAGTCTCGCCAGCCAGGTTCCGTCGTCCGTCATCCGACCACCACCGTTTCGCTTGGATATCGTATCGCCTCGGGCGATCGCGGACGGCTGATCGAATAGGCGATGGTCATCGGCCCCAGACGGCCGACGACCATCGCGGCGGCGAGAATGGCCAGCGCCGCCGGATTGTCCTCGCGTGCAACACCCACCGTATACCCGCCCAGACCGAACGCCGAGCAGGAGTCGAACAGCGCGTCGGTCAGCGACGCGCCGGAGACCAGCATCAGCGCCAGCGAGCAGACGAACACCAGCATCAGACACGTGGTGGTGATGCTCACCGCCGTCATCGCCACGCGCGTGTGGATGCGTCTGCGGAACGCGTTGACGTCCCTGCGCCCGGTGAACGAGGCGCGGCATACGAGCAGGATGATCGCGAACGTCGTCACGCGGATGCCGCCGGCCGTCGACGTGCTGCCGCCGCCGATGAACATGATCGCGCTCATGAACACCTTCGTCGGCTCGCTCACCTGCGGCACCCACGTCAGGTCGAATCCGGAGGAGCGGGGCATGACGGCCGCGACCATCGCGTACCGCATGCGCGTGTTGACGTCCGCGTCCTTGAACAGGAACGGATTGTCCCATTCGACCAGGAGGAACCAGGTCAGGGAGAGCGCCACGATCAGGAACGTGCCCATCAGGGTGATCTTCGTGTGCAGGCTCCACTTGCGCGGCGGCAGATGACTGCGGCCGCAGCGGATCAGGTTGAGGATCACCGGGAAGCCGAGCGTGCCGCAGAACGCGGACATCATGATCGGCAGTCCCACGCCCCAGCTGTTGACGTGCAGGCCCGCGTTGTCCGGCGTGAAGCCCGCGTTGTTGTACGACATGACCGCGAAGAACAGCGACTCCCACAGGGACTTGCGCCAGTCGCCCGAATTGACGTTGAGCAGGCCCGGGAACAGCGCCACGAACGTGATCGCCTCGATCATCAGGGAGACGGTGAGGACCACGCTCAGCACGCCCCGGATCTCGCTGAGCTTCGTGGTGCCGAGTTCGGTGGCGGTCAGCAGCCGCTGCGCCGCCTTCATGTGCCGGTTGATCGCCAGCGTGATCAGCGAGGCGAACGTCATCACGCCGATGCCGCCGAGCTGGACGGAGACGAGCAGCACCGCCTGTCCGAACAGCGTCCAGTGCGTCGTCGAGTTGACGATCGAGATGCCGCATGTAGACAGTGCGGAGACGGCGGTGAACAGCGCGGTAGAGAACGTCGTCGTCTCGCCCCTCGGCGTGGACGGCGGGATCATGAGCAGGGTGGTCGAGACGACCACCAGCACGAGGAAGTACAGTATGGTCAGCTGCCCCGGGCGGGAGACCATGTGCTGGACGAAGCCGCGTGCGTGCGTGCGCCGGTCCTCGTCGGCGGCCTTCGCGAACGAATTGCCGGAGAACCACCAGGCGAAGCCGCGCGAGGATTCGCGGTTCGAGGAGGATTCGTCAAAGACGGGGTTCGTCATTCGTCTCCCTCTCGCGCGGCGTGCGCGATGCACCTTGCTAACGGATTCCTTACGCCTCGCATTGTATGCCCCATGCTCCCCACCGTGCGTTGGCTGCGTCTGCCTGGCGCCGGCGAGGTGATAGGCAACAACATCCCGGCCAGCGTGTTCCGCTCTTCGCTCGCGTCGGTTAGGATTGAAGCGTATTGAAACATTTGTCCGAATTCTTGACGTGCTTCACGGGAAAAGGGGATGCGATGGCCGGTGTCCGTCATGCGGTGGTGGTGACTCACACCAGATTGCGTCAAAGCGGCACGGTGGTGTCCGAAGCGGTCGGTCAGCTGCGCGACGCCGGCTTCGAGGTCAGGATCGTCGACAACCTCGAGCCGCCCGCGTTCGACGTGCAGCCGGCTGTCGTGGGGGAGGACACCGAGATCGTCGTCGTGCTCGGCGGCGACGGCACGATCCTGCGCGCCGCCGAACTCGTGCGTTGCACGCGCACGCCCATCATCGGCGTCAACATGGGGCACGTCGGCTTCCTCGCCGAGTTCGAGAGCTTCCAGATGGACGAGGCGATCCGACGCATCGCCGAACGTGACTATTCGATCGACGAGCGCATGATCGCCCACGTGGACGTGTGGCTGCCCGGCGCCGACAGGCCGATCGAGAACTGGGCGCTGAACGATATCACGCTCGAACGCGCCGACCGCGGCAAGATGGTCGAACTGTCCATCAGCGTCGACGGCGTGGAGATGAGCTCGTTCGGCGCCGACGGCGTCATCGTCTCGACGCCCACCGGATCCACCGCGTACGCGTTCTCCGCGGGAGGGCCGATCATGTGGCCGAACGTGAAGGCCCTCCAGCTCGTGCCGCTCGCCGCGCACGCCCTGTTCGCCCGCCCGCTGATCATCGGCGCCGACTCCACGTTCACGATGACCATCCTCGACGATTCGATGTCCGACGGCTGGATCTGCTGCGACGGCCGCCGCCAGCGCGCCCTGCCGAAGGGCACGCGCGTCGACGTGCGCGCCTCGCGCGGGACGCTGCGGCTTGCGAGGCTCTCCGGCGCGCCGTTCACCGACCGGCTCGTCACCAAGTTCGACCTGCCGGTCGTCGGATGGCGAGAACAGGCCGCCCACGGGCAGAAAACCCGATCGGAGGATGCCAGCTGATGCTTGAGGAGCTCTCCATCCGCTCGCTCGGCCCCATCCGTTCCGCGATCATCGCGCCGGCCGCGGGCATGACCGCGATCACCGGCGAGACCGGTGCCGGCAAGTCGATGCTGCTGTCGGCCCTCTCGCTGATCTCCGGCGGTCCGGCCGATGCCAAGCGCGTCTCGCCCGGCGCCGACAAGGCATGGGCGCAGGGCATCTTCGCGTTGTCGCCGTCCGGGGACACGTCCGCGAACGGCACGGGGGAGGGTGAGGACGACGACTCGCTCGACGCCGCCGCGATCGCCCGTCAGGCTGGCATCGAACCGGAGGACGACGAACTCTTCCTCGCGCGCACCGTGCCCGTTCACGGCCGCTCGCGCGCCGTACTCGGCGGCAAGACCGTGCCACGCTCCGTGCTGGCGAAGGTCGCCGGCCGACTCGTCACCATCCACGGCCAGGCCGAACAGTTGAGGATCGCCTCGCAGGCACGTCAGCGGGAGTTCCTCGACCACGTCGCCGCGGACGAGGCGGAGCTCGCGGCCTACCGCACGGCATTCGGCGCGCTGACGGACATGGACGGGCGGCTCGAGCGGCTGCGCTCGCAGGAGTCCTCCGCCCGGCAGCAGGCCGACTACCTGCGCGAATCCATCGCACGCATCAACGAGACCGACCCGCATCCCGGCGAGATCGAGGAGCTCAAGGCCAAGCGCGACCGGATCGAGAACGCCGCGGACATCGCCGAAGGGGTCTCCCGTGCACTCGCAGCCCTCGACCCGGGGCAGGTCGGCTATGACGGCGACCCCGAGACGGTCGGCGCCTCCGAACAGCTGCTGCAGGCCGCGCAGGCGCTGCGCGCCATCCACGCCTCGGGCGATTTCACCGAACTCGCCGACCGGCTCGAATCGCTCAACGCCGATCTCGCGGACGTCGTGTTCTCCCTGTCCGGCCATTTGGACGAGGATCTCGGCGACGTCGACCTCGACACGCTGAACTCCCGTATCCACGACCTCGACGAACTCACCCGCCGTTGGGGGCCGACCATCGAGGACGTCATCGCATGGCGCGACAAGGCCGCCTTCGACATCGAGGACCTCGACGCTTCCCCGGAGAAGCTCGCCGAACTGGAGGGCGAGCGCACGCGGCTCTACCATGCCGCGCTCGCGGCCGCCGGCGAGCTGGGGGATGCCAGACGAAGGGCGGCCGAGGAACTCGCCTCGCGCGTCACCGGGGAGCTGTCCTCGCTTGCGATGGACGGCGCGTCGCTGCGCATCGCCGTCACTCCGCGTGAAGGGGATGATCCGCTCGACGCGAACGGCGGCGACGACATCGCATTCCTGTTCACCGCGTACGAGGGCGCGCCCGAAAGGCCGATGGGCAAGAGCGCGTCCGGCGGTGAGCTGAGCCGTCTGATGCTCGCGATGGAGCTGTCCGCCGCGGACATGCGCGCCGGACATGATGGCGTGGCGAACGCCGACATGACGTTCATCTTCGACGAGGTCGACGCCGGCGTCGGCGGCAAGACGGCCGTCGAACTGGGGCGTCGCCTCGCCCGTCTCGCCGTAAGCTCGCAGGTCATCGTCGTCACGCATCTGGCGCAGGTCGCCTCCTGGGCGGACGCGCAGTTCGTCGTCACCAAGGAGCCGCCGGACGCCGACGATGACGCGGTCGGCGTCGTCACCACCGTCGCCGAGGTGCGCGACGACGCCCGCGTGCGCGAGATCGCCCGCATGCTTTCCGGCTCCGAATCGGAGGCCTCCCTCGACCATGCCCGCGAACTGCTCAAGGAGAGCGACCTATGACCACTGCTGATAACAAGGGATCACGCAAGGCCGCGATCTTCGATCTGGACGGGACGCTCCTCGACTCGATGGGCGTATGGGATCAGGTCGACATCGACTTCCTCGCCCGCCGCGGTATCCCCGTGCCCGACGACTACATGGCCAAGGTCGCGCCGATGCAGTTCAGGCAGATCGCCGAATACACGATCGCGCGCTTCGGCCTCAATGACACGCCCGAGCAGCTCATGGACGAGTGGGATGAGATGGCGCGCGTCGCCTACGCCACGCAGGTCGAGGCCAAACCCGGCGCACTCGACTACCTGAGGGAGCTCAAGGCCCGCGGCGTGCGCCTCGGCGTCGCGACCTCCCTGCCGCCGCGCCTGCGCGAACCGGCGCTGGGCCACGTCGGCATGCTTGACCTCTTCGACGAGATCGTCTCCGTCGACGACGCCAACGACGTCGGCAAGGACCGTCCGGACGTCTACCTGCTCGCCGCACGCCGTCTCGGCGTCGAACCCGCCGACTGCACGGTCTTCGAGGACCTGCTCGTCGCCATCCGCTCCGCGAAATCCGTCGGTATGACGGTCTGGGCCATGCACGACGACTCCTCCGACGCCGACTGGCCCGAGATCTGCGAGCTCGCCGACGGCGTCCTCTTCGACTTCCGCAACGCCCCGCGCGACCTGTAGGCGTATACTGGGCGGCGTCGATCGAATCGGGTGGTCGGTCAATCAGGCAATCGGACGAAGGGCACGACGGGCATGGACGGCATCAGGGTGAGCACGCGGCTGGGCTATGCCGCGTACCTGATGCTGTTCGCCGTCTTCGCGGTGTTCCTGCTGCCCGCCGTCGCCTTCGGGATCGCCTTCCGTACGATTGCGCCGCATGCCTCCGGTCTGACCCTGATCGCCGCGCTGGTGGTCCCGTGCGTCGTCACCGTCCTCGCGGTTGCGGTTCGCCGCGTCGTATGCGTGTCCGTTTCGTCAGGAGCCATCGCCGCACGTCGGCCGTTGCCGCGTGATTTCCGCTTCGACACCCGCGTGATGAACGCCGTGCGCTCATGGTCGCGCCCGCAGTGGGTGCCCAGCTGGGCGCGCTACACGCTTCCCGATCCTCGGATCTGAACATTTCTCTGTGATTTTTCGCCTTGCCCGGCATGGCTTGCGCCGCGGCACAGGCCGTATTCCCGCGGACCCATTTCGTCGGTCCGCCAACGGTTCAGATCCTTTTGTCCTTTGCATCGGAGAAGCGTTTTCCCATGAATCCCATGAATTTCCTGTTTCAGGCGCTGCGACCCATCGAATGGGTCATCGCCCAGCTGCTCACCCTCATCCACGCCTTGTTCACCGCCCTCGGCATGCCCGACGGCCCCGGCACCACATGGGGCCTCGCGGTCATGTGCCTCGTCGTCGTCATCCGCGTATGCCTGATCCCGCTGTTCGTCCGACAGATGCACGGCATGCGCGCCATGCAGGCCATCCAGCCCAGGATCCAACGCATCCAACGCAAGTACGCCTCGCGCAGCGACCCGCGTTCCAAGGAGGCGATGCAGCGCGAGATCATGGCGTTGCAGCAGGAGTCCGGCGCCAACCCGCTCGGCTCGTGCATGCCGGCGCTCATCCAGGCGCCGATCCTGTGCTCCCTGTACTACGTGCTGCAATCGCTGCCGGCCATCGCGTCCGGCGCGTCCGAGCCGCTCGGCGGACTCGACCGGGCGATCGCGGGCGACGTCGAATCGTCGTCGATCGCCGGAGTACGCCTGTCCGAATCGTTCGGCACGGCGTCGGGCGATGGCTCGCGTGCCGTCATCGTCACGGTCGTCGCGATCATGTGCCTGACGATGTTCGCAATGCAATGGATACTCATCCACCGCAACACGCCGCGCGAGACGATGGAATCGCCGCAGTTCCGCACGCAGCGGATGGCCGCGTTCCTGTTCCCCGCGATCTACGTCGTCTCCGGGTTCACGCTCCCGTTCGGCGTGCTGCTCTACTGGATGACGAACAACCTATGGAACCTCGCGCAGACGCTCGTGCAGTTGCGCTGGTTCCCGACTCCCGGCTCCGTCGCCGGCGAGCGCAAGGAGGCGCGCGACCATGCGCGTGAGAACGCCCGTCGTGCCGCCGCGGGATTGCCCTCGATCGAACGGGAGCTGGCCGAGGCGGCGCGCGTCGTCGCCAACGAGCGTCGCGGGCGGGAGCAGAACGCCCGCACCCGGAACCCCCGCGCGCGACGGCGATCGGTCATCAAGGCGAGTCACCGTCGCGCGTAGGAGCCGGTCGCGCCTACCGCACCGGCAGCAGGTCGGAGGGGCGTTCGGCCTCGTAGCGGCGGCGCTCCAGCTCCTCGCCCTCCTCGCGTTCGACGACCTCGGCGGCGATGCGGTCCAGCAGGCGGCTGACCGGCGCCTTGTAGATCACCTCGTCGAAGGAGCGTCCGTCGCGGTTCACGGCGTTCGGGTTGCGGTCGACCTCCTTGAAGCCGAGCGACTCGTACATGTGGCGGGCGCGCAGGTTGAACGACCACACCTTGACGGTGATGGTCTTCGCCCCGAGCTGTTCGGCGGCGAGTCGGATGCCGAGCTTCATGGCCTGGCTGCCGTAGCCGCGGTCCTGGAAGTACGGTCCGATGAGGATCGCCATCGTGGGGTTGCGGTCCGGGTCGACGGAATCCCACGCGGCGAGGTGCCCGACCGGGTTGCCGTTCGGGTCGAGGATCGTTCGGCCGAAGCGGTGGTCGGAATCCTCGTCGCTGAAGGAGTGGAACAGCTTGTCGACGGCGTCGCCGGGGATCGGGGCGGTGTCGACACGTGCTCCGTTGGCGACGTTCTGGTCGTTCCACCACTGCTCGAGCAGCGGGTAGTCATTCGGTTCGGTCTTGCGCAAGGTAACGGCGTTGTCTGGCATGATGGCTCCCTTCGTGCGGCCATTGTATGCAGGGTGATGGCTCCGGCACGACGGCGTTAACCGTCTATTCACATGCGGCTTGCAGCGAAGCGTTCTCAATAGCAAACGTGTGAGGGTTGACGCTGCGTCAATCGCACATATGTGACCGGGGAACGCCGGAATCTCAATGATTTCGGGTGATGTTCGATTGTTTGGAATCGTTCGGTTGGTTCACACTTTCGTTATTGAGAACGATTCGCTGCATGACTGTTATGGCGCTGACCTTGACAGTCAGCCATAATAGTTATACTGTTATGTATAACAGCTAAACAGCTGGACGGTAATCACACCTATGGAAAGAGGGCATGAATGAAGCTGATCATCTCATCCGTGTCCGGCGAACCCATCTACGAGCAGATCAAGACCCAGATCCGCACCGCCGTCTTGGACGGCGAGCTCAAGGCGGGGGAGGCGCTGCCCTCCCTGAGGAAGCTCGCCAAGGAGCTGCGCATCTCCGTGCTCACCGTCACCAGGGCGTACAACGAACTGGCCGACGAGGGCGTGGTGCAGAACATCCAGGGCAAGGGCACGTTCGTCATGGACAAGGGCAACGAGCTGATGAGACGTCAGCTCGAAACCCGGGTGCGGGCGAGCCTCGCCGAGGCGGTCTCGGCCGCCAAGGCCGCGGGCCTGCCGCTGGAACAGGTCGGGTCGATGCTCGTTCAGGAGTATCGCAGGCAGCGATGACCGCCCCGCGTGCGCCGTTGGCGTCGTGCGGGGTGGCCGCAGTCATATGAAAGGAGATACGCGATGAACACCGCGAATGTGAACGTCGTGTCCGGCGGTCCGGGCGGCGGGACGCCGATCCTGTCCGTCACCGGCGTCACGAAACACTATGATTCCGGGTTCATGCTCGACGACGTGACCTTCGACCTGCCGGCCGGCTACATCATGGGACTCATCGGCCCGAATGGCGCCGGCAAGTCGACCCTCATCAAGCTCATCCTCAACATGGTCCGTCGCGACGCCGGCGAGATCCGGGTGTTCGGTCTTGACGGCATCGCCGATGAGGAGCAAGTCAAGGACCGGCTCGGCGTCGTCTTTGACTCCAGCTACCTCGTCGACCAGTGGCGTGTCGGCAAAGTCGGCCGCACGATGGCGGATATGTACTCGACGTGGGACGCCGTCAAGTTCGACGGATACCTGAAGCGATTCGGCCTCGCCCCGGCCAAGCGTGTCAGCGAGCTCTCCCGCGGCATGCAGATGAAGCTCATGCTCGCGATCGCCCTGAGCCACGACGCAAGGCTCCTCATCCTCGACGAGCCGACCGCCGGCCTCGACGTGCTCGCCCGCGACGACCTCATGGACCTGCTGCGCGACTTCGTCGCCGACGGCGAGCGCAGCGTCCTGTTCTCCACGCACATCACCGCCGACCTCGAACGCGCGGCCGACTTCATCACCTACATCACCGGCGGGCGGCTCTACTACACCGGCCCGAAGGACGAGTTCGAGGAGTCGTTCCGCATCGTCAAGGGCGGTCCCGACGATCTTGACGACGCGATGCGCGGCGCGGCCGTCGGCGTCCACGCCTATGAGACGGGGTTCGATGCGCTTGTGCGCGCCGAGGGCGTCGGCCGCGCGCTTCACGGACGGGTCGGTCTCGGCGTCGAACCCGCGTCGATCGACGACATCATCAGACTCACCAACACGCGCGACGCGCAAGCCGCAGGGAAAGGATCGGAGCAATGAACCCCACGATGCGATCGGTTCTGCGGGCGTACCGCATGGACTGGCACAAGGTCTCCTCCCAGGGGTGGATGTGGGTCCCCGCCGCCGTGCTTGCCGTGCCGGTGCTGGTCACGGCCGTCGCCGCGGCCCATATGGAAGCCCTGACCGGCGGCGTGTTCGGCGCCGCCATATACATCTACGTGCTCATCCTGATGTACCCGTTCATGTACGAGCAGCAAGGGCACGGCGGCTGGCTGAATGGTCTGATACCGGTGTCGCGCCGGCATCAGGTGGCGGGGCGGTATCTGCTGTTGCTGACCTCCGCCGGCCTGCTGCTGGTCTCCTGTCTGCTCACGTGGGCTGGGCTGGCCGTCGTCGGCGCCGCGGGCGCGGGGTACTTCGGCGGGATCTCCGTCTGCCTGATATGGGTGTATCTCATCATGGTGTCCCTGCTCTGCCCGCTGATGTACCGGTTCTCCATCCAGAAGGTCGGGATCTGGTTCATGGTCGTCGTTCTGGCGCTCTGTTTCGCGGCGGTGGGCGGTCTCGCCGCGGTGACGGCGCTGGTTCCCAAGGCCGTGCTCGACCGAGTCCTCGATGAGGTCGTCGCACTGGCCGGCAACATGATGCTGGTCCCGATCCTCACCGTCATCGGCATCGCCACGGCCGCGCTCGCGCTTGCGGTCTCGTTCCGAGTCTCCTGCCGGTTCTATCTCGCCAAGGAGCTGTAGTCTGGAGCTGTAGATTGACGTCAACGGTCAGCGATCAAGGGGAATACGATGAAGCGTGAACGCGGCTGGACGGCGACGGGTGCGAAACGCATGGCGGTCGTTGCCGACGACACGTTCGCGCGGCCGCTGTCGCTGTGGTGGGACCTCGTCTACGTCGTCATCATCGCGACGACGATCATCGTCGGATATGCGGGGTACGGCGGCATGCCGCAGCGTGTGCCGATCCATACAAACGCCGCCGGGGTCGTCGACGGATGGGCCGACAAAAGCCCGTTCGTGATCTGGTTCGCGCCGCTCACGGAGCTGATCCTCGCCGCCGTGATGACCGGCGCGCATGCGGCCGTCCTGTATGCGAGGCGTCCGGTCGACGCGGACTCGCCGGTGCATTCGGCGCGGCGGTACGCGTCGATGGCACGCGCGTGGAGCGTGTACGTGCTGGTCGTCGGCGTGGCCGTGACCGCGGGGATCGGCATGACCGTGCAGCTCGGCACGATCGGAGTGCTCGATCTCGGTACGGTCGGGCTGGCCGGTACGTTCGCCGGCATGCTCGCGTTCGTCGGCGGCATCGTGGTCGTGCTGTTCTACGGACAGAACGGCTCGCGGGTCGACGCTGGGGGAGCGGACGACGAGACGATGCCGTGGGACGAGGACCGTTACTGGTACGGCGGCGTCATCTACGCAAACCGTGACGACCCGGCAGTCTGGGTGCCCAAGCGTTTCGGCGTCGGCTGGACGGTCAACATGGCCCGTCCCGTCGTCTGGGTCGGTGCCGTCATCCTCCTGCTCGTCGTCATAGGCCTCCCCTTCGCCCTCAGCGCTTTACTGTGATGGAATCGGTCGCGTTAGGCCGATTCCATCATTCGATCACAGGGCCTTGGCGGACTGTTCGACGAAGGGCTCCATGCCGTCGATCGGGACGACCGTGTCGAAGCGCACGTCGGCGGTCTCGAGGCCTCGCAGGGCGGCCGGGGCGGTGGTGCCGGTCTCGCGGGCGAGCACGTCCATGCAGTCGAAATCGGTGCCGGTCGCGTCGAAGCCGAGCGCCTCGTTGACGACGCGCGGGAACTTGTACGGGCTCGCGGTCGCGAGGATCACGCGCGGGGTGAGCGGGTCGCGCGGCATCTGCTGCGCCACGAAGTACGCGCACGCGGTGTGCGGGTCGATGACGTAGCGGTTCCGCTTCCAGCAGTCGGCGATCATCTCGCGCACCTGGTCCTCGTTCGCCCAGCCGCAGCCGAACAGCTGGCGGATCTTGGCCAGCAGGTCCTCCGGGATCTCGTACGTGCCCCAGTTCTTGAGGTCGTTCATGAGCATCGTGATCAGGCGCGTGTCGCCTTCGGAGAAGTAGTAGAGCATGCGCTCGAGGTTCGAGGAGACGAGGATGTCCATCGACGGGCTGATCGTCTGGTAGAACGGGCGCTGGCGGTTGTACGTGCCGGTCGTCAGGAAGTCGAACAGCACGTTGTTCTTGTCGGAGGCGACCACGAGGTGCTTGACCGGCAGGCCGAGGAGCTTGGCGTAGTAGCCGGCGAGGATGTCGCCGAAGTTGCCGGTCGGCACGACGAACTCGACCTCGTCGCCCACGTTGATGATCTGACGCTCCAGCAGCTGCGCGTACGCGGAGAAGTAGTAGACGACCTGCGGCACGAGGCGGCCCACGTTGATCGAGTTCGCCGAGGAGAGCACGACGTGCGAGTCGGCGGCGAGGCGCGCGGCCAGCTCATGGTCGCCGAAGATGTTCTTGACGGCCGTCTGCGCGTCGTCGAAATTGCCCTCGACCGCGGCGACGTTCACGTTGGAGCCCGCCTGCGTGGCCATCTGCAGCTCCTGGACCTGGCTGACCTTGCCTTCCGGGTAGAAGACGGTGATCGCGGTGCCCGGCGCATCGGCGAAGCCCGCCAGCGCCGCCTTGCCGGTGTCGCCCGACGTGGCCGTCAGGATCATGATCCTCTCGTCCGCATCTCCTCCGGCAGGCGTGGTGTGCGCCATGAAACGCGGCAGGATCTGCAGCGCCACGTCCTTGAACGCGGAGGTCGGGCCGTTGAACAGCTCGAGGATGTAGTCCTCGCCCAGCTCCTTCAGCGGGGTGATGCGATCGTCCGACCACTGGTCGCCGTACGCGTCGGCGATGCACTGGCCCAGCTCCTCGGCCGTGAAGTCGGGCAGCAGAGCGCCGAGCACTTCGGCGGCAATCCGCTGGTACGACTTGCCCGCGAGCGAGGCGACGTCCACCTTGGTCTTGCCCAGTTCGTCCGAGACGAACAGGCCGCCGTCATCGGCGATTCCCTTGCGGATCGCCTGCTTGGCGGTCAGCGAGTCGGTGGTGGAGCGTGTGGAATGGAAGGTGGTTGCCACGGTTGAATCCTTAATCCTTGAAAATGACGAAAGCCTTAAGGGGTGAAACGAATCCCCACCAGTCTAGCGTGCGGCATGGGCGTAGACGGTGCGGCGTCTCGCATGACAGATCGCCCGACGGGACGGGTGGCCAACAGACGCCGAGGGCGTGTCTGCCGATCGGGGGGAAAGCATGGTCAAGTCCATATGCCGAGACGGCATGTCCCGTGGTTTTCTGCCAATCGCCGGGACAATTCGCCCAATTCGGCACGTGCAGGAAACAGCATGGCCACAAACACGTCGTACACTCGACGCCCAAACGGCATGCCAGTCGTTGCCCACACCGACAAAGGAGCACAGATGACCGCTTCACCACTCGCCCAGAAAGCCACCGACGCCTTCAACGCGCCCATCAGCGCCGCCGACCCCGAGATCGCCGAGCTGCTCGACTCCGAGCTGCACCGCCAGCAGGACGGCCTCGAGATGATCGCCTCCGAGAACTTCGTGCCGCGCGCGGTCCTCCAGGCCCAGGGCTCCGTGCTCACCAACAAGTACGCCGAAGGCTATCCGGGACGCCGATACTACGGCGGCTGCGAGTACGTCGACCAGATCGAGACCATCGCCCGCGAACGCGCCAAGAAGCTGTTCGGCGCCGAATACGCCAACGTCCAGCCCCACTCCGGCGCGCAGGCCAACGCCGCCGTCTACCAGGCGCTCGTCAAGCCCGGCGACACCGTCCTCGGCCTCGCCCTCGACCACGGCGGACACCTGACCCACGGCATGAAGATCAACTTCTCCGGTCGCTTCTACCACGCCGAAGCCTACGGCGTGAACCCCGAGACCTTCCGCATCGACCCGGAGATCATCCGCCAGCGCGCCCTCGAAACCCACCCCGCCATGATCATCGGCGGCTGGTCCGCCTATCCGCGCATCGAGGACTTCAAGGCGATGAAGGAGATCGCCGACGAGGTCGGCGCCAAGTTCTGGGTCGACATGGCCCACTTCGCCGGACTCGTCGCCGCGGGACTCCACCCAAGCCCCGTGCCGTACGCCGACGTCGTCTCCTCCACCGCGCACAAGACCCTCGGCGGCCCGCGCTCCGGCTTCATCCTCGCGCGTGCGGAGTACGCCAAGAAGCTCAACTCCTCCGTCTTCCCCGGCCAGCAGGGCGGCCCGCTCATGCACGTCATCGCCGGCAAGGCCGTCAGCTTCAAGGTCGCCGGCACCCCCGAGTTCAAGGATCGCATGCAGCGCACCCTCGACGGCGCCAAGATCATCGCCGAGCGACTCCTCGCTGACGACGTCAAGGCCAACGGCATCACCGTCCTGACCGGCGGCACCGACGTGCACCTCGTCATGGTCGACCTGCGCAACAGCGAAATGGACGGCAAGCAGGGCGAGGACCTCCTCGCCGCCTGCGGCATCACCATCAACCGCAACACCGTACCGTTCGACCCGCGCCCCGCGTCCGTCGCCTCGGGCCTGAGGATCGGCGCCTCCGCGCTTGCCACCCGCGGCTTCGGACCCAAGGAGTACGAGGAGGTCGCCGACATCATCGGCACCGCGCTCGCCGCCGGCCCGTCCGCCGACGTCGACGCGCTGAAGGCCCGCGTCGACAAGCTCGTCGAGGACTTCCCGCTCTACCCGGATCTCGACCAGATCCACTAGATCCACCAAGAAGGCTCCGGTCACCGGGATTCCGGCCGATCCGTAGCCGATCGACGAGGCTCCCGTCAGCAGGCGGGGGCCTCGCGGCATATTCGGCCCGACATCGGTGCATCAGGCCCCATATCTGACCTCAACGTGCGCTAAGGTGGATGGTTATGACGAACAGTGAGGAAGCCATGATTCCGTCAACCGTGTTCGACGCGGTATGCGCCCGCGCCGACGCCGCCGCCCGCGCCCAACGATCGCTCGCGCAGGCCGACACCGACTCCAAGAACGCCCTGCTCAACGCGATCGCCGACGCGCTTGATGCCCGGGCCGGCGAGATCGCCGCCGCCAACGCGCTTGACATGGATTCGTCGCGCGAGGCGGGCATGGACGCGGGCAAGCTCGATCGTCTCCGCTTCGACGAGGCGCGCGTCAAGGCCGCCGCCGACGGCGTGCGCCACGTCGCCACGCTGCCCGATCCGATCGGTGAGATCGTGCGCGGCTACACCCTGCCCAACGGCCTGCGCCTCAACCAGACGCGCGTGCCGATCGGCGTCATCGGCATGATCTACGAGGCGCGACCCAACGTCACCGTCGACGTCGCGTCCCTGTGCCTCAAATCCGGCAACGCCGCGATCCTGCGCGGCGGGCACGCGGCCGAACGCACCAACGCCGCGACGCTCGCCGTCATCGGCGACGTGCTGCGCGCGCGCGACTACGATCCGGCGCTCGTCGGTTCCGTCGACGACTTCGGACGCGACGGCGCCACCGCGATGATGGAGGCGCGCGGCCACATCGACCTGCTCGTGCCGCGAGGCGGCAAGGGTCTCATCCAGGCGGTCGTCGCCAACTCGAAGGTGCCCGTCATCGAAACCGGTGCCGGCAACGTGCACATCTACGTCGATGCCTCGGGCGACCCGGCCAAGGCCATCCCGATCCTCATCAACGCCAAGACGCAGCGCGTCGGCGTGTGCAACGCCGCCGAGAAGCTGCTCGTCCACGCCGACGTCGCCGACGTGTTCCTGCCCTACGCGGCCGCCGCCCTGTTCGAGCGAGGTGTCGAGATCCACGCCGACGAACGCGCCTACGCGATCATCGACGCCACCGACCACCCGGCGGACCTGCTCGTCCACGCGAATGACGAGGACTGGGACACCGAATACCTGGCCCTGAAGATCGGCGTCAAGGTCGTCGACTCGCTCGACGAGGCCATCGACCACATCAACACGCACTCCACCGGACACACCGAATCGATCATCGCCGAGGACTACACCGCCATCGAGGAGTTCACCTCGCGCATCGACTCCGCGGTCGTCATGGTCAACGCGTCCACGCGATTCACCGACGGCGGCGTATTCGGCTTCGGCGCCGAACTGGGCATCTCCACGCAGAAGATGCACGCCCGCGGGCCGATGGGACTGACCGAGATGACCACGACGAAATGGATCGGCTACGGCCGGGGGCAGGTACGCGCATGAGCGGCAACGAGACGACCACGACCACCAACGATATGAACGACGTGAGCGACAAGAACGACATGAACGAGACCAACGGAACCGCTATCGACAATGCCGACGACGGCATGAGCGTGCCGATCACCGAACTGCGCACCGACCTCGATCTGGACGATCCGCGCTGCGGGCTCAAGATCGCGGCCGAACGCCTGAGCATCGTACGCTACGTCTTCCTCGTGCAGATCGAGGACGGCATCGCCTCCGCCTCCCAGCGTGCCTCCCTCGAGTACGCCGACGCGGTGCTCATCGGCTGGCCCGACGAGGATGCGCCCGACGTCGTCGATCTCGACGACGCCCAGCTCAAGGCCATGCGCGGCCACATGGAGATGATGGAGGAGTACATCGCCCGATTCTCCGCGCTCGAACGCGACGGCGACGTCGACGGCATGACCGACACCCTGATCCGCGTCACCGAACGCGTGGCCGAGGTGCGCCGCATGTTCCAACCCGACTTCCCCCTGCCGACTTTCGCGGAGATCCGCCGCGTCGTGCAGGACGAATGGGACGAGGACATGGGCAAGATCGACCCGAAGGACGACGATCCGACGGCCGCCGAGATCGAACAGGAGACCGAACGGGCCGAGGAGCGCGAGTCGGACGGCACCACGGCAGGAGACGGCATCTACAAGGGGGAGCGAGCGTGAGCGAGGAACGCCGGATGGCCGATCTGTCCGCCGACTCCGTGTCCGCCACGGCCAACATGTCCAACGTCGGCGCGCCCGGCACCGGCGGGGCCGAAGGCATGGCGGGGCGTGCGGGCATGCGTCGCTCCGCACGCGGCAACTGGCACGCCACTCCGCGCATCGGCATCATGGGCGGCACCTTCGACCCGATCCACAACGGCCACCTGGTCGCCGCCTCCGAAGTCGCATGGGTGTACGACCTCGATGAGGTCATCTTCGTGCCCACCGGACGGCCGGTGTTCAAGCTCGACAAGCACGTCACCAACGCCGAGGACCGCTACCTGATGACGGTCATCGCCACCGCCTCCAACCCGAAGTTCACCGTCAGCCGAGTCGACATCGACCGGCCCGGCGTCACCTACACGATCGACACGCTGCGCGACATCCGCGCCCAGCACCCGGACGCCGACCTGTTCTTCATCACCGGCGCGGACGCGGTCGCCGAGATCATGCAGTGGAAGGACGCGGAGAAGATGTGGGATCTCGCACACTTCGTCGCGGTCACGCGTCCGGGCTACTCCTCGCCGGAAGGCGTGAAGTTGCCCGAGGGTAAGGTCGACACGCTCGAGATCCCGGCGCTGGCGATCAGTTCCACCGACGTGCGGCGAAGGGCCGAGCACGACGAGCCGGTGTGGTATCTCGTGCCCGACGGCGTGGTGCAGTACATCGGCAAGCACGGGCTGTATCGGGCGTAGTCCGGTTTCATGCGTGGGACGTGGCGGTCGGGCGTTCATCTCATTGCGACTCGCTCCGGGCCGCGCTGGCCAAGTCTTTACGGTCTCAACACGATGAACGCCCGACCGCCACTTCGTTGATCCCGGATGTTGCGTTTTTTCCGCTAGGCCAGTCCCATTTGCACCTTAAGCCGCATGACGCGGGTGGCGGATTCGGTGACCTTCTGCGCGAACGCCGGATCGCTGTTGGCCCTCGCGTTGAGGCCATTGAGGATGGGCTCGATGTCGGCGCTCTGACCGATGCAGGCGAGGTCGCCGCCGGCCTCGATGAATTTGACGCCCAGCTGGTCGGTGGGGATGTGGCCCACCGCTTCAGCCGACAGGGAGTCGGAGGTGACGACGCCGTCGAAGCCATGCGTGCCGCGCAGCAGCCCATCGACGATCGTCGGGGAGAACGCGGCCGGGTTATTCGGGTCGATTCTTTGATAGGTGGCGAGCGACATCATCACCATCGCCGGTTTCGCCTGATCGAGCACCGTATGAAACGCGCCGATCTGCGTGCCGTCCGCGGTGGTGGTCGTGTCGGTGATGCCGTTCGCGGTGAAGTCGGTGTTGCCCTGCACCGCGCCCAACCCCGGATAGTGTTTGATCGACGACTGGACGCCGGCGTCGCGCATCCCCTCGACGAACGCCGCGCCATGCGCCGCGTTGCCGGCCGCGTCGAGACCGAAGTCTCGATCGAGCGCGCCAACCGGGGCGTTCGACTTCCTCTCGATCGTCACCGTGCCGAGCACCGGCGCGAGATCCACGTTGATGCCGGCCTCCCCGAGCTGCGTGCCCCATCGGGCGGCCGACTGGCGCAGCGCATCCGTCGACATCGTACCCTGCTGCACGGCGCTCGGCATCGTGTCGAATCCGGTGCCCTTGAGATGCTGCACCAGGCCGCCCTCCTGATCGGTGGCCATGATGAGGCGATTGCCGTCCGGCGCGTACGATTGCAGCGCATCGGTCGCCTTGCGTACGCCCGTGACGCCGTTCCTCCAGTTGCCGATGATCAGCACCGATCCGACATGACGATCCGCGATCGCCGTCTTCAGCACCGACGCGTCATCGCCGGCGAACAGCGGCGCCATCACCAGCTGCCCCACCTGCTCCTCGAGGCTCATGTCCGCGACCAGCCTGCGCGCCTTCGTCAGAGCGGGGTCGGTGGGGGAGGGGGCCGTGCCGCGCGACACGTCACCGTCCGCCTGCGACGACCGATCCGATGACGGATTCGACGACGTGCTCGCCGCATCGTCCCCGGAACCGCCGAAACCGATCATCCGGCGCAGATCCGGTACGAGAAGGAACGCGGCGACCAGCGCGACCACGGCGACCAGCGCGGTCAGCGTCAGCGCGATCGCTCTAGTACCCGCGCCCCGGCGTCGTATGGGGCGTCGCCCGGCGTGCTGCCCCTGTCGACCGGCCCTGCCGTACACGTCGCGCCGCCTGCCGCCATGCTCCCGTTGCCTCGCCATCGTTCGTCCCTCACGTTCCCGTCACCAATCGTTGTGATCGCCATTCACGATATCCGCGATATCGCACACGACAATACCCGGAGCCATGCTCCCCGGTCCCGGCGCCGGTCGATCGTCATTCACCGTGGGCGAAGAGACAATGTGGCATCATGCGTCGTATTGCGCGCAATCCGGTCGATCGGCCTCAGGCGAACGGGTGATTATTGACATTCCTGACCTTTTTGTAGGCTGTAACCATGTCTTTCTCAGATTTTCTCGGTATGTTCGATCCCGATTTCGATCCGCGTAACCCCCGCGGATCGCGCGGACCGCACGGGGGACGCAGCGGCAGCGGCAACGGACAGGCCGACGACGACCCCATCATCATCAACGTGGAGGCTGACGGCGACGAGCATCACGCCTCCGGCAATGCGAACGGCGGCGGTCGGCCTCCCCGCGGGCCGCAGTTCCCGCGCATCACGCGCCAGCCGAGCCGACCGTCCGGTTACGGCTCGAGCCGTGGCACGAAGGTCCTCATCGGACTCGTGCTCGTGCTCGTCATCCTCGTCGGACTCTTCTTCGGCCTCTCCCGCTTCATCACCGACCTCATGTGGTACGGCCAGCTCGGCTTCCAGTCGGTCGTGTGGGTCGAACTGGGCGTGAAGATCGGCCTGTGGGCCGCCTACGCCCTCGTCATGGCGATCGTCGGATTCGTCTCCGCATGGCTCGCCATCCGCGCCCGTCCCGACGCCTCCGACGGTTCGACGATCCGCATCAACGGCGACGTCGTCGAGGTCAAGCAGACCGTCAGTTCGAAGACCGCCCGACGCGTGGCGGTCGTCGTCTCCGCGATCGTCGGCGTCATGTTCGGCGCCCAGTTCAACGCGAACTGGTCCGACGTGCTGCTCATGTTCAACGCGCAGTCCTTCGGCGTGAAGGACCCCCAGTTCGGACTTGACAACGGCTTCTACGTGTTCATCCTGCCGGGGCTCAGGCTTGCTATCTCCGCCGTCTCGATGCTGCTGTTCATCGGCATCGTCTTCTCCGTCGCCACGCACGTGATGATGGGCGGCATCCGCCTGACCATGCCGGTCAAGGGCCGCGGCCTGTTCGCCATCACCAAACGAGCCCGCCGTCAGATCGGCATCTGGCTCATGCTCAACATGTTCGGCCTCGCCGCGCAGATGATCGTCGGCGTGTTCGCCAGCCTCACCGAACAGGGCAGCCGCATCACCGGTGCCACCTACACCACCGTCCACGCCACCATTCCGGTCACGTTCGTCATGGCCGCGCTCGTCGCCATTCTCGGCGTCGTGCTCGGCGTGTGGCTCATGCGCTCGCATGCGCTCGAAGGCAGCGCGCCGATCGGCGTGCGCGCCGCCGCCGCGCTCAGGGCGTGGCGCACCCCGGTCGTCGCGATCGCCGTCGTGGCCGTCGTCTCCATCGCGCTCACCGTGGTGTGGCCGACGCTGCTGCAGCGCTTCCGCGTCAACCCGAACGCGCAGGAGATGGAATCGACCTACATCCAGCGCAACATCGACGCCACTCGCGCCGCCTACGGTCTCGACAAGCTCAAGACCGAGAACTACAAGGTCGCCACGAAGGGCGAATCCGGCGCGCTGAGCTCCGAAGGCGAGACCACCGCGCAGATCCGACTGCTCGACCCGCAGGTCGTCTCCCCGACGTTCAAGCAGCTGCAGCAGTCCAAGCAGTACTACACCTTCGCCGACTCGCTTGCCGTCGACAAGTACGAGATCGACGGCAAGAGCCAGGACACGGTGATCGCCGCCCGCGAGCTCGACCTCGCCGGCAACGACAACCGCAACTGGGTCAACGACCACACCGTGTACACGCACGGCTACGGCATCGTCGCAGCCTACGGCAACAAGGTGACCCCCGACGGACAGCCGCAGTTCTTCGAATCCGGCATCCCCACCCAGGGCAAGCTCACCGAATCGCAGAAGTACGAGCCGCGCATCTACTTCTCTCCGAACATGAGCGAATACTCGATCGTCGGCGCGCCCAAGGGCACCGCCGCATGGGAGTTCGACTATCCGACCGGATCCAAGGGCGCCACCAACACCTTCGACGGCAACGGCGGTCCGTCGGTCGGCAACTTGTTCTCCCGCCTGCTCTACGCGATCCGCTTCGGCTCTGACCAGATCCTCTTCTCCGATCGCGTCACCAGCGAATCGCAGATTCTCTACGATCGCTCCCCGCGCGAACGCGTCGCCAAGGTGGCCCCGTATTTGACGCTCGACGGCCGCGTCTACCCGGCGGTGGTCGACGGGCGCGTCAAGTGGATCGTCGACGGCTACACCACCTCCGACGCCTACCCGTACTCCCAGATGACCGAACTCGGCTCGGCCACCAAGGACTCCACCACCGTCTCTTCGAACACGGTCAGGGGACTGGGATCGCAGCAGGCCAACTACATCCGCAACTCCGTCAAGGCCACCGTCGACGCGTACGACGGCTCGGTGGACCTGTACGTGTGGGATCAGAACGATCCGGTCATCAAGGCGTGGGAGCAGGTCTTCCCCGGCCAGTACCACCAGCTGTCCGAGATCTCCGGCGACCTGATGAGCCACATGCGCTACCCGGAGAACCTGTTCAAGGTGCAGCGCGAACTGCTCTCCAAGTACCACGTCACCTCCGCCAGCCAGTACTACTCCGGCGAGGACTTCTGGCAGACGCCGGTCGACCCGACCGAATCGCAGTCCCAGCAGAATCAGGACATCCTCCAGCCGCCCTACTATCTGACGCTGCAGACCGGCGGCACCAAGGAGCCGGTGTTCTCGCTGACCTCCTCGTACATCCCCGCCGGCACGTCCACGCGTGAGATCCTCACCGGCTTCCTCTCCGTCGACTCGGACGCCGGATCCACCAAGGGCAAGATCGGTCCGAACTACGGCACTCTGCGACTGCAGGAGCTGCCGAAGGACTCCAACGTGCCCGGCCCCGGACAGGCGCAGAACAACTTCAACGCGGACGCCGACGTGTCCAAGGAGCTGAACCTGCTGCAGTCCGGATCCACGCAGGTGGTGCGCGGCAACCTGCTGACGCTGCCGCTGGGCGGCGGCCTCGTCTACGTGCAGCCCGTGTACGTGAAGTCGTCGGGCGCCACGTCGTTCCCGCTGCTCAAGAAGGTGCTCGTCGCATTCGGCGATCAGGTCGGCTTCGACGACACGCTGACCGGCGCGCTCGACCAGGTGTTCGGGGGCGACTCCGGTGCCGCCGCGGGCGATGCCGAGAACGAGACCGGTGACGAGGGCTCGTCGTCGGCCGGCGATGACAAGACCGACGAAAAGACCGACTCCGGTTCCGAATCGTCGGCCGCCCGTAGTCCTGAACTCCAGCAGGCGCTGACCGACGCCTCGCAGGCGATGAAGGACTCGCAGGCCGCGATGAAGGACGGCGACTGGGCCTCCTACGGCGAAGCCCAGAAGCGTCTCGAGGAGGCCCTCAACAAGGCCCTCGAACTGGACAAGTGACCCTGATCTCGGGAGTCATGTCCGTGTCATCGCCGCCGTACCATTTCCGGGCCGCGGGGTCGGAGGACCTCGCGGCCATCACCGCCATCTACAACGCCTCGGTCATCGAGGGCGGATCCACCGCCGACCTGACTCCCCGCACCTTGGAGCAGCGCCGCCAGTGGGTCGAATCCCACAAGCCGCCCTATGGGGTGTTCATCGTCGAAGCCGATGACGGAAAGACCATCGCCTTCGGCGCGTTGTCGGTGTTCTACGACCGCGCCGGGTACGACGGCGTCACCGACCTCGCCTACTACATCGACCCCGCATGGCGAGGCAGGGGGGTGGGCACGTTCCTCTTGAGCCATCTCCTCGACGAGGCGAAGGGCCGGGGCATGCGCAAGGCGATCGGCGTCATCTTCGCCGACAATGCCGGATCGATCGCCCTGATGCGCCGGTTCGGCTTCACCGGATTCGGCGAACTGCCCGCCGCAGCCACCGATGCGAGAGGCGTGATGCACGATATGTCGTATTGGTATCTCGATCTCTAACGGGTTTCCGACGCTATGGGTACAATCCTTAAGGTTTTCAAGGAACATAAGGAGTGACATGGCATCGGATTTCTGGCTGATCGCAGGACTGGGCAATCCCGGCAAGAAATATGAGGGCACGCGCCACAACATGGGGTTCATGGCCGCGGACGTGCTGGCCGAACGCTGGTCGGTGAACTTCGCCGACCACAAGGGGCTCGCGATGCTTGGCCGTTCCGTCATGAACCTCGACGGACGCACCGTCAAGTTCTTCCTCGCCAAGCCCCTGACGTACATGAACGAGTCCGGCAACGCCGTCGCCTCGATCGCCGCCTACTATCAGATCGAACCCGACCACATCGTCGTCATCCACGACGACATGGATCTCGAGTTCGGCCGCATCAAGGTCAAGGCCGGCGGCTCCGCGGGCGGACATAACGGCATCAAGTCCATCGACCGCTCCCTCGGCACGCCGAAGTACGCGCGCGTGCGCATGGGCGTCGGCCATGCCAAGCGCGGCGCCAACGCGCACGACAACACCGTCAACTGGGTGCTCGGCGGCTTTGGCCCCGACCAGCGCAAGCAGCTGCCCGACTTCCTCGCCGACGGCGCCGACGCCGCCGAGGAGATCATCTTCCACGGACTGGCCAGGACCCAGGAGAAGTTCAATGGCCGCTGAGTCCGGCATCACTCCCGAGCAGACGCTCGTCAACGGCTCGCTCGCCGGCATTCTCGAATCCCTGAATCGAGACCCCGTCTTCGGCAAGGTCGTCTCCGGCGGCATCGACGAGACCGATGACATCGACGGTTCGATCGTCGTCGGCGCGCCCGAAGGCGTCCGTCCGGCCATCGCCGCCGCCATCGCACAGGGCGGCGCCGTCAAGCCCCGCCCGGTCGTGCTCGTCGTCGCCTCCGGCCGCGAGGCCGAGGAGATGGTCGGCTCTCTACGCTCCTGGTACGACGGCGATCCGAACGACATCGCCCAGCTCGAGGCGTGGGAGACGCTGCCGCATGAGAGGCTCAGTCCCCGCGCCGACACGGTCGCCGGCCGCATGGCCGTCTTCCGCAGGCTGAGGCATCCGAGCGACACGGATCCGATGTTCGGCCCCGTCCGCATCCTCGTCATGCCGGTCCGCTCGCTCATCCAGCCGGTCGTTTCGGGTCTCGCCGACGTCGAACCGCTCGTCTTCACGCGGGGGAATGACCTGCCGCTTGACGAGGCCGCGAAACGCCTGATCGAGAACGCGTACACGCGCGTCGACCTCGTCATGGACCGCGGCGAGTTCGCGGTGCGCGGCGGCATCCTCGACGTGTTCCCGCCGACCGCCCCGCATCCGGTGCGCATCGAGTTCTTCGGCGACGAGATCGACCAGATCAAGGAGTTCCACGCCTCCGACCAGCGTACGTACGGTGATGGCCTCAAGACCATCTGGGCGACGCCCTGCCGCGAGCTGCAGCTCACCGACAAGGTGCGCGCCCGCGCCAAGGCGCTGATCGGGTCGATCCCGAACGCCGAGGACATGCTCGAATCCATCGCCAACGCGATTCCCGTCGAAGGCATGGAATCGCTGATGCCGGCGCTGATCGACGACATGGAGCCCGTCTCCGCCATGCTGCCCGGGACGGCCGTCATCCTTCTGTCCGATCCGGAGAAGCTGCGCCGTGCCGCCGACGATCTGACCAAGACCGCCAACGAGTTCCTCGCGGCCAGCTGGCACGTCGCCGCCTCCGGTCACGGCGCGGGAGCCCCGATCAGCTTCGACCAGGCGAGCTTCCTCGACTTCGAGGAGACCGTGCGCAGCCTCAACCTCACCGGTCACGACGTCATCGACCTGACCAGCTTCACCGTCGACTCCACACGTCCCGGCCACGTGCAGATCGACGCCAAGAACCCGGCCGAGTACCGCGGCGACGAGTCGAAGGCGGCCGCCGGCATCGAAGGCCTGATCGACGAGGGGCTCAAGGTCGTCATCACCGCGGGCGCGAAGGGCACGCTCGCGCGTCTCAAGCGCGCCATCAACGAGACCGGCATCACCCGCTTCGAGACGATCCGCTCGCAGGCGCTCGACGGCTTCGTCGATCGGAGCGCCGGCGTCGCACTGCTCACCGAACGCGATCTGACCGGCCGCACGTCGGCCGTGGGCGTCGCGAAGACGCCGAAGCGCCGTCGCAAGGCCATCGACCTGATGGAGCTCAAGGCCGGCGACTACGTCGTACACGAGCAGCATGGCATCGGCCGGTTCGTCGAGATGCGCCAGCGCACGATCGGCACCGGCGCCAACAGGACGACGCGCGAGTACCTTGTCATCGAATACGCGCCGAGCAAGCGCGGCGCGCCGCCGGACAAGCTGTTCATCCCCACCGACCAGCTCGATCAGGTCAGCAAGTACATCGGCGCCGAAACCCCGAAACTCAACAAGCTCGGCGGCTCCGACTGGGCGGCCACCAAGGCGAAGGCGCGCAAGCACGTGCAGGAGATCGCCGACGATCTGGTCAAACTGTATTCGGCCCGTCAGCGCACTCCCGGATTCGCGTTCAGCCCGGACACGCCGTGGCAGAAGGAGCTGGAGGACGCGTTCCCGTATCAGGAGACGCCCGACCAGCTGACCACCATCGACGAGGTCAAGGCCGACATGGAGAAGCCGCGTCCGATGGACCGTCTGATCTGCGGCGACGTGGGCTTCGGCAAGACCGAGATCGCGGTGCGCGCCGCGTTCAAGGCCATCCAGGACGGCAAGCAGGTGGCCGTGCTCGTGCCCACCACGCTGCTCGTCCAGCAGCATTACGAGACGTTCACCGAACGCTACGAGGGGTTCCCCGTCACCGTCAGGGCGATGAGCCGCTTCCAGAAGCCCAAGGAGATCCAGGAGACCATCGACGGACTCGCCTCGGGCGGCGTCGACATCGTCATCGGCACGCACAAGCTGCTCAATCCGAAGATCAAGTTCAAGGATCTGGGACTCGTCATCATCGACGAGGAGCAGCGATTCGGCGTCGAGCACAAGGAGACGCTCAAGGCCCTGCGCACCAATGTGGACGTGCTCTCGCTCTCCGCGACGCCGATCCCGCGCACTCTGGAGATGGCCGTCACCGGCATCCGCGAGATGTCGACGCTCGCCACCCCGCCGGAGGACCGTCTGCCCGTGCTCACCTACGTGGGCGCGTACGAGGACGCGCAGGTCACGGCCGCGATCCGACGCGAGCTGCTGCGCGGCGGTCAGGTGTTCTACGTGCACAACCGCGTCGAGGACATCGCGCGCGTGGCGGACAGGATCCACACGCTCGTGCCCGAGGCGAGGGTCTCCGTCGCGCACGGCAAGATGGGGGAGAAGCAGCTCGATCAGGTGATCCGCGACTTCTGGCATCGTGACATCGACGTGCTCGTGTGCACGACGATCATCGAGACAGGACTTGACATCTCGAACGCGAACACGCTGATCGTCGATCATGCGGACCGCTTCGGTCTCTCCCAGCTGCATCAGCTGCGCGGTCGCGTCGGCCGCGGCCGCGAACGCGCGTACGCGTACTTCCTGTACGATCCGAGCCGGACGCTCACCCAGCAGTCGCACGACCGTCTCGCCACGATCGCGCAGAACACGGCACTCGGCTCCGGCTTCGACGTGGCGATGAAGGATCTGGAGCTGCGCGGCACCGGCAATCTGCTCGGCGATCAGCAGTCCGGACACATCGAGGGCGTTGGATTCGACCTGTACGTGCGCATGGTCTCCGAGGCGGTCGAGGCCTACAAGGAGCCGGACAAGGCTTCCGAACCGCTCAACGTATCCATTGACCTGCCCGTCGAGGCGTCGATCCCGGTCGACTACATCGACTCGGACAAGCTGCGTCTCGAGGCGTATCGCAAGCTCGCCGCCGCCCGCGACGAGCAGGATCTCAAGGAACTCGCCGAGGAGCTCACGGACCGCTACGGTCCGCTGCCGGAGGAGTTCGAGATGCTCTTCGGTGTGGCGAGGCTCAAGTTCAAGGCACGAAAGCTCGGCATCTCGGAGATCCTCGCCCAGTCGAACCGTCTGCGCGTCGGCCGCGTCGACCCGCCCGAGTCGATCCTGATGCGCATGTCTCGCATCTACAAGGGATTCCAGTACCGTCCGGTCACGCATCAGATGATCATCCCGACCCCGTTCGCCGGCACTCTCGGCGGCAAGCCCATGCCCGGCGAGCAGGTCATGGACTGGGTGAGCGACCTCCTCAACGACCTCGCATGGACACCGGCGTCAAGCAAACGGCAGAGCCGTTTGTAGCCGGTGTGTGAGGCGACAGCCGAGCCGGCAGGATGCGCGCGTAGCGTGTCCGAAGTTGCCGGACCGCCGGCGTCAAGCAAACGGCAGAGCCGTTTGTAGCCGGTGTGTGAGGCGACAGCCGAGCCGGCAGGATGCGCGCGTAGCGTGTCCGAAGTTGCCGGACCTCCGGCGTCAAGCAAACGGCGATGATCATTCGGCCTTGTCCGCGATGCCGAGCCGGGCGACCAGCGAGTCGGTGAGGGCGAACGAGCCGTCGGCGTTCCTTGAGACGGACGGCTCCTTCGCCGTCCTTCCCGTCACCGGGAACACGCTCAGGGCCGGCGTCATCTCGTAATATCCGTCTGCTTCCCCGGCTCCCGCGTCGAGGAAGAACACGTACCGTTCGCCGACAGTGAGCCTGCCCGCGCCGGATCCCTCGGCCGTGTACCCCCGAATGACGATGGTCTCGCCCGCGGGAGGCGGGTCGATCCGATCGGTCCGTTCCTCATCGTCTGCCGAAGCGCCGCCGAGCACCGCGGCGTTGATCACCGTGTCGTAGCCGGCGGTGTCGGTGTCGTCGCCTGCGCCGTCCGGCGCGGTGCATCCGGTGATCATCACATACGCGATGACGTCCGAAGCCTGCTCCAACTCATTGAGGGAGTCGTACCACGGCCAGTCGTACTGCGCGTCCGACTTCCGGCCGGTGCAGTACTCGTTGTCGACCAAGACGCCGCTGTAATCCTCGGCGCATCCCGTCAGGGCGGCGAGGCACAGGACGGCCGCCATCGTCGCGCCGATCGCCCTTGTAATGATGCCGGCTGTCGTTTTCGGGCCGGTCCGACCGGTTGCGTGTCTCATCGCCGTCTCCCTTCAGCGCGCGGATGGGTGGCATCTGCGTTGATGCCGTTCTCTTCCCATTATCCCGCGGAATGTACGCTTCCCACGCCCGCGTATGCATGCAGCCATCATGCGGTGTGAGAGTACATGAAGCGGTGAAATACCCATCAAGCGGTGACCGCATTTTGTGAATTGGCGGAATTAAGCCGTTTTGCGTCACCGCGTCATGGGCCAAACACCGCTCCATGGGGATTTCACCGCGTGATGTGGCGCGTTACCGCGGGATGGAAAACACCCGCGGGAGACACCGACGGAATTACAGGATCGTCTCCATGCCGATCTTGTAGGGCTTCAGGCCCATGGCCTCGTAGAACGCCTGCGCGCCGGGGTTGCATGACCACACGTTGAGGGTCACGTTGTAGCAGCCGTTCGCCTTGGCGAAGTCGATCACGTGCCGGTAGACCGCAGTGCCGACGCCTCGCCCACGCGCCGTCTCGTCGACGCAGATGTCGTCGATGTAGAGCGTCGTGATGTCGGTCAGGACATGATTGTGCTGCGGGCGCTGGAACACGCAGAACGCGTAGCCGAGCAATGTCGCGTCGTCATCGTCCGAGAAGACGCCGAACACGGGCGTCTCGTCATCCGAGACGATACGGGCCAGCTCCTCGTCCGTGTACTTTGTCGCGTTCGGCCTGAACAGGTCGGGCCGTCCGTTGTGGTGTACGTCGGCGACCTGACGCAACAACCGGTGCAGTTCGGGGATGTCGCGCTTCTGCGCGCGGCGGATATGCGATTCGTCCATATGGCCCAGTGTACCGATCGTATATCGGTGAACCGGCATTTTGCACCGGGAGGCACGCATTCATCGACCACCCCTCAGATCCGTTTCACGGGCCGGCTCCACTGATAAGAGGGGCTTGAACCTGATCGTCGAATGCTCGGCTTTGCCGTCATGTCCTTACCCCATCCAGACGAACGGCGAGGTAACATTAGGCGTAGTTTTGGTGTATTTCCAATAACTGTGAGCGCTCACAACACGCTTTGCGCCCCTCTTGCGCGTAGTCCACAAATCGCACTATTCTTGACGATGTCATCACAACATAACGTTAAAGGAGCAGTTGTGGCAGCAATTGAAAGCGTGTACGCGCGTCAGATTCTCGATTCCCGCGGCAACCCGACCGTCGAGGTCGTTCTCGACACCGAGGATGGCGCCCGTGGTCTTGGCCTGGTTCCGTCCGGCGCCTCCACCGGCGAGGCCGAGGCTTGGGAGCGTCGTGACGGCGACAAGTCCGTCTACGGCGGCAAGGGTGTCCTCAACGCGGTCAAGGCCGTCAACGAGGAGATCGCTCCGAAGGTCATCGGTCTGGACGCTTCCGACCAGCGCGCGCTCGATGATCTCATGATCGAGCTCGACGGCACCCCGAACAAGGGCCGTCTCGGCGCCAACGCCATCCTCGGCGTCTCCCTGGCCGCCCTGTACGCCTCCGCCGAGTCCGCGGACCTGCCGCTGTACCGCTACATCGGCGGCACCAACGGCCACATCCTGCCGGTCCCGAACATGAACATCATGAACGGTGGCGCCCACGCTGACTTCGCCACCGACATCCAGGAGTACATGATCTCCCCGTACGGCTTCGACTCCTTCCACGAGGCCCTGCGCGCCGGCGTCGAGGTCTACCACACCCTCAAGAACGTTCTGAAGAAGGAAGGCCTGAACACCGGCCTCGGCGACGAGGGCGGCTTCGCCCCGAAGCTGAAGTCCAACAAGGACTCCCTGAACTACATCGTCGACGCCATCTCCGCCGCCGGCTACGAGCCGGGCAAGCAGATCGGCATCTGCCTCGACGTGGCCTCCTCCGAGTTCTACAACAAGGAGACCGGCCTGTACCACTTCGAGGGCGACGAGCGCGACGCCGAGTACATGCTCGACTTCTACGAGCAGCTCATCGACGAGTACCCGATCGTCTCCATCGAGGACCCGTACCAGGAAGAGGGCTGGGACGACTGGGCGAAGATCACCGCCAAGCTCGGCGATCGCCTCCAGTTCGTCGGCGACGACCTGCTGGTCACCAACCCGAAGCGTCTGCAGAAGGGCATCGATCTGGGTGCGGCCAACTCCCTGCTGGTCAAGCTCAACCAGATCGGCTCCGTCACCGAGACCCTCGACGCCATCGAGCTGGCCACCGCCAACGGCTTCACCTCCATGGTTTCCCACCGTTCCGGCGAGACCCCGGACACCACCATCTCCGACCTCGCGGTTGCCAAGAACACCCGCCAGATCAAGACCGGTGCCCCGGCCCGTGGCGAGCGCGTTGCCAAGTACAACCGCCTGCTCGAGATCGAGGAGGAGCTCGGCTCCACCGCTCAGTACGCCGGCTACAGCGCCTTCAAGGCCTGCAAGAAGTACATCGCCAAGTGAGTCTGTGACGACTCGCCGAGCCGTACTCCGGCCGACTGAATAAGGCATCAGGTACCCGTCGCATTCGCCCGTCGAATGCGACGGGTATTTTTATATGCCATGAGCACACGGAACCGAAGCACACCGAAGGACGGCAAGGCCTCGAACGTGAAGAAGCGCCAACGCTCGGGCAACTTCGGACCGATCGCCTTCTTCGTCTCGCTGTTCATCGTGGCGGTCGGAGCGATCCAGCTCGTCTCCACGTTCAACACCTACGCCACCGATCTGGCGCATCTCAACAGTCTCAAGCGCGAGGAGGCCGCGCTCATCGCCCAGAAGCAGGAGCTCGAGAACAACATCTCCCGCTGGAACGACAAGAACTATGTGGCGGCTCAGGCCCGGGAACGCCTGGGATTCGTCTTCCCCGGCGAGCAGTCCGTACTCGTGCAGCATCCCGAGGCCGTGACGGGAGACGACGCGGCCGAGGACGGCACAAGCGGGGAATCAGCATCGACAGGCACGGACACGTCGAAGCAGCTGCCTTGGTACAGTGAACTGGCATATGCGTTCAAGAAGGCCGACGAGCCGGATGACCAAAGCGATCAGAACGACGATCAGGCCGATGGCCAGTTGGACAGCAGCCAGCAGACGAAGACCTCGAACAACCAGGACACGAAGGGACAGTAAGCAGTGAGCCACATCGATCCGTCCGCTCTGGCGGACGCCATCCTCGAGCACCCCGCCACCGACGAGGACTACGCCATCGTCGAACGGCAACTCGGGCGCTATCCGCGCGGCATGGTCGCCGTGGGCGCCCGGTGCGCGTGCGGCAGGCCGCTCGCGGTCGTCACCAGGCCCCTGCTGCCCGGGGGCGTGCCGTTCCCGACCACCTGCTATCTGACCAGCCCCGAGGCCGTCAAGGCCGCCTCGCATGTCGAGGCCGACGGCGCGATGCGCGACTACACCGAACTGGTCGAGCATGACGAGGACGTGAAGGCCGCCTACGAGCAGGCCCACCAGTACTATCTCGCGTTCCGTCACGAGATCGCGGTGAAGCTCGGCGACAGCGAGGAGCACATCGAAGGCACCTCCGCCGGCGGCATGCCCGTGCGCGTCAAGTGCCTGCACGCGCTCATCGCCCAGTCCCTCGTCATGGGCCCCGGCGCCAACCCGATCGGCGACATGGTCCTCGAGCGCGTCAGGGACGAGTTCGATCCGTCCGTATGCCGCTGCAGCGTGGAGTGATGCGGGGCGTCGGCAGACACTAGGTCATACGAACGAGAAAGCAATAGAAAAAGCAACGGCAAAGCACATAGCATAACCCATTACAGGAGGGCTCATCATGGGCAAGGCGGTAACCGTCGCAGGCGTCGACTGCGGCACCAACTCCATCCGGCTCAAGGTCGTGCGCGTCGACGAACACGGCATGACCGAGATCGTTCCGCGCGTACTGCGCGTCATCCGTCTCGGACAGGACGTCGACAAGACCCATCGATTCGCCGACGAGGCGCTCGAACGCGCCTACACCGCCGCCCGCGAGTTCGCCGGGATCCTCGCCGACCATCCGGTCGACGGCATCCGCTTCGTCGCCACCTCGGCCACGCGCGACGCCGAGAACCGCGAGGAGTTCGAGGACGGGATCGAACGGATCCTCGGCGTGCGCCCCGAGGTCATCCCTGGCACCGAGGAGGCCGATCTGAGCTTCCTCGGCGCCACGTCCGTCGTCAACCGCGGCGATCTGCCCGCCCCCTACCTCGTCGTCGATCTCGGCGGCGGCTCGACCGAACTGGTCCTCGGCGGGGATGGCGTGAACGAACCCGCCACGCGCGTCGAGGCCGCGTTCTCGATGAACATCGGATCGGTGCGCATGACCGAACGCCATCTCAGGACCGATCCGCCCACGCAGGAGGAGATCGACGAAGCCGTCGCCGACATCGACGAGCACATCGACGAGGCGTTCCGCACCGTTCCGGCCGGCCGCGCCCGCACCATCATCGGCGTGTCGGGCACCGTCACCACGATGACGGCGCTCGCCATGGGATTGAGGCAGTACGATCACACCGCCGTCGACGGGCATCGCATGTCGCTTGCGGACGCCTACGCCATCGACGACCGGTTCCTCAGGATGACCCGCGCCGAACGCCGCGAATACAAGACGATCCACCCCGGGCGCATCGACGTGGTGGGCGGCGGCGCGCTCGTGTGGAACCGCGTGCTCGCCAAGGTCAGCGAGGCCGCGAAGCGTACGCATGGCGAGACGATCGACTCGTACATCGCCAGCGAGCACGGCCTGCTTGACGGCATCGTCCTCGACTACGGTCGCCGTCTGCTCGCCGCGTAGACCGCAGTCGGAGTGTGACGTCGAGCACGAGCGTACGGTAGCGTACAATAGAACGGTTGGCCCTCGCGGCCAGCGCCTCCATGGCGAAATCGGTATACGCAGTCGACTTAAAATCGATCGCTTCGGCTTGCGGGTTCGAGTCCCGCTGGAGGCACCCAAGACCCGGACGGCCGCGTACATCACCGTCAACATACGTCGTCGAAACAATGGACGGATAACCTGCTGGCAGCTTCGTTACGAGAAAAAAGGAGAGACCCGCCATGCCGTCCAGCTGGACCACCGTCGACAAGGACACCGTCACCGGACTGCCGATCATGCTCGCGCAGAACATCATCGCCGGCACCGTGCTGAGCGTAGGGGCGATCGCCTGCTCCGGCTTCTACCTGTCGATGATCGGCAACGTGGCCTCGCTGGTGCCGTGGGCGCTCATGGTCGTGCTCGTCGCCGTCGCCTTCACCTACATCGTCGGATTCGCCCTGCTGTGGTGCGTCGAATCGTTCACGCTGCGCATGCGCGAGAAGTTCAGGCCGATCGCCTACGGTGTGGTCGGCGCGCTCGGCTACGGCGTGTGGGGCATGCTCGTGATGAGCAGCCTCATGAACTCGCTCGACCAGCCGCTCAACGGGGTCGTGCTCTCCAACGGCGACATCGCCGCCCTGACCGTCAATTACGCGGTGTTCGGCTTCATCGCCTACATGCTTGCGCAGGCGTACGGCAGGAGTCTCGCCTCGCGCAGGGGACTGGCCGTGGGGCTGCTCGTCGTGCAGATCGTGCTGGCGGCGCTCGGCATCGTCGTCGGCGCGATGATGTTCTCCGCGCTGGCCAGCTAGCCCCCGAGAAGAGACCGTCCAATCCCGTTCATCCCGTTAGTCCCGTCATCGGATTGAAAAGGAGGATCGCCATGTTCAGCGTGCTCGACATGTTCAAGATCGGCGTGGGGCCGAGCTCCTCGCACACCGTGGGGCCGATGGTCGCGGCCCACGCCTTCGTCTCCTCGATGCGGGACTCGGATCTCATCGACCGCACCGCCCGGGTCAAGGTCACGCTCTACGGATCCCTGTCCCTGACCGGTCTGGGCCACGGCACCGACCGCGCCGTCATGGCCGGACTCGAAGGCAACGTTCCCGCCACGGTCGATACGCAGCACATGCTGCGCATCCGCGAGACCTGTGCGCTTGACGACACGCTGAACCTCGCCGGCGTCAGACGCATCGGCTTCGACTACGACCGGGATATGGTCTTCGACCGCTGGCGCCGCATGGCCGCCCACCCCAACGGCATGCGATTCCAGGCGTTCGACGACGACGGCAACCTCGTCGACGAGCAGGTCTGGTACTCGATCGGCGGCGGATTCATCCGCCGTGGCGCGCCCGACGATCTCATGATCGGCATCCATGACAAGCCTCCCGAGGGCACGTCGTTCGCCGACCGGGACGAGGGCTCGTCCACCGACTTCGGCCCCGACGCCCCCTACCCGTTCTCCTCGGGCTCCGAACTCGTCGCCCTGTGCCGCGAACACCACCTGAGCATCGCCGAACTCGTCTGGGCCAACGAGACCGCCACCCGCTCCGCCGTGCAGGTCCGCGCCGACATCGACACGGTGTGGAGGGTCATGCGCGAATGCGTCGACCACGGATGCACATCCGCCGAACAGTCACTGCCCGGCGGACTCGACGTGCCGCGCCGCGCGCCGCGCATGTACGAGCGGCTCGCCTCCAACTCCGACGTGCTCAAGCGCGGACGCTCCCGGCGCGATGCCGTGCTCGAATCCTCCGACGCCGCATGGGTGAACCTGTTCGCGCTCGCCGTCTCCGAGGAGAACGCCGGGGGAGGGCGTATCGTGACCGCGCCCACCAACGGCTCGGCGGGCATCATCCCCGCGGTGCTCCACTACTACTGGCACTTCATGGACGACGCGAACGAGGAGGGCGTCGTCACGTTCCTGCTCACGGCAGGTGCGATCGGGTACCTGTTCAAGCGCAACGCCTCGATCTCCGGCGCCGAGGTCGGCTGTCAGGGCGAGGTCGGCTCGGCCTGTTCGATGGCCGCGGCCGGACTCGCCGCCGTGCTGGGCGGCACTCCCGAACAGGTGGAGAACGCGGCCGAGATCGGCATCGAACACAATCTGGGCCTGACCTGCGATCCGGTCGGCGGACTCGTGCAGATCCCCTGCATCGAACGCAACGCGATGGCGGCGAACACGGCGATCAACGCGGTGCGCATGGCCATGCTCGGCGACGGATCGCACATCGTCACGCTCGATCAGGCCATCGAGACGATGCGCGAGACCGGCGAGGACATGATGGCCAAGTACAAGGAGACGTCCAAGGGCGGTCTCGCGGTCAACGTAGTCGAATGCTGAACGTTCGTCGATGTGGATAATCCATGGGCCGAAACGGTGCGGACCGTGCCGTTCGGTGCTATTATGAGCGACATTATGTCCAGTCGAGGACGCCATCCAAAGGCATCCTAAGGAGGAAACCCATGGCTGATATGCCTTCCGTGCAGGCCGAGTTCGGCTCCACGCCCGTCATCGAGTTCCCGGCCACCGAAGCGCCGGCCGGTCTCAAGGTCGTCGAGGTCGTCGAGGGCGACGGCCCGATCGTTCGCCGCGGCGACACCGTCACCGTGAACTATCACGGCGTCGTGTGGGGCAAGGACAAGCCGTTCGACTCCAGCTTCGATCGTCACCAGCCGGCCAGCTTCGGCATCGGCGTCGGACAGGTCATCAAGGGCTGGGATCAGACCGTGCCGGGCCACAACGTCGGTTCCCGTCTGATCGTCTCCATCCCGCCGGAGTACGGCTACGGCTCCCGTGGCGTCCCGCAGGCCGGCATCGGCGGCGGCGACACTCTGGTGTTCGTCATCGACATCATCTCCACGCGCTGAATTCGGGCCCATACAGCCGCATATCGGATTCGCTAGAAGTTTTCAGGGAAGGCGCCGGGAATGACATCCGGCGCTTTCTCGTATTGGTACGCATATCCACTTTCAAGAGAGGACAACCACGACTATGACCGAGGAAAAGACGATCCTGCTCACGCAGGAGGCCTACGACAAGATGAAGGAGGAGCTCGTCTGGCGCGAGGGCGAATACCGCGACGAGATCCTCGCCAAGGTGTCCGCGGCGCGCGCCGAGGGCGATCTGAGCGAGAACGGCGGCTATCAGGCCGCCCGTGAGGCCCAGCGCGTCAACCAGGGCCGCATCGACGAGCTCACCGTCAAGCTGCGCAACGCGAAGATCCTGACCGCCCCGCCGGAGGGCAAGGTCGGCGACGGCTCGCTGGTCACCCTCGACGTGATGGGCCGCGAGAAGGTCTTCGTGCTCGGCACGCGCGACCTCGCGATCGCGACAGACCACGACATCATCAGCCCGGAGTCGCCGATCGGCGCGGCCATCAACGGCGCCAACGCCGGCGACACCGTGAGCTACAAGGCCCCCAACGGCCGTGAGATCTCCGTGACCATCAAGGACTCCAAGCCGCTGGTCTGATCGGCTTATTTCGGCCTATCGTATGAACCCCCGACACCTTCAGGTGGCGGGGGTTCATGCGTATGCATCTGCCTATGTCGGCTCACACCTGCCGACTCACACCCACAGCGTCACGATCACCATGTAGATCGCGACCATGTGGCATGCGTATCCGGCGACGGTGCCGCAGTGGAAGATCTCGTGGAAGCCGAACACCTTCGGCCACGGGTCCGGCCGACGCAGCGCATAGACGATCGCGCCGAGGATATAGCAGGCGCCGCCCGAGCACAGCAGGACCACGACGGCCGGACCGGCATACGGCGAGGTCCAGAACAGCGCCATGAACGCCAGACCGTAGATGCCGAACACGATGTACACCAGCGTGTACAGCCATCGCGGCGCGTTGATCCAGATCACGTGGATGATGATCGCCACCGCCGTGCACGCCCACATCGAGATGATGATGAAGTTGCGCCAGAACGGCTGCAGCGCGAATGAGACCGGTGTGTACGTGCCGGCGATGAGCAGGAAGATGTTCACGTGATCGATGCGCCGCAGCACGTCGGTGACGCGCGGGCTCCAGTCGCCCAGATGGTAGCAGGCCGAATTGGTGAACAGCACCAGCGAGGCGACCATGAACACCGCGCACGCCCACTTGAGCCCCGTCCCTTGCGCGAGGCAGATGAGCACGATGCCCGCCGCCAGCGACAGGGGAGCGGCGACCGCATGGATCCAGCCGCGCATCGCGGGTTTCGGACGGCCGTGCACGTCGAGACGGATCTTGCGCTCGACCTCGGCCGGCGCGATGCCCTCGAGCCGTGCCGCGCGCTCCTCGCCCTTGGCGATGACGTGCTTGGCCTTGGCCTCCGCCTTCGAACGGATGCGTTCGGCCTTGAGCTTCGCCTTCAGCCGAGCCGCATCGGCCTGGGCCTTGAGCGCCTGTTCCCTCGCCTCGGTCACCGCCTGCCGCCGTGCCTGGATCTCCTCGTCGGTCATCATCGTGTCGTCGCCTCCGGACTTGTCGTGATGTTGACGTTTTCGTAACTTACGTTACCGTAACCTACGATACCGTAGGTTATATCAAAGTCAAGCAGTGATCTGCGAACACGCAGACCTCGCGTATCGAACGCAGTCTGTTGAACGTAACCCTATCGAACCGTGCGACGACGACGAGGAACGGCATGCGTATGATGGACGCATGGCAGATTTTTCACAGATACTCGCAACGCGCCCTGACCTCGATGACAGGGATCGCGAATGGCTGCACCAGCTGGTGGCCGACTGGCAGGTGATCGCCGACCTGAGCTTCGCCGACCTGCTGCTCATCATGCAGAACGGCGACGGCAGGTACGTGGTGGCGGAACAGTGCCGTCCCTCCACGGTGATGACCCTGCGCACCGACGACGTCGTCGGCGACATCATGCCCGAATCGATGACCGGCGAGCTCGACGCCGCCATGGAATCGGCGGTCGTCTTCCGCTCCACGGTGCTCAGGACCGTCGGCAAGTCCACCGTGTGCAACGTCTACGCTCCCGTGCGCCACAACGGCAAGACCCTGGGCCTCGTCGTGCGCGAGACCAACATGGCCACCCGCGAATCCAACGGCCGCTACGAATCCGAAAGCATCAACGCGGGCAAGCAGCTCTACGAGATGATCCCCCGCGGACAGTTCCCGTACTCCGATTCGGTGATGAGCCAGCGCCATGTCGCGCGCGTCGCCGACGGCTTCATCGTCCTGACGATGGACGGCGTCGTACGCTACGCCTCGCCCAATGCCATCAGCTGCTTCCGTCGTCTGGGCCTGCTCATCACCATGCAGGGCCACTACCTGAGCGAACTGGGCACCGATCTGCTCGAGGAGCAGAAGGAGCAGGTCGACGAGCAGCTGCCGCTCGTGCTCAGCGGCAAGGCCGCCGTCGACTCGGAGATCACGACGAAGCGCTCCGCCGTCTCCGTGCGCTCGCTGCCGCTGTACGACATGAACGGACGTGTCGGCAGCATCGTGCTGTGTCGGGACGTCACTGAGCTGCGCCGGCGCGAGCAGGAGCTGCAGACCAAGGACGCGGCGATCTCCGAGATCCACCACCGTGTGAAGAACAACCTGCAGGCCGTCTCCGCGCTGCTGCGACTGCAGGCGCGCAAGACCAAGTCCGAGGAGGTGCGCAAGGAGCTCAAGGAGGCGCAGCGCCGCGTGCAGACCATCGCGATGGTGCACGAGGGGCTGAGCCAGACCGTCGACGAGGTCGTGGACTTCGACAAGGTGATCGCCGGGCTGCTCAAGATGGCCGTGGACGTGGCCACGATGCGCGACCAGCACATCTCCATCGACTTCGTCGGCAAGTTCGGCATGATGCCCGCCCAGGACGCGACGCCTCTGTCGCTGGTCCTCACCGAGCTCATCACCAACTCCGTCGAACACGGGTTCGAGGGACGCACGCAGGGCCATATCACGATCTCCGTGGGCCGTTCCGGCTCGAACCTCAACGTGGTCGTGGAGGATGACGGCACCGGTCTCGGCTCCGAATCGCAGGGCGGCATGGCCAAGTCCTCCGGTTCCGGCCTCGGCACGCAGATCATCAACACCTTCGTGACCAACGACTTCGGCGGCACCGTCAACTGGGAGCCCCGCCGCGGCGGCGGCACCCGAGTGGTCCTCAATATGATCCTCAGGGCCGCTCAGGCGGAGTAAGGAGTAAGTAAAAACCAAGGGGCTCCCGGTGCATCGGAACCGGGAGCCCCTTGACGATCCGTCAGCAGCTGTAGTGGCTGTGAGAACGGATTCAGACCTGCATCTGCATGGCCTGAGAGCGACGCAGGCGCATCGCCTTGCGCTTGAGCTGACGACGCTCGTCCTCGCTCAGGCCTCCCCACACACCGTAATCCTGATTCGTGTCCAGTGCGCACTTGAGGCATGCGTCGATCACCTTGCAGGTGCGGCACACGGCCTTGGCCTCCTCGATCTGCTGATAGGCCGCACCGGTGTTCCCCACCGGGAAGAACAATTCCGGATCCTTGTCACGGCACGCAGCCTTGGCACGCCAATCGAAAGCACTGCTCATCGTCGTTTCCTTTCCTGTCCGAGCCCTGAAATTCGCATCCAGTACGTACTACCTAAGCACGTTCAGGGCCGTTTTTCAAGACTTTCCCTTAAAAGAGATATTTCATGCGCCTCCCCGGGCGCGCCGGGCGGTTCGCGATTCGTCTGGCGCGCCCGGGGAGCGTAGTCGTTCACGCGGCCGATCCGGAGGCGGTCTGGCTTTCGGCGAGTGTACCCACTGTGCCCGCCTTGTGCTTGCCGGAGGCGAGCTGCGAGAACAGTTCGAGGTTGCGTGAATCGTCCAGCAGCACCGAGGAGCCGACGCCGGAGACGCGATAGTCGGGGTTGCTCCAGTACACGCTGCCGGTCACGCCGCCCGAACCGGTGGCCCCCTTGAATGCGAGCGCCATCTGCACGAGCGTGAACGGGGACGTCCGGTCGTCCACGGTGAGCGCCGTGAGTCCCGCATCGGCGACCTTCGTGAGTCTGGCGGGGTTGGCGATCACCTCCGAGGAGGCGGCCTTCTTCACGATCGCGGCGATCACCTGACGTTGGCGCTGCGCACGGCCGAAATCGCCGTTCGCATCGGAATAGCGCATGCGGGAGAACGCCAGTGCGGTGCCGCCATCGGCCATATGGCATCCGGACGTCCAGTTCAGTCCCGAATCGGGATCGTTGACCGTGTGGTCATAGCACAGGTTCACGCCGCCGATCGCGTCCACCACGTTCTTGAGACCGCCGAACTGGATCTTGGCGATGTGGTCGATGTGCTGTCCGGTGATCTGCTCGACCTCGCCGACCAGAGACTTGTACCCCTTGATCTGCGCGACGGCGTTGATCTTCATGTAGAGACCGTCCACCTGCGTCAGGGAGTCGCGGGGGATCGAGATCAGGGAGCTCGGTCCGTGCGAGGGCTTGGTGAGCACGAGGATCGTGTCGGTGCGGAAGCCTGGCGTGTCGTCGGCGGAGCCACCGGCCGTGCCGTCGCGCTCGTCCGAGCCGAGGATGAGCCAGGATTCGCCGGTCGTGTTCGAGGAGCCGGTCAGCCATCCGTCTTCCTTGTTGAGCCGTGAATCCACCCAGTGCCATGTGCCGAACATGGTGAGCAGTAGCGCCGCGACGAGCACGAGAATCACCATGCGGATGATTCTGCCGACAGGCACCGTACGGATCGGATGGAACTCTTGGTCGCCCTGTCTGACTGCGGATACGCCTAATGCCGATGATCCGCCGGCGGGGCGGGAGAGGGACGGCCTTGCCGGCGGCGTTGCGCTGGTCGAGCCGGATGAGCGGCGTGGCGTGCGTGCGGGGGGTACCGATCCCGGCATGGACGAAGCCGAGAACGATGATGCCGACGCGCGTCCGGCCACGCGAGGAGAGGCGGAGGAGCGTCGCGCCTCCGATCTGCGGCGCGGGGTGAACGAGGCCGGCATCGCGGATGCGGAGGCGCCATGTTCGGCGGGGGAGTCCACTGCATGGGCGCCTTGCGCGGCATCATGCGTAGTGTGCGTCGCATGCGTGCCCTGGGAGGCCCGCCGTGACTGGCCGGATCGGCGTGATCCGCGCGCGTCGGGGTTGAAGCTCGGCGGATTCGAGGTGATCGGGGCCGGCTCGTCCTCGGGGGTGCCGGCGTGTCGACCCCTGGAGGCGTTGAGGGAGCCCGAGTCGATGATCGGACCGGTGGGCTGGGAGCGGCGGCGGGAACCCGAGGGGATGAAACTCGGCGGAATCTCCTGAGGGTTGGACCTATCGCCTTGCTGCACGCTATGCCTCCCCGTAACGAATCTGGACTTCTGTCACTGTTGCACATCGCGCCGCGCGGGAGGGCGACGCGATGGGTATTTTCTCATTTCCGGCACAAGTATGCGCCACGTGATCGGTGTGTGATTGGTCTGCGAGCGGCCTGTCCGGGAATCGGTCTACTTGACCTTGCACACCACGTTGTTGAGGTACGAGTCGGAAATGCCCATGACCACATTCGTGGTGGCGTTGTGGATGATGCCGGTCTTCGCGTCGATGATGCCGCCGGTGGCGGTGTCGATGAGCTGACCCTGCGCATTCTTCTCCACGCCGTCGGCCACCTTGGTGTTGGCCGGGGTGGGGGTCTGCGTCTGTGTGGACTGAGACTGGTCGGCACCCGACTGACCCGACTGACCCGACTGGCCCGACTGGTCGGCCTGCGTGGAGTCGGCGTTCTGCTGATCGGTGCTCTGCTGATCGCCGGAGGACTGGTCCGTCTGCGCGGAATCGCCCTTCGACGAGGAATCCGAGGAGTCGACGAACGGCTTGTCGTTGCGCATCTTCGCCCACAGCGTATCCGCCTCGGAGGTCCACACGACGCGGTTCGCGTCCCGCACCCAGTCGGTGACGGGCACCGTGCGCGTGTACAGATTCGAGGTCTTGAAGTCCTTCATGCTCATCGCCAGACCGGCGAGCGTGGTGGTGTTGGCCAGACCGGTGGAGATGTTGAGCGACTTGAGCGCCGCCTTGGCGAGCTGGTAGAGGTCGCCCGATTGGGTGAACAGGTTCTTGGAGAGCGCCTGCGCGAGCAGCTGCTTGACCAGATACTGCTGGCGGGCGGTGCGTTCCATGTCGGTGCCGTCGGTGTCGGCGCCGTGGCGGCGGCGCGCGTACTGCGTGGCGGTCAGACCGTCGAGGTGCCTCCATCCGGCGTCGATGTTGATGCCGGTGTAGCCGTCGTAGACGTGCGTCGGCAGACAGACGTCCACGCCGCCGATCGCGTCGATCATCGAGGTCAGCCCGGCGAAGTCGACGACGACGAAGTTCTGGATGTCGAGGCCGGTGAGCGAGTTGACGGCGTTCACCGTGCAGCTGGCCGCCGAGGCGAGGTCGCCGCCGGTTTCGTAGGCGTTGGCGAAGATCGTGTTGAACATGACGTTGCGCTGCGCCTTGATCTCGCCCTTGGTGGTCGTGCAGCTGGGCACGTCCACGATCGAGTCGCGCGGGATCGACACCAGTTCGATGAACCTGCGATCCGCGGAGACGTGCATCACCATCGCGGTGTCCGAATTGTGGTTCGATTCGAGGGTCGTGTCGCTGCCGCCGATCGCGAGGTTCTCGTCGCCGGAGCGCGTGTCCTGTCCGAGAATCAGGATGTCGAGCGGCTGGCCGGCGTTCGGGTCCACGATCGACGTGGCCACCGCCTCGCCGTTCTGTCCGATGAGATCGACCTTCTGCCCGTGGATGATGCCGTCGATGTTGACGTAGGTCGCCGCCGCGGCGGTGCTGACGAACACGAGCAGGGCGACGACGACGCATACCAGCGTGTTGCGCAGACGGTGCTGCACGCGGAACGCCGTGCCGCTATGACGCGGGGCTCCGTTCCAACTGTTGATATTGGGGACACCTGGGGCGGATCGCTTCGAACTCACGGGACGAAAACCTTCCTATCGGGGTCAAATCCTCTCGATTGTACGGCAGACGAGAGAAAACGACGTCTGAACGGGCGTTGCCTCGCGGATGCGGGAATCGACCTTCACCGAATTTCCCCGAAGTACGCAATACCGCCACCTTGTTCGATACCACATCCAAGAACGCCGTCCCGGACAGGCGTATGCGTACCGCGCCGGACCGTATTACAGTGGACAGGCCGCACTCAAGCGGTGACGCCCGGGCTTATACCACACATCATGCCGAATGGTCGTACCAACACGGGTCCACTTGACAAACGGGAAATCGCATGTGTGTAATTTAGTGGCGTGAACAGGCCCGGCGAGGCTAAGGAGGATGATGCGCATGTGGGGGATTGCCGATGATTCCGCCGACGAGCCTTTGAACGAGCTACTGTGGGGGTTGTTCTCACCGGACGGCGACATCTCCTGGCAGCACAAGGCGCTATGCTCGCAGACCGATCCGGAGGCGTTCTTCCCCGAGAAGGGCGGCTCCACGCGCGACGCCAAGCGGGTGTGCGCGCAGTGCGAGGTGCGTGAGCAGTGCCTCCAATGGGCCATCGACCATGACGAGCGCTTCGGCATCTGGGGCGGCATGAGCGAACGGGAACGCCGCCGGTACAAGAAGACCCACAAGGAGCAGGCGTGAGCGCGGATCGAGATGATCTCGGCACCGAACCGTCCGGCATTACCGGTATCAGCGGTATCAGCGGTGCGGACGGATCGAACGAAACGAACGGAGCCAACGGCGTGGCCGAACCCGGCATCGCGGCCGCAAGCGTGCGTCGCATCGTCAACGACGCCCTGTCCTCACGCCCCTACACGCATACGCAGAGCGTCGAACGATCCGTCGCCGCGCTGATCACCGTCGAAAGGGACCTACGCTTCCTGCCGGCCACACTGGCGGCCGTACTGCGTCAGAGCGTGCTTCCCGGCGCCATCATCATCGCCGACTGCACGGGAGAGACGTCGCATCCGATCGAACTGTCGTTCGAGGTCGTCTCGGCCGGTTCCGAACCGCTCGACAGCTTCCCGGAGGCCTCGTCCATCAGCGTGCAGCTGGTGCGCGCGCAGGGGGCGCGCTCCTTCGGCGAGGCCGTCTCACACGCGATCGAGCAGGCGAGGATCGACTACTCCACGCAGATGCTGTGGCTGCTGCACGACGACTCGCGTCCCGCCGACGACCGTTGCCTGGAGCAACTGGTCGAGACGTGGCGCAACACGCCGGGTGCCACGCTGATCGGCGCCAAGCAGCTCGACTGGGAGGGCACCCACCTGCACAACGTCGGCGCCTACGCGGCCGGTCACGGCACGCACACGCTCGTCGTGGACGGCGAACCCGATCAGGAGCAGTACGACACCCGAACCGACGTGTTCCGTGTCTCGATGGCCGGCGCGCTCGTCCCGCTGGACATCGCCCGATCCTCGAGGGGCCTGTCCAACTGGTTCACCACATACGCGCAGGGCGCGGACCTGTGCCGCAGAATCTGCCGTTCGGGAGGCCGCGTCGTCGTCGCCCCGCGCGCACGCATCGCCCACCGCCGCGCACGCTTCGAGGGACTGCGCACCCGCAACGGCGAGCCCGTCCAGGACGGCGAGCTCAACCCCTCGATGAGGGTGCTCGGCGCATGGCAGCGCTACCGCTACACCGACATCCCCATGCCCCTATGGCCGCTGGTATGGGTGATTTCGCTCGTGACCGCCATCGGCCGGGCGCTCAGACGCTTTGCCGCGAAGCAGCCGTACGAGGGACTGTGCGAACTGTGCCTGCCCTGGCGTGCTCTGGCCGGCGTGATCGGCGGCGTCAACGCACGCCGGGCCGTGGCGTTGCAGACCTCGGTGACACATCGTCAGCTCGCCGTGCTGACCGTTACCCGCGACCAGCTGGCCCGCTGGCGCGAACGCGCACGCGCACTGGAGGAGCAGCGCGGCACCGTGCTGCTCAGCCCGCTGGTCCGATCCCATCTGCGCATGCGCCTGATCCGACGCTGGGGACTCGCCTGCGCGATGGCCGCCGTGGCGTTCCTCGTCGTGCTCGCGCTTGACTGGTCCCTGTTCCGTTCCGCGATGGGCGGCGGATCGCTGCACTCGGCGCAATGGCTGCCGACGAACGTCCCCTTTGGCGCACTGGCCGAGGCAGCGACGACCCAATGGGTGTGGGGCATCGGATCCGGCATCGCCGCCCCGCCCGCACCATGGCTGTGGGTGCTGCTCGCCGCCTCCGTCCTCACCGGCGGGCACGTCGCCGCGGCCACCACGCTGCTCTTCTTCCTGTCGGCCCCCATGGCCGCGTTCGCGTTCTGGGCGCTGGCGGGCATCTTCACCCGCTCCGACGCGGTACGCGTCATCACCGGACTCATGTGGGTGTCGTTCGCCCTGGCGCTCGGCCTGTACACGACCGCCAACCTGCCGATGCTCACCGTGATGGTGTTCCTGCCGGCCGCATTCGCCTTCACCTTCCGCGCCGTGGGCCTCTACCACACCGAGGACCGAATCCACCCGCACCGTTCCGTGCAGGCCGCCGCGGCCGCCGCATTGTGCTACATGCCGACGGTCGCCGCCGAACCCCAGCTGCTCATCCCGCTGCTGGCGGTCTTCCTCGTCTTCCTGCTGTTCGTGCCGCGCCACCGCCCGATGCTGCTGCTCATGCCGCTGCCGGCGGCCCTGCTCGCCGCACCCACGCTCGTCAACGCCATCCGCCACGCCGAAGCGGGCGAATGGCGCCAGCTGTTCGGCGACATGACGTTGCCGTTGTCCGATGTGAACGGACACCCGGCCGCACTGAACCTCACCGACGTCATCGTGCGCGCCTTCGGCTTCGACGAACACGCCGGATTCACGTGGACGGCGTTCATCGCCGACCCCTTCGCCTCCGCCACGTTCGTCGCGCTCGCACTGCTCGTCGCGCTCGCCGTCGTCTCGCTGTTCCTGCCGTTCGCGCTGCGCGCCTCCCGCATGATGTGGATCGTGATCGTGGCGGGCGGCGCTCTGAGCCTGCTGTCGGCGCGCGTCGCGATCGGCGTGGACCAGCGCGGTGCGATCGCCGGATCGGTGGTTCCCGGATTGGTGTTCGCGGTGCTCGGCGCGCTCTCCTGCGTGTGTCTGGTGGCCGGGGGCGCCGTACGACGCTTCGTCGAGCTGCGTGAATCCTCCACGCACGAGTCGACTCGCGTGGAGACACGCAGGAAGTCCGTCGAACGGGTCCGTCACGGATTCGTCGTCGCCGGACGCACACTGCTGTGCTGCGTGTTGGCCATAGGAACCGTCTCGTGGATCGGCTTCTCCACTGCGCGCCATATCTCCGGTGCGGTGTCGGTGAGTGACTCGGGACTGCCGATGGTCGCGATGGACGCGCTCGAACGGACGCCGAACCAGCGTGTGCTGGCGCTTGACGCCGAATCGCACACTGATGTCAGCTACGCCATCATGCACACGTCGCGCGGCGATCTGGTCGACTCCTCGCCCGCGTGGAGGGCGCGTCAGGCGGTCGGCCAGTATGACGGCGACGACCTGAAGATCGGCGAGCTCGCCTCGCGTCTGCTGTCGAACAGCGATTCCGATGCAATCAACGAGCTGACCGCCATGGGCTTCGGCGGACTCTTCGTCGTCACCGACGGCGCCGGTTCGTCCCAGCTGTCCACCAACATCACCGCCTCGGACGGCACGCAGGCCGTCGTCACCGACACGGACGGCACCTACTATCGTCTCACCGCCGCCGAAGGCAACGCGATAGGCGTCGACGAGACTCATCTCAACGAGATGCGCCGCAGCCCATGGCGGTTCGCCTGGCTGACGAGTCTGGGCGTGATCACATTGCTGTACGTGCTCGTGGCGGCGCCACGCCGTCACGATGAAGCGCTCCGTCAGGAGCGTGAGGGGGAGGCATGAACCAGACCACATCACCCATCGCCTCGCGCCTATGGCGTGTCGCACGTGTCGTCCTCGCGACGTTGACCAGCGTCGTGCTGATCGCCGCCTTCGTCTGGCTGTCCATCGGGTCGATGCCGCAGTGGTTCGTCGATCGCGCCACATCGGGCGTCGTCGCCTCGCACCGCATCATCCAGCAGACGGTGCAGTCGTATTGCCCCGCCCGTATGACGCTGCCCGACGCCACCGATTGGGGCGACAGCGAATACCGCGCCTCTGACGGCGACCTGACCACCTCGGCGTCGTTCGCCGCGTTCGGATCGGTCTACGCCTCCACGGCCTCTCCGTTCAGCGCATCCTCCTCGGACGCCGTCCTCTCGCTCAAGGCCCCCGCCAATCCGCGCAGCACGGATGCCATGGTGGGACGCGACAAGGTCGACTCCGACCGTCTGCTCGAGACCAACCTGCTCGAGGCCTCCGAGGGATCCGGCCACGCCGGCGTCATCGCCTCGCACGCCTCCAAGGGCGACCTGCGCGGCATCTCCGCCGCCACCTGCGTCACTCCGTCGATGAGCAGCTCGTTCCTGCTGCCGGGTACCGGTACCGGTGCCAGCCGCCGCATGACGATCGCCAACCCGTCTTCGAAGGCCACGACCGTCTCGCTCAAGGTGATCGGTACGTCGTCCTCCGGCACGATGAGCCTGTCCACCTCCGGCACCGCCACCGTGGCGGCCGGCGGCACCACCGTCGTCGACCTGTCTGCGGCGGCCCCCGATCAGGACGGTCTGTATGTGACCATCACCAGCGACGTGATGCCCGTGGCCGCATACGTGGCCTCCGTCAACGCCGATGGGCTGACGCCGAAGGGCTCCGATTTCACGATGCCCTCCTCGGCCGCCTCGACGCTCAACGCGATTCCCTCGGTGTCGCAGGATGACGAGATCACGCTGTATGCGTACGGCAGCAAGGCCGGGGATGTGAATCTCTCGTGGGTCACCGACGACGGCCTCTCCTCGATCGGCAAAAAGGCCCTCAAGGACGGGCGCGTCACCGTCCTCGACCTCGGCAAGGCCCCCAAGGGGGCCCGTGGCATCCTCGCCACCGGCGACGACGATTTCGTCGCCTCGGCCCGCGCCATCCGGTCCGGGGCCGACGGTCAGGAGGACTTCGCCTCCCTCGCCGCGGTCCCCGTGTCTCACTTCGACGGCGCCGCCCTGCCCGACGGGCTCGACGCGACGATCACCCTCATCAACACCACCAACAAGGAGACCACCGTCACGCTGACCTTCATGGACGACACCGGCAAGGCCGGCGACGCGAAGGACGTGACCATCAAGGCCAACGGCGCCTCCACGCTCAAGGGCGAGGGCGATGCCGTGCTCGTCGAAAGCGCGGACAGGGCGGTCGCATGGGGCGTGCGGCTGGGCGGCGGCGGACTCGACAACACCAAGGTGGCGGGTCTTGCCGCCTACGAACCGAGTTCGCTCACCGTGCGCGAGGCGACGATCCGCTCCACCCAGGACAACACCATCGTCCGCTAGACCCTACCACTCGAAGTCCGGATCGATCTCCTCGGGCCTGCGCCCGTACAGCTCCGCCAGCCGGATGACCAGTTCGTCGCGGATCGCCCACTGCAGCTCATCGCGCCCCCGCGTACGCGACTGCAGCGGCATCCGGTAGAGCACGATACGCGCCGGCGCGCCATGATCGGCCGGGAACGCGCGCGAATTGAGACTCGGCTCCGTCTCCCACGGCACCGGATCGGACGGCGGCACGTCCTCCACGGCGAACTGCACCGGCTTGATCAGGTCCGGCCACGCCTCCGCGAGACGGCGGATGTGCGCGGCGACCAGATCGTCGAATATGCCGGAACGCGTACGGTATCGTGGCAAACGTGTGCCGAACATGGGGGTACGCGTGCCGCGTCCATGACGATTGCGGTAGACTCGTTCATTCCAAGGGGCATCAAGCATGCCCTCCACTGTAGGTCAAGGCGGCGAGGAACGCCCGATGCCGGTGCGGTTGCGCTAGGATACCGTTACAGCGGTGCAATCGCACGATGACACTGCGGGCGGTGACGTTGCGGGTGGTGGCGTTGTGGATCGCGCCGGGAACCGGATGGGAGGTACGGTCGATGATCAAGCCGTGGAACGAATGGGATCTGGATGCTCTGGCTGCCCATACCCGACTTGTCGGATTCGATCTGGACAACACGCTTGCCAATTCCAAGCTGCCGATGAAGCCTCAGATGGCCTCCCGGTTCTCCGAACTCACCCGTCGCATTCCGGTGGCGGTCATCACCGGCGGACGATACTCACTCGTCGTCAGCCAGATCCTCGACGTGCTGGAGGATCGGGCGATCCTCGCGAATCTTCATCTGATGCCCACCAGCGGCACCCGATATCTGCGCTGGAACGGGCACGAGTGGTCCTGCGTCTTCAGCCATGATCTCGATGCCGACCAGCGTGCCCGCGCCGCCGCCAGTCTGGAGCGTCACGCACGCGAGCAGGGACTGTGGCTCGAGCACGTCTGGGGCGAACGCATCGAGGACCGCGGCTCGCAGATCACGTTCTCCGTGCTCGGCCAGCAGGCCCCGCTCGAGGCCAAGCAGGCATTCGACCCGACCGGTGAGCTCAAGGAGCGTCTGGCCCGGGCCGTGGCCGACGACCTGCCCGATCTCAAGGTGCATGCGGGCGGCTACACCAGCGTCGACGTGGCTGGCCGTGGCATCGACAAGGCGTTCGCCATTCGCGAGCTCGCCGCATGCACCGGCATTCAGGTGGCGGATATCGTCTTCGTCGGCGACCGTATGACGCCTGGCGGCAATGATTACCCCGCCGCCGAAGCAGGTGCGATGGGCGTCGCAGTCTCCTGTCCGGCCGATACGATCCGCTTCGTCGACGGTCTGCTCGAACGTCTGCCTGAATGGCATCCCGAACAGCCGCCGCGTCAGGCGTAGTCGCTGATCATGAACGGGGGAAGCGGCGTATCCGGCAGAACATCCGGCGTGTTCGCAGGGATGCTGGGATTGCTGCTGCCGCGCGGATGCGCAGGCTGCGATCGGCCCGACGAAACGCTCTGCCCCTCATGCCGAGACCTGTTCGACCAGGTGATCGCCCTGCCGTTCCCCGCAGCCGTGACGGGATATGCCTACGCCGGCGCCGTCTATGGCGGAAACGTCCGTCGTGCGATTCTCGCATGGAAGGATCACGGCGATGAGGAATGCGACCGCGAGTTCGCGCAGTGCATCGTCGCGCTCGCACGTCGCGCGCTGCCGATCGAGGGGGTGGCCTTGGACGGCGCGCTGCTCGTCGTTCCCGCGCCCTCATCGGCCAGTTCCTTGGCCGAACGCGGACGGCGTCATCTGATGCCGCTGGCGAGGGCTGTCGCGGCCTACTACCGATCGTCGGGTCTTGATGCACGGGTGGATCCGGCATTGCGGATCGCCGCCCGCGTCGTCGACGGCAAGGCCGTGGAGACCGCCGGCGCGGATCAGCGCGCCTCACGAATGGGCGGGCGATTGACGGTGCGCAATCGTTCCTTGAGCCGGGTGGCTGGACGAACGGTTGTCATCGTCGACGATATCGTGACGACTGGTGCCACGATGCGCGCCTGTGCCGTCGCATTGGAGACGGCGGGCGCGCGGGTTCTGGCGGGGTTGGCGCTGGCCGCGACCCCGCACTATGACTCCGACTCTCCCGCGTCGTGATGCTTCGGCAGGACGATCTCGAAATCGGCGCCACGCACGTCATCGACCACCCGTACGGTGCCACCGTGCAGCTGCGCGGCCCATCGTGCGATCGACAGTCCCAGACCGGTGCCGCCTGACTCGGTGCCGGGACCGGATTTGCCCTTGACGAACCGGCGGAAGATGTCGGAACGGATCTCGGGAGCGATACGCGAGCCGAAATTGACGACGTTCGTGACCACGGTGCCGTGTCCGACGTCCTCGTGCACCTCGACAAGCACCGTCGTGCCGTCGGGGGAGTGCTTGAGCGCATTGCCGATGATATTGGTGAACAGCTGCCTCAGACGGTCCTGATCGCCCTCCATCTCGATGTCGTCGTTCACCCGTACGTGGATGTCGTGCGCGTGCCCGCCGTCCGCCAGCTCCAGCGGTTCGATCGTATCGTCGAGGAAGTCGGCGAAGTTGAACCGTTCGATCTCGAGGCTCGCGGCGCCCGCCTCCATACGGCTCAGATCGAGCAGGAAGGCGATGAGATCGGTGAGCCGCTGCGTCTGGTCGAGGATGCCTTCGAGATTCGCGGGCGTGGGGTCGGTCACGCCGTCGGCCATGTTCTCGACCTGAGCCTGCAGGGCGGAGACCGGCGTGCGCAGCTCGTGGCTGACGTTGGCGATGAGGTCGCGGCGGGTCTGATCGGCGTGCTGGAGTTCGGCGGCCATCTCATTGAATGATCGGGCCAGCTGGCCCACCTCGTCGTGGCTGGACTCGTCCATGGGAACGCGCACGGTGTAGTCGCCGTCGGCCATCGCCTCGGCGGCGTCGCGCAGCTGGCGCAGACGTGCGGTGAGCCCGCGTGAGAAGTAGTAGGTGATGCCGAGCGCCACGATGAGGGCGACTGGCATGGCGATCCATCCGCTCCAGCCGAATTTGAGCAGGAACCAGCACATCGCGAATGCGATGGCGGTGGCGATGACGATCAGTGCGCCCAGTTCGAGCTTGAGCGAGGAGAACATGCCGAGAGGGCGCACGCGGCGAACGCGTGCGCCCTCTCTTACGGGGTAGTGTGGTGCGGCCATGGGCTTGGAGCTCACTTGCCGGGCTGTTCGGATGCGGTCTCGGTCTGCGGTGCCGGAGGCTCGAAGGCGTATCCGACGCCGTGGACGGTGCGGATCATGTCCGGGCCGAGCTTGTGGCGCAGTGCCTTGACATGGCTGTCGACGGTGCGGGTGCCCGAGGCATCGACCCAGTCCCAGACCTCCTCGAGCAACTGTTCGCGCTTGAGGACCGACTTGGGCTTGCGCGCCAGCGTGGCCAGCAGGTCGAACTCGGTGGGGGTCAGGTGCACGAAGGTGCCGTTGACGCTCACCGTACGCTGCGCAGGATCGATGACCAGCGAGCCGAAGTCGAGGATCTTCTCGTTCTCCGCGTTCTTGGCGATGACCTTGGCGCGTTCGACGCGGCGCAGCAACGCCTTGCATCGGGCGATGAGCTCGCGCATCGAGAACGGTTTGGTCATGTAGTCGTCCGCGCCGGCGCCCAGACCGATGACCTTGTCCGCCTCGTCGTCGCGGGCGGTGAGGATGAGCACCGGCACCGGACGGGCGGCCACGATGCGCTTGGTGGCCTCCAGTCCGTCCATCACTGGCAGCATGATGTCCATGATCACCAGATCGGGCTTGAGCTGACTGGCCGCCTGAACGGCGCTGGCGCCGTCACCGGCAACGCGTGCGGTCCACCCTTCGGTGGCCAGGCGTTGCGCGATGGCGGTCGCCAGCGTGGGTTCGTCCTCGACGACCAGCACGGTGCGCGGCGTTGTCTGTTGACGTGCCGTGGTATTGAGCATGGTTTCTGTTTCCGCCTTTCGACTGTGTATGAATCAGTCTTCTGGCTTCAAGAATACAGCTCCAAGCGCGGGGACGGTGATTTTCGCCGAGGCCGGACGCGAATGGTATTCGCCGGCATCCGCCTCGAAGGTGCCGTTGGAGATGCCTGAACCGCCGTACTTCTTGTCGTCGGTGGTGAACACCTCGGTCCACTTGCCGCCCTTGGGCAGGGCCACCTGATAGTCCTGCCACGCCTCGCCGGCGAAGTTGACGACCACCGCGAGCTGCTCGCCCTTCGAACCGATGCGCAGGAAGCTCAGCGTGTTGTGGTCGGCGTCGTCGCTGGTGAGCCACTGGAAGCCCTCGGGGGTGAAGTCCTGGGTCCACAGGGCCGGGTGCTTCTTGTAGAACTCGTTGAGGTCGGCGACCATCTGCTGCACGCCGATGTGGTCCTGCCAGTCGAGGCACGCCCAGTCGATGGAGTTGTTGTAGTCCCATTCGCCCCACTGCGCGAGCTCGTTGCCCATGAACGTGAGCTTCTTGCCCGGATGCGCCCACTGGTAGGCGAACAGGGAGCGCACGCCGGCGTACTTGTCCCAGCCGTTGCCCGGCATCTTGCCGTACAGCGAGCCCTTGCCGTACACGACCTCGTCGTGGCTCAGCGGCAGCACGTAGTGCTCGGAGTAGGCGTACACCATCGAGAAGGTGATTTCGTTGTGGTGCCACTTGCGGTTGATCGGCGTCTCGTGCAGGTACTCGAGCGTGTCGTGCATCCAGCCCATGTTCCACTTGAGGCCGAAGCCGACGCCGCCGGCGCTCGTCGGGGCGGTGATGCCCGCGTACGCGGTGGACTCCTCGGCGATCATCATGATGCCCGGGTTGTTCTTGTACGCGGTGGCGTTGGCCTCCTTGAGGAAGTCGATGGCCTCGAGGTTCTCGCGGCCGCCGTAGATGTTCGGGTGCCACTGGCCGGGCTGGCGGCTGTAGTCGAGGTAGAGCATCGAGCTGACGGCGTCGACGCGCAGCGCGTCGACGTGGTATTCGCCCAGCCAGAAGCAGGCGTCGGCCACGAGGAAGTTCCTCACCTCGTTGCGCCCGAAGTTGAAGATGTAGGTGCCCCAGTCCGGGTGCTCGCCACGGGTCGGATCCGGATCCTCGTACAGCGGGGTGCCGTCGAAGCGTCCGAGCGCGAAGGAGTCCTTCGGGAAGTGGGCCGGGACCCAGTCCATGATCACGCCGATGCCGGCCTCGTGCAGCTTGTCGACGAGGTACTTGAAGTCGTCCGGGGAGCCCAGACGGGAGTCGACCGCGTAGTAGCCGGTGACCTGATAGCCCCAGGAGCCGGTGAACGGGTACTGCGTCAGCGGCATGAACTCCACGTGGGTGAAGCCGAGCTTGGTGACGTAGGGGACCAGCTTGTCGGCCAGCTCGCGGTAGTTCTTCACGTCCTTGCGCCAGCTGTGCGCGTTCATCTCGTAGATCGCGATCGGACGGTCCATCGGATCGGTGACGCGGCGGTGGTCCATCCATGCGTCATCGCCCCATTCATGCTGCGATTCGACGACGATCGAACCGGTCGCCGGCGGCACCTCGTGGGAGCGCTCCATCGGGTCGGCCTTCTCGACCCATTCGTGGTTGGCGTTGAGGATCTGGTACTTGTACACCTCGCCGGCCTTGACGCCCGGGATGAAGATCTCCCACACGCCGGAGGAGCCGAGCTCGCGCATCGCGTGGCGGCGGCCGTTCCAACCGTTGAAGTTGCCGATCACGCGCACCGCGTGGGCGTTCGGCGCCCACACGGCGAAGGAGACGCCCTCGACCTGCTCGCCGGGCGTGCCGTCGGCGCCGCCCATCGGATCGTCATAGCGCAGCACGTGCGCGCCGAGCATGTCCCACAGACGCTCGTGGCGGCCCTCGCCGAACAGGTACATGTCCATGTCGCCGACGGTGGGCAGGTAGCGGTACGGATCGTCCTCGACGTGCTCGACGCCGTCCTCGTACGAGTACTTGATGCGGTAGACGGGCACGCCGTAGCCGTCCTCCGTCTTGAGGGACGGCACCACGGCCACGAATACGCCGTTGTACTCGTGCACGGCGGGGAATTCGGCGTTCTGGGTCAGGACGGAGACGGACTTCGCATTCGGGCACAGGACTCGAATGGTCGTGTATGCGGCGAACTTGTCCTCTCCCAGATGTCCGCCGAGGACCTCGTGGGGGTTGTAGTACTCCGCGTTGCTGACCTGGGTGAGCGCACCCTGGTCAACGGGCACTGCAAAGGAATCGTCATTGATGTTTGTGTTAGTAGCCATGCCCATAGTGTACGGCTACAAACGTTATCATCGTGGAATTGGCGCGTCGCATCGTGGACGTTTCCGGCTCAATACGCAGGTCCACGGGGTGTGGCATACTTTTTCAGGTTTTTTCTGCAGTCTGCTCCAGCGGAGGTTTCATGGGTTACAAGGTCGGCGATATGGTCGTCTATCCGCGTCATGGCGCGGCGAGGGTCGAGGCGGTCACCGAACGAACCGTGAGAGGGGTCACCCGCGAATACCTGCAGCTGTCGGTGCTGTCCTCCGACGGCCTGGTGATCAACGTGCCGGTCGACAACGCGAAGAAGGTCGGCGTCCGAGACATCGTCGACGCGAACGAGGTCGCCACGGTGTTCGAGATCCTGCGCACCCCCATCGTCGAGAAGGAGATGAACTGGTCCCGTCGCTACAAGCTGAACGTCGAGAAGATCGCCACCGGTGACGTCAACAAGATCGCCGAGGTGGTGCGTGATCTGGCGCAGCGCGACGTGGACGAGCACGGTCTGTCCGCGGGCGAGAAGCGCATGCTGACCAAGGCCCGTTCCATCCTCACCTCGGAGATCTCCCTGTCCGAGAAGATCGACGAGGAAGAGGCCCAGCGTCTGCTCGACGTGAATCTGGGCTACAGCGAGCCGAAGCCCGGCGATGAGAAGCATCACACCAAGGCCCCCGAGGAGGCGGCCTCGGAGACGATGGCCCGCATCGACGTCGAGAAGAAAAAGACCCGCAAGCGCTGATGCGCATCGGTCAGGGTTTCGACGCCCATCGTTTCGCCTCCGCTGACGCCGCGGAGGCCGTTGTACGCCCGTTGTGGCTCGCCGGCATCGAATGGCCCGGCGAGGGCAGCGGCATCGAGGGGGATTCCGACGGCGACGTAGCCGCGCACGCGCTGATCGACGCGCTGCTGTCGGCTTCCGGGCTCGGTGATATCGGTTCGTTGTTCGGCGTCGGGTCGAACGCTCACGGTGCCGGCATGCATGGTGTGGCCATGCTGCGCGAGACCGTCGCCTATCTTCAATCACATGGCTTCACGCCGTCCTCGGCGTCCGTCGCCATCATCGGCAACCGTCCGAAGATCGGCCGTCACCGTGCCGAGGCCGTTCGCGCGTTGTCCGAAGCGGTCGGATGCCCGGTATCCGTAACTGCCACCACCACCGACCGCATGGGATTCACCGGCCGAGGCGAAGGCATCGCCGCCATCGCCTCGGCTCTGGTTGAGGAGTGCGAATAACCTACCTGTGCCGCGCCGATTCGATCGCCTTGGCCACGGCCCAGATCAGGGTGGAGATCGTCACGATGATGAAGCTCGGGGGAGCGGGGAACATCGCGGCGAGCACCAATCCGCCCCAGATCGAGATCAGGCAGATCACGCCGGAGACGATCATCGCCTTGAGCGGCGAGGCGACGAGGATGTTCGCCGCCGCCGCCGGGGTGATCACCAGCGCGAAGATGAGCAGCGTGCCCACCGCTGGCACGGCGATGGTGATGACGCCGGCCATGATCGCCATGAACGCGACGTTCATCCAGCCGATCGGCACGCCCTTGGCCTGCGCCACCTGCTCGTCGAGCGAGCTGAACAGCAGCGGACGGTAGATGATCGCCAGTGCCGCGAGCAGCACGACGTCGAAGATCGCGAATCCGAGGATCTGACCGTTGGTGATGGTCAGAATCGAACCGAACAGGATCGACTGCATCTGCTGGGATGCGGACGACGACAGTCGGGCGAAGAACAGGCCCAGACCGGTGGCGAACGCGAGCACCGTGCCGGTGGCGATCTCGCGTTCCGAAACGCGTTTGCCGAGCGCGCCGATGACGAGCGCGCCGCCGAGCGCGAACGCGCCCAGACCCACCGAGACCGGCAATCCGAGCAGGACCGCGCCAGTCGCGCCGGGCAGGCCGATGTGGGCCAACGCGTGCGCGGCGAACGTCGAATGGCGGGCGATGGTGAAGTAGCCCATCACGCCGGCCGCGAACGCGATGCACAGGCCGGCGAGAAACGCGTTGGTCATGAACGGCGCGGTGAGCGTGTCCATCCAATTGGGGTCGAAGCTGAAACTGATATGGCTCATCGTCACTCCTTTATGATGCCCTGATGTCAGATGCCCTTGATGCCCTTGATGTCTTGAGTGGCGTCCTGCGACGCGTCGTGCTCCGCGTACTGCGCATGGTGCATCGACGGCGTATGCGCGTGATGGTGCAGCTCGGCCACCTCGTCGACCGTGTGCATGTCCATCGGCTGGCCTTCCGGCTCGTCGAGCGAGGGGGTGACGAACATGTCGCCCTGCGGAGTGGTCACGACCTGCACGTTGGTGCCGTACAGGTGAGTGAGCAGCTGTGAGTCGAGCACCTTGCGCATGTCCGCGTAGTGGGGGTGCCCATCCAGCAGATAGACGGCTCCCGTCAGGATCGGCAGCAGCATGTTGAGGTCATGCGCCACGATCTGGATGGTCATGCCGAGCTCCTGGTTGAGACGGGCGAGCAGATGGGCCACCGAATGCTGGGACGCCAGATCGAGATTGGCCAGCGGCTCGTCGAGCATGAGCAGCTTGGGGTCGGAGACGATGGCCTGTGCGATGGCGACGCGCTGGCGCAGACCTCCCGAGAGCTCGGACAGACGGTATCCGGACTTGTCGTCGATGCCGACGAAGGCCATCGCCTGATGCGCCCGCGCACGCTGGGCTCTGGTGATCGGATGGATGCCGAAACGCGTGCCGGTCAGACCCAGCAGCACCGACTGTTCGGCCGTGAGGTTCGAGTCGATACCCGATGTGTAGCTCTGCGGCACGTAGCCGATGAGCCGGTTCGCCTCGCCCGCCGGTTTGCCGAGCACCGTGACCGAGCCCGAGGCGAGTGGGATCAGTCCCAGCTCCGCCTTCATCATCGTGGTCTTTCCCGTGCCGTTCGTGCCGACGATCGCGGTGACAGATCCGGCGGGGATGGCGAAGTCGCCATGCTGCCAGATCATCCTGTCACCGCGCCTGATCGCGGCGTCACGGAACACGATGGCGTCGGTGGGTGTGCTGGCGCCGGCGTCGCTGTGCCGATCGTTCATGCGATTCTCCTTCGCGGATCTGCCAGCGAATTTCTGCCGCTGGTCACTGTCCTGCCGAAAGGGGATTATCGCAAATGATGTTGACAACCGTTCTCAATAGCCCTGCTTGAGCCCTACTTGCCGGGGTCCTGCTGGCCGGCGTTGGAGCCGTCGTCGCCTCCGGTGCAGTCGCCGGTGCCGTCGCCGTTCGAGCAGCCGGTGGTCGCCGATCCGTCCGACTGGTCCTGGCTGGACTGCTCCCCGGACTGGTCCTGCCCGTCGGCTGGCGCGTCCGGATCGGTCTGCCCGTCGTTGGAGTCGTCGTCGTATTCCGGATCGACGGCCGTGAAGATCCTCTCGGTCAGATCCTCGATCCAGTCATCGAGCGTGTCGTACTTGTCGGGCATCTGCTCGCTGACGTCCACCACCGGCACATCGGCCCTGCCGGCGGCGCCGGTGAGCATGTTCGTCGCGTCCGTGGCCTCCTGCGTGTTGTTGATCAGCACGTCGAGCTTCTTGTCCTCGACAAGCTTCTGGAAGGTCTGCAGATCCGCCGGCGCGATCTCGCCGCCGTTGGCCACCGCCTGCTCGTATCCGCGCGGGGTGACGTCCTCGAAGGACATGTCGCTCATCAGGTAGTAGACCACCGCCTCGGTGGCTGCGTAGCTGGCGTTCGGATGCGCCTTGGCGAACTTCGTCATCGCGGCGTCGAGATCGTCCTCCTCGGCCTGCCACGCCTTGAGACGCTTGGCGAATTCGGCCTTCTTCTTCGGTCTCGCCTTCGAGAACGCATCCGCCAGCTCCTTGGCCATGCCGCTGCGCGCGTCCTTCGAGAACCACAGATGCGGATTGTCGCCGTCCATCGCGCCGACGATCTGCGCCGCCGAGACGAGCGTGGAGTCGGAGGCGCGCGATTTCGTGGCCCACGTGTCGTACCCGGCACCGTTGGCCACGACGATCTCCGCCTTGCTCAGCGCGGCGAGATCCGAGGTCTTCGGCTCGAAGTCGTGCGCGTCCACGCCCGTCGAACTGAGCACCGACGTGACCTTCACGTCGTCGCCACCGATCTCCTCGGCGAGGGATCCCCACTGGTTGATCGATGCTACCACGGTGATTGCGCCGGTCTTCTCCTGCGTCTTCGTCTGGGAATCCGGCTGCTCGACCTGCGTGGTGTTCGAGGTGCCGCACGCTCCGGCTGCGAACAGCAGCGCCGATGCGATCAGCGCGGCCAGCGCCCCTCTCGTGGCCCGAGTGCGATGATTCCTGCTCATGTCTGCCGCCCTTTCCGATACTTGGAGTCCACTTCGACGAAACCGATCCGATACCTTATGGTCTTTATCGTAGTAGCATCCCGGTCCGTTCGATGGAGGTTTCCCGGTGAATCCGAACCGACCTGACAATCGACCTGAAAACCAACCTGACAAGAGGTGAGCGAGATATGGCCATACGACTTGACGGCAAAGCGGTGTCGGCGCAGATCAAGGAAGGGCTCCGGGCGCGCGTGGAACGGCTGAAGGCCGCCGGCGTCGAGCCGGGGCTGGGCACCCTGCTGGTGGGATCGGACCCCGGTTCGGTCAAGTACGTGGCCGGCAAGCACGCCGACTGCGCCGAGGTGGGCATCCGATCGATCAAGCACGAGCTGCCAGCCGACGCGAGCTTCGACGACATCGCCGCAGCCGTGAGGGACATGAACGAGGACCCCGCATGCACCGGATACATCGTGCAGCTGCCGCTGCCGCGCGGGATCGACGAGAACGCGATCATCGACCTGATCGACCCGGCCAAGGACGCCGACGGCATGCACCCGTACAATCTGGGCGAACTCGTGCTGCACGTGCGCGAGGACGTCACGACCCCGCTGCCGTGCACGCCGCGAGGCGTCATCGAACTGCTCGGCGCGTATGACATCGATCTCGCCGGCAAGGAGGTGTGCGTGCTCGGCCGCGGCATCACCATCGGCCGCACCATCGGGCTCATGCTCACGCGTCGTGCCGTCAACGCCACCGTCACGCTGTGCCACACCGGCACGCGCGACGTCGTCGACCATATGCGCCGCGCCGACGTGATCGTCGCCGCCATGGGCTCCGCCGGATTCGTCAAGCCGGACATGATCGCCGATGGCGCCGTGCTGCTCGATGTGGGCGTCTCTCGCGTCTACGACGATGAGGCCGGCCGCTGGCGCGTGAAGGGCGACATCGACAAGGCCTGCTACGACAAGGCCTCCGCCTACTCGCCGAACCCCGGGGGAGTGGGCCCCATGACCCGCGCCATGCTCCTGGCCAACGTCGTCGAGATGGCCGAACGGCAACTGCGACACGCCTAGGATTTCGCTCATATTTTGGGCAGGGCTGGCGGTATTGTAGACGTTTGTGTGCCTTTAGGGGTGCGCGAATAACTTAAGAACGAGTAATTATCCATCCAACTATTAGAAACCATACATTTACATGGCAGAGAACAACACTGAGGTCACCAAGGTCGCCATCAACGACATCGGCACCGAAGAGGACTTCATCAAGGCAGTCGATTCCACCATCAAGAACTTCGATGATGGTGATCTGGTCGAGGGTACCGTCGTCAAGATCGATCACGACGAGGTCCTCCTGGATATCGGCTACAAGACCGAGGGCGTCATCCCCTCCCGCGAGCTTTCCATCAAGAAGGACGTCGATCCCGACGAGGTCGTCAAGGTCGGCGACACCGTCGAGGCCCTTGTCGTCACCAAGGAAGACAAGGAAGGCCGTCTGATCCTGTCCAAGAAGCGTGCCCAGTACGAGCGCGCCTGGGGCGACATCGAGAAGATCAAGGAAGCTGACGGCGTTGTCGAGGGCACCGTCATCGAAGCCGTCAAGGGCGGCCTCATCGTCGACATCGGTCTGCGTGGCTTCCTGCCGGCTTCCCTGGTCGAGATGCGTCGCGTCCGCGACCTCTCCCCGTACATCGGCCAGAAGATCCAGGCCAAGATTCTGGAGCTCGACAAGAACCGCAACAACGTGGTCCTGTCCCGCCGTCAGTACCTCGAGGAGACCCAGTCCGAGGTTCGCGAGACCTTCCTGTCCCAGCTCAAGAAGGGCCAGATCCGCGAGGGTGTCGTGTCCTCCATCGTCAACTTCGGCGCCTTCGTCGATCTCGGCGGTGTCGACGGCCTCATCCACGTCTCCGAGCTGTCCTGGAAGCACATCGACCACCCGTCCGAGGTCGTCAAGGTCGGTGACAAGGTCACCGTCGAGGTCCTGGACGTCGATCTGGACCGCGAGCGCATCTCCCTGTCGCTCAAGGCCACCCAGGAGGATCCGTGGCAGCGCTTCGCCCGCACCCACGTCCCCGGCCAGATCGTCAAGGGCAAGGTCACCAAGATCGTCCAGTTCGGCGTGTTCATCTCCGTCGAGGACGGCATCGAGGGCCTGGTGCACATCTCCGAGCTCGCCAACCGTCACGTCGAGAACCCGGAGACCGTGGTCAAGCCGGGCGAGACCGTGTTCGTCAAGGTGATCGACGTCGATCTCGATCGTCGCCGCATCTCCCTGTCCCTCAAGCAGGCCAACGACTCCGTCGATCCGGCCTCCGAGGACTTCGATCCGGCGCTGTACGGCATGCCGGCCGAGTACGACGAGCAGGGCAACTACAAGTACCCCGAAGGCTTCGACCCGAACACTAACGAGTGGATCGCTGGCTACGAGAAGCAGCGTGAGGAGTGGGAGGCCCAGTACGCGGCCGCCCACCAGCTGTGGGAGGAGCACAAGGAGTTCGTCGCCAAGGAACTTGAGCACGCGGACGAGTCCGCTGCCGCCGACGGCCAGGCTCCGAAGGAAGAGAAGGTCGAAGAGGTGTCCAACTACTCCTCCGAGTCCACTTCCGCCGGCACCCTCGCCGACTCCGATCAGCTCGCCGCCCTGCGCGACCAGCTCCTCGGCAAGTGAGTTCCGCCTCGTCGCTGAACTTGTGGCGTAACGCCTAGGAAAACCCCGGTTCTTCCCGAAAGGGAGCCGGGGTTTTCTCGTATGCTCGTACGTTTTTCTTCGTAGAATGGCGAGTCATGATACGAATCGGACTGACCGGCGGCATTGCGGCGGGCAAGAGCACCGTCGCCGCGCATCTCGTCGAGCTCGGCGCGCTGCACATCGACTATGACGTTCTGGCGCGCAGGGTCGTCGAGCCCGGGGGAGCGGCGCTGCCGCGGATCGCACGGGAGTTCGGTCCCGACGCGCTCAATCCGGACGGGTCGATGAACCGTGCGTGGGTGGCCGAGCACGTCTTCGGCGACACCGCCGAACCCGGTGCGCGTGAGCGGCTCGACGCCATCGAGCATCCGCTGATCTATAAGGAGGCTGCACGCATCGAGCGTGATCACCCCGAGACGCGCGTCGTCGTGCATGATGTGCCACTGCTCGCCGAGGTGATCGGCGAGATCCCGTTCCGGTTTGACTGGATCATCACCGTCGAGGCGCCGGTCGAGACCCGGATAGAACGCATGGTCTCGACGCGAGGCATGACGCGTACGCAGGCCGAGGCGCGTATCCGCAGCCAGTCGACCCGTGCCGAGCGCGAGGCCATCGCCGACGTCGTCATCGATTCTTCGCGGCCCGTGGGCGAGATGATGGCCGCGGTTGATCGGTGGGCGAACGCGGAACAGCTACTATAAGGCCTTATGGGATTCAACATCGAGCGCACGAACAAGCCGTTCGTCGTCAAATCGCCGTACAAACCGTCCGGCGATCAGCCTCAGGCCATCGAGGAGCTCGCCAGACGCATCGAGGACGGTGAGAACGACGTCGTGCTCATGGGCGCCACCGGCACCGGCAAGACCGCCACCACCGCGTGGCTCATCGAACGTCTCCAGCGGCCGACCCTCATCATCGAACCGAACAAGACGCTCGCCGCGCAGCTGTGCGCCGAATTCCGCGAGCTCATGCCCGACAACGCCGTCAGCTACTTCGTCAGCTACTACGACTACTACCAGCCTGAGGCGTACATCCCGCAGACCGACACCTATATCGAAAAGGACTCCAACATCAACGACGATGTGGAGCGACTGCGTCACGCCGCCACCGCGAACCTGCTCACCCGACGCGACTGCGTGGTCGTCGCCACCGTCTCGTGCATCTACGGCCTCGGTACGCCCGAGGAATACGCGGGGCGCATGCTGCTGCTTCGCGAGGGCATGCAGATCGACCGCGACCAGCTGCTGCGCCGGTTCGTCGACATGCAATACAAGCGCAACGACATCGCCTTCACCCGCGGCACGTTCCGCGTGCGCGGCGACACCGTCGAAATCATCCCCGTCTACGAGGAGCTCGCCGTGCGCATCGAGTTCTTCGGCGACGAGATTGACCGCATCTCAACGCTCCATCCGTTGACCGGCGACGTCATCGCCCATGAGGAACAGGTCCACATCTTCCCGGCCTCGCACTACGTGGCCGGCCCCGAACGCATGGAACGGGCGCTGAAGACCATCCGCGAGGAGCTCGACGAGCGCGTCGCCGAACTCAGGAAACAGGGCAAGGATCTGGAGGCGCAGCGGCTGACGATGCGCACCACCTACGATCTGGAGATGCTCACGCAGGTGGGCGTGTGCTCCGGCATCGAGAACTATTCACGGCACTTCGACGGCCGCGCCCCCGGTACGCCTCCGCACACGCTGCTCGACTTCTTCCCCGACGACTTCCTGCTTGTCATCGACGAAAGCCACGTGACCGTCCCGCAGATCGGCGCGATGTACGAGGGGGACGCCTCACGCAAGCGCACGCTCGTCGAACACGGCTTCCGCCTGCCCTCCGCGATGGACAACCGTCCGCTCAAATGGCCGGAGTTCCTGGAGCGCGTCGGCCAGACCGTCTACCTGTCCGCCACCCCCGGCGACTACGAGCTTGGACTGTCCGACGGGGTGGTCGAGCAGATCATCCGTCCGACCGGCCTGCTCGATCCGAAGGTCGAGGTGCGGCCGACCAAGGGGCAGATCGACGATCTGCTGGCCGAGATCAAGGACCGCGTCTCGCGCAACGAGCGCGCGCTGGTGACGACCCTCACCAAGAAGATGGCGGAGGATCTGACCGACTACCTGATCGAACGCGGCATCAAGGTCGAATACCTGCATTCCGACGTGGACACGCTGCGCCGCGTCGAGCTGCTGCGTATGCTGCGCGAGGGCAAGATCGACGTGATCGTCGGCATCAACCTGCTTCGCGAGGGCCTCGACCTGCCGGAGGTGTCGCTCGTCGCGATCCTCGACGCCGACAAGGAGGGCTTCCTGCGCTCCTATCGCTCACTCATCCAGACGATCGGCCGCGCCGCGCGAAACGTGTCCGGCACCGTCATCATGTACGCCGACGAGACCACCGACGCGATGCGCAAGGCGATCGACGAGACCGAACGCCGCCGCGCCAAGCAGATCGCGTACAACAAGGAGCACCATATCGACCCCAAGCCGCTGATCAAGAAGATCAGCGACGTCAACGACATGCTTGCCAAGGAGGACGTCGATACCCAGACCCTGCTCGAAGGCGGCTATCGCAACGCCGGCAAAGCGGGCAACACGCATCTCGGCGTGCCGGTGTACGACCCGACGGAGGCGGACAGGCGCCATGAGGAGATCCTCAAGGCGGGGCTGCCGGCGCAGGATCTCGCCGATCTGATCCGCCAGCTGAGCGAGCAGATGCACACCGCCGCCGAGCAGCTCCAGTTCGAGCTCGCCGCGCGCCTGCGCGACGAGATCCGCGACCTCAAGAAGGAGCTGCGGCAGATGACCGAGGCCGGCAAGTAGGTTTCCGGAAAGGCCCGGCCGGGAGACCTCATGTAGCTCGCCGGGAGAACGGGATGGAGGTCGAGATGATGGGCATGAGACGGGGCGGAACAGGATACATAGGCGTCAACATGATGGGTTAGGGTAATGAATCATGGCCGAAACCCCTCTTGCTTTTGAAATCGCCACGTTCGTGGTGCTTGCCCTGTTCTTCATCGTCGACCTGTTCGTCATCGGACGGCGGCCGCATGTGCCCTCCACGAAGGAATGCGTGCAGCATATCGCCTTCTTCGTGGTGATGGCGCTGATCTTCGGCGGATTCATATGGTACTTCGCCGGTTCGAAGCCCGCCATCGAGTTCTACTCCGGATGGCTCACCGAATACTCGCTGTCGGTCGACAACCTGTTCGTGTTCGTCATCATCATGTCGAACTTCGCCGTGCCGAAGCAGCTGCAGAAGTTCGTGCTGTCGGTCGGCATCACCGTCGCGCTGATCTTCCGCGGCATCTTCATCCTCATCGGCGCCGCGCTCATCACCCGCTTCACCTGGGTGTTCTTCATCTTCGGCGCGTTCCTGATCTACACCGCCATCAAGCTCATCGCCGGGGGAGACGATGACGAGGAATACAAGGAGAACGGCATCATCCGCACGCTGCGCAAGGTGATCCGCATCTCCAACGAATACGACGGCGAGAAGCTGCGCACCACCAAGAACGGCGTACGCTACTGGACGCCGATGCTCATCGTCTTCCTCGCGATCGGCACCACCGACGTGATGTTCGCGTTCGACTCGATCCCCGCGATCTTCGGCCTGACCAAGGACCCGTTCCTCGTGTTCACCTCGAACGTGTTCGCGCTGTTGGGTCTGCAGCAGCTGTACTTCCTGCTCGGCGCACTGCTCGACAAGCTCGTCTACCTGCCCGCCGGCCTGTCGATCGTGCTGGGCTTCATCGGCGTCAAGCTCATCATGGAGGCCCTGCACGGCAACACCCTGCCGTTCATCAACGGCGGTCAGGGCGTCCACTGGGTGCCCGAGGTGCCGACCTGGCTGTCGCTGGCGGTCATCGTCGTGGCGATCGGCGGCGCCGCGATCGCGTCCGTCGTCAAGATGAAGCAGGTGGAGGGGAAGCCCGCTGCCTCGTCCAAGTGACGGCGTGGCCGGAGACGGAACCGCCGCCGGCCAAGGGACGGATGCGATGTTTACCGCATCGTGAACGCTATGGGAACGCTCACGGAATTGCCTTGGAAGGGCTGATTCCGTGAGCGTTCCCATTGTTGCGGCTATTGGGTTGTGAGCGCTAACAACACGCCTTGCGAAAAACTGGATTCACCGGAGGGAACCTAGTACACTGCTGTAGTGGAAAACGGAGCCATTCCGGTTCCGTCCGTTGCAAAGTTAGGAATAGGCAACATGCGCAAAGCCAAGATCGTCGACACCATCGGCCCCGCCAGCGAGTCCCTTGAAGGCATCACCAGCCTCGTTGAGGCCGGCATGGACGTGGCCCGTCTGAACCGTTCCCACGGCACGCCTGAGGACCACCTCAAGGTCTACAACAACGTGCGTCAGGCCTCCAAGGCCGCCGGCCGCAACGTGGCCGTGCTGGTCGATCTGCAGGGCCCGAAGATCCGCTGCGGCTGGTTCAAGAAGAACGCCGAAGGCGAGGACAAGGTCGAGCTCAAGGAAGGCCAGGAGTTCGTCATCACCACCGACGACGTCGAGGGCGACGAGCACATCACCTCCACCACCTTCAAGGGCCTGCCGGGCGACTGCCACCCGGGCGATCCGATCCTGATCGATGACGGCAAGGTCCGCCTCGAGGTCACCAAGGTCGAGGGCAACAACGTCCACACCAAGGTCGTCGTCGCCGGACCGGTCTCCTCCCACAAGGGCATCAACCTGCCGGGCGTCGCCGTCTCCCTGCCGGCTCTGACCGAGAAGGATGAGGAGGACCTGCGCTGGGCCATCCGCACCGGCGCCGACATCATCGCCATGTCCTTCGTGCGCTTCGCCACCGACATCGACCGCGCCCACGAGATCATGGACGAGGAAGGCCGTCGCATCCCGATCGTCGCCAAGATCGAGAAGCCGCAGGCTCTGGAGAACCTCGAGGACATCGTCAAGACCTTCGACGGCATCATGGCCGCCCGTGGCGATATGGCCGTCGAGTGCCCGCTCGAGGAGGTCCCGCTGGCCACCAAGCGCATCATCGAGCTCTCCCGCCAGTACGCCAAGCCGGTCATCGTGGCCACCGAGGTCCTCGGCTCCATGGTCCACTCCCCGGTTCCGTCCCGCGCTGAGGCCTCCGACTGCGCCAACGCCGTCCTCGACGGCGCCGACGCCACCATGACCTCCAACGAGACCGCCGTCGGCGAGTACCCGGCCGTCACCGTCTCCACCATGGCCCGTATCTCCGGCTTCGCCACCGAGCACGGTTTCGACCGTATCCCGGCTCTGAAGAACCTGGACATGTCCTCCACCGGCGCCGTCTCCTCCGCCGCCGTCGACCTGGCCGACAAGCTCAACGCCAAGGCCATCGTCGCCTACACCCAGACCGGCAACACCGTGCACCGCGTCTCCCGCGAGCGTCCGGCCGCCCCGATCTACGGCATCACCAACAACGTGCACACCTACCACTGGCTGGCTCTGTCCTGGGGCACCGAGGCGTTCCTGCTCGACGAGGACTACCACGACAAGTCCCGCAAGGATCTCATGGTCTTCACCGACAAGATCCTGCGCGAGGCCGGCAAGGTCTCCGACGGCGACAAGGTCGTCATCCTGAGCTCCGCCCAGGGTCTGCACCAGCCGGGCAGCACCGACTCCATCTACGTCCACACCGTCGGCGCCTGCGACTGATCAGCGCCAACCGCACCGCCGTCAGTCAGACCGGAGGAATGAGCCGTCTGCACTGACAACGGTGCGTGTGATCTGATGGATATGAGTGATCCCCCATCCGTTTAGGGTGGGGGATCACTCGTTGATGCGTTGATACGCACGCACGCGACGCATCAACGCGCATGCCGTCAGTGCACGACGGTCACGGTCGACTCGGCGAAGTTGACGATCTGACGGGAGACCGATCCAAGGAAGTGTGCGTCCAGACCACTCAGGCCGCGCGAACCGACCACCAGATGGCTGGCGTAGCGTGAGGCGGCGATCAGGCCCTTCGAGGCGGGGATGTGGAACGCATGCGTCTGGACGGCCAGTCCCTCCGGCACCGCGGTATCGCTCATCAGAGCATTGAGCAGCTCCTCGGCGCGGCGCTGCCCGACCTCGATCGGGGCCACCGAGTTCTCATACCCTTCGATGTGGCCGAGATCGCGCAGCTGCCAGCAGAACAGCACATGCAGCGGCGAATCGTGGACCTGCGCCTCGTGCATCGCGAACTTCAGCGCGCGCTTCGAGGTTTCGGAGCCGTCCACGCCGACCACGATCGGACGACGCGACTCCTCGACCACGCCCTCGCTGGGCACGTAATGCACCTTCTCCTCGACCGGCGTCAGGGCGTTGGCGATGTCGTCGGTCACGGTCTCGTCCTCGCTGCCGGCGATGCGCACCACCGTCACCGGCACCTCCGCCTCCTCGGCGAGCGAGGCGGACAGGGATCCCATGAACCAGCGCGCCACACGTCCCAGCGAACGACGGCCGACCACGATCTGCTGCGAATCCTTGCCGATCTGCAGCAGCGCGGACGTGCCGGACGCCTTCACCGAGGTGAGCTTCAAATGCTCGGGATCGAAGTCGATGCCCTCAGACGCCTTATCCACCCACTGCCGCAGCTGGGTGGCGATGTCGTGGCGCATCTGGGCCCACGCCTCCTCGCTGTCCGGCTCGGAACCCATATCCCACGATTGCGTCCAGCCGAACACGGCGTTGATCGTCTGCCCGGTCAGAGCCGCCTCGCGCAGCGCCCACTTCAACGCCGCGAACGACTCGTCGGAGCCATCGACACCGACGACGATGTCGGCGTCAAACTGCTGTGTGGTCATCATGTGCCTCCTATCAATGTGGCTATACCATCAGCATAATGGCCACGGATACGTTTTGAGCGGAATATGGGCGGTAAGTCGCCAAACGTCATCGCGAATCGCTAGAGTGAACCACAGTGTCAATTGAGGAAGGACAAGTATGTTCGAACGGTTTACAGACCGTGCGCGGCGCGTGATCGTGTTGGCGCAGGAAGAGGCGCGAGCCCTTCAGCACAACTACATCGGCACCGAACATCTGTTGCTCGGCCTGATCCGCGAGGGTGAGGGCGTGGCGGCCAAGGCGCTCGCCGCGAAGGGCGTCGAGCTGGACGCCACCCGCAAGCAGGTCGAGGAGATGATCGGCAAGGGCAACGCGACGTCCAACGGTCACATCCCCTTCACCACGCACGCCAAGCAGGTGCTCGAACTGAGCCTGCGCGAGGCGCTGCAGCTCGGCCACAGCTACATCGGCACCGAGCACATCCTCCTTGGTCTCATCCGCGAGGGTGAGGGCGTGGGCACCCAGGTGCTCATCAAGATGGACGTCGATCTGGGCGAGCTGCGCTCGACCACCATCGACATGATCCGCGGCAACTCGGGCACCGCCGATGCCAAGGGCGATCTGGCGAACGCCGGCGGCGTGGCCGACAAGTCCAACAAGACCGGCTCCGCCATCCTCGACCAGTTCGGCCGCAACCTGACGCAGGAGGCCGCCGAGGGCAAGCTCGATCCGGTCATCGGCCGCTCCAAGGAGATCGAGCGCGTGATGGTGGTCCTGAGCCGCCGCACGAAGAACAACCCGGTGCTGATCGGCGAGCCCGGCGTCGGCAAGACCGCCGTCGTCGAGGGCCTCGCCCAGAAGATTCAGGCCGGAGACGTGCCGGAGACCTTGAAGGGCAAGCAGGTCTACTCGCTGGACCTCGGCTCCATGGTGGCCGGCTCCCGCTACCGCGGCGACTTCGAGGAGCGTCTGAAGAAGGTCCTCAAGGAGATCAAGACGCGCGGCGACATCGTGCTGTTCATCGACGAGATCCACACGATCGTCGGCGCCGGCTCGGCCGACGGCGCGCTCGGCGCGTCCGACATGTTGAAGCCGATGCTCGCGCGTGGCGAGCTCCAGACCATCGGCGCGACCACGACCGATGAGTACCGCAAGTACATCGAGAAGGACGCGGCCCTCGAACGTCGTTTCCAGCCGATCCAGGTGCACGAGCCGACCGTGGCCGAGACCATCGAGATCCTCAAGGGCCTGCGCGGCCGTTACGAGAACCACCATCACGTGACCATCACCGACGGCGCCCTGCAGGCGGCCGCCGAACTGTCGGCGCGCTACATCCAGGACCGCAACCTGCCGGACAAGGCCATCGACCTGATCGACGAGGCCGGCGCGCGTCTGCGCATCAAGCGTCTGACCACGCCTCCGGAGCTCAAGGAGCTCGAGGACAAGGTCACCAAGGTCTCCGCCGAGAAGGAGCAGGCCGTCAAGGACCAGGACTTCGAGAAGGCCGCGTCGCTGCGTGACAGCCTCGAGAAGATGCAGGCCGATCTCAAGGCCAGGCAGACCGCATGGCATGAGGGCGAATCCGACTCCAAGATGGTCGTGGACGAGGACGTGATCGCCGAGGTCATCTCCTCCTCCACCGGCATCCCGGTGTTCAAGCTCACCCAGGCCGAGTCGAAGAAGCTGCTCAACATGGAGGCCGAGCTGCACAAGCGCATCATCGGTCAGGACGAGGCGGTCTCCGCACTGTCCCGTTCGATCCGCCGCACGCGCGTGGGCCTCAAGGATCCGAAGCGTCCGTCCGGCTCGTTCATCTTCGCCGGCCCGACCGGCGTGGGCAAGACCGAGCTGGCCAAGACCCTCGCCGAGTTCCTGTTCGACGACGAGGACGCGCTGATCCGCGTCGACATGTCCGAGTTCTCCGAGAAGTACGCCGCCTCGCGTCTCTTCGGTGCCCCTCCGGGGTACGTCGGCTACGAGGAGGGCGGCGAGCTCACCGAGAAGGTGCGCCGCAAGCCGTTCTCCGTCGTCCTGTTCGACGAGATCGAGAAGGCCCATCCGGATATCTTCAACACGCTGCTGCAGGTGCTGGACGACGGCCATCTGACCGACGGCCAGGGCCGCAAGGTGGACTTCAAGAACACGATCATCATCCTGACGACCAACCTCGGCACGCGCGACATCGCCAAGGCCGCCAACACCGGCTTCAACCTCGGCTCCAACACCGAGTCGAGCTACCAGCGCATGAAGGAGCAGGTGAGCGCCGAACTCAAGCAGCAGTTCCGCCCCGAGTTCCTCAACCGTCTGGACGACATCATCGTCTTCAAGCAGCTCACCGAGCCGCAGGTGCGTCAGATCGTCGACCTCGACATCAAGCAGCTCAACGATCGTCTGTTCGAGCGTCACATGTCGCTCGAGCTCACCGACTCCGCCAAGGACCTGCTCGCGCAGAAGGGCTTCGACCCGCTGCTCGGCGCCCGTCCGCTGCGTCGCGTGATCCAGCGCGACATCGAGGACGCCATCTCGGAGAAGATCCTCATGGGCGATCTCAAGGACGGCCAGCGCGTGGTGGTCGACTCCGAGGGCGAGGGCATCCTGGGTGAATTCACCTTCAAGGGCGAGGCGTTCGAGGAGCCGAAGGCCGACGGTGCCGAGGGCGAGGACGACAAGCCCGAGCTGGTCGGTGCGTCCGCTCCGGCTGCGTCCGGTGACGCCCCGGCTCAAGCCGACGGCGCCGACGCTCCTCAGGAGTGACGGCCGGTTATTCTCGGTTCCCCCAATAGCCGATGAGGTCCCTGATTCCAAGGAATCAGGGACCTCATGTCGTTTCGGGACCGATCGGCTGATCGGACCCCACCATCGCTCAGCCGCTGAAATCGACCTCGCCGAGCTTGTCGATGAGCTTCATGTTCTCCGAATAGTCGACCGGGCAGGCGATGATGTCGATGCCCGACCCCGAGCGCAGCGCCGCGCGCAGCACGGGGTAGAGCTCGTCCGCCGATTCGATCAGATGGCCCTTCGCGCCGAAGCTCATGCCGAGCGCGACCACATCCGGATTGTTGAAGTCGACGTATTCGTGCGCCCCGTCATGGATGTCCATCTTCCACTTGATCAGACCGTACGCCTCGTCCACCCACACGAGGATCACGATGCGCGCGCCCACGCGCACCGCCGTCTCGATCTCCTGCACGTTCATCATGAACGAGCCGTCGCCCATCACCGCGAGCACGGGCCTGCCCGGATGCTCGAGCGAGGCGGACACCGCGCCGGGCAGCGTCCACGCCATCGTGGAGAGCGAATTGTCGATCACGCATGTGTTGGAATAGTAGGTGGGGTAGAGGCGCGCCATCCACATCTTCAGCGCGCCCGTATCGACCAGTGCGATGTCGGTGTCCGTCTCCATCGCGCGGCGCGTGTCGGCGACGATGCGCTGCGGCTTCATCGGGAACGAGTCATCGTGAAGATACGCGTCGTACTCGTCCGTGAGCAGCTCGTGGATCTTCGGATGCGATACGCCGAACGTGATCCGGTGCTCGCGCAGCGCGGCGATCAACGCCTTCAACGTGGCGTCGATGTTGCCCATGATGTTCAGGGCCGTCGAATAGTGCGCGTCCGTGTCCTCGATGAACGTGTTGATGTGGATGATCGTCTTGTCGTCGTTCGGATTGATCTTCTTCGGATCGAACTGCTGGATCGAGAATCCGACCGCGATGATGAGATCCGCCTCGTCGAACGCGAAGTTCTCGTAGTCGTGACGCATGAACCCGACCACGCCGAGCGCCAGCGGGATGCGATCAGAGATCACGCCCTTGCCCTCGAACGTCGTCGCCACCGGCACGTTGAGCTGTTCGGCGAGCTCGAGCAGACGGTTCTCGGCGTGACCTCGCGCCACGCCGTTGCCGGCGAGGATGATCGGATGCTTCGCGCTGCGGATGATGTCGACCGCGCGCGCGATCGTGTCCTCGGTCGGCGCGAAGTCCATCGGATCGGGCAGCGGCAGCGGATGCGCGTCCTCGGGCGCCGGCATCTCGGCCACATCCTCCGGCAGGATCAGGCAGGTCGCACCCGGGCGGTTGCGCTGCGCGATCGAGAACGCCTTGCGCACCATCTCCGGCACTGACGCCGGCTCCACCACCATCGACGTCCACTGCGTGAGCGGACGGAACACTGAGACCAGATCGACGATCTGATGCGACTCCTTATACAGGCGCGTCACATTGCCCTGCGCGCAGATCGCCACCAACGGCACGGTGCTCGCATTCGCCTGCGCGACCGGCAGCGTCAGATTGAGCGCCCCCGGCCCGAGCGTCGCCAGACACACGCCCGGTCTGCCGGTCAGATGCGCCTGCGTGGCCGCCATGAAACCGGCCCCCTGCTCGTGGCGCGTCAGGATGAATCGGATGCGTCCGTCGCGGGCGATCGCCTCCATCAGCGGGATGTTCTCCTCGCCGGGGATGCCGTACATCGTCTTCACGCCCTCGTTGACGAGGCATTCGACGAACAGATCGGCCACCGTGCGCACATGCGTCCTGGACTTCGAAGCGGTGTGCGACGTGTCCGTGACGTCGTTGTCAATGTTGTTGTTCCGGGTGCTGCAGTGCTGTTCCTGCACTTGTTCCTCAACTGCTGATGTCATGCAAGAGGAATCTAAACGGACAATGTTACGTATGCGTGTTGCCTATCACGAGCGGAAATGGTGTGCCACCGTCGTCGCACCGATGCGTCGGCGGAAATTCACCTCGGAGTTGCGTATGGCACCACATGCGTTCAATCGCCGGGCATAGCGTTGCAAACGTGAGCAGGATGAAGTTGGGCCGGCGCACAATGGCCGGCAGGCGACCGGGGGTCGTCATCGCAGTCGTCATCGCATTGGCCGCAACGGCCTTCATCGTTCCCCGCGCCTCCGCGACAAACCCGGGAATCACACTCTTCCCCGGGGCCGGCGCATCCGACACGCGCACGGTGACCATCGCCGACATCACCGATTTCCACGGACACGTCGAACGCGGCGAGGACAACGCCTCGGCGTTCGCGCTCGCCGAAGCCCACAACCCGGGAGCCATGGTGAAGGTCTCCGCCGGCGATCTGGTCGGCGGCAGCCCGTACGAATCCGCGTTCGAGCAGGATCGCCCGACGCTCGACATGGCCCGCGCATGGGGGCTGACGATCTCCGCGATGGGCAACCACGAGCTGGACCGCGGCGTGAAGGACTTCAACGACCGCATCGCGGACCCGGCCAACGGCATCGACTGGTTGTGCGCGAACGTCTCCGCCGCCAACAAATCACCGAACGGCAAGCTGAGCCGCGTCAAGGACTACGTGATCCGCAAGGTCAACGGCAAGCGCATCGCATTCGTCGGCGCGCTGACCGACGCGCTCGGCGCCGTGGCCACTCCTCAGATCACCAAGGACGCCGATCTGACCGAGGACGCCGTCCACGCGATCAACCGCGTGGCGGACAGGCTGCGCGACGGCAGCGAGGCCAACGGCGAGGCCGATGCGGTGGTCGCGCTCCTGCACGCCGACGCCAGCGCCGCTGAAGGCACGAAGCGCGGCGAGGCGATCGACGGCAACGTGGATCTGGTCTACACCGGCCACAGCCACGCCATCAAGCGCGGACGCACCGCCGCCGGCGCGCCGGTCATCGAGGCGGGGTCGTTCGGCAGACAGATGGCCGTGCAGGATCTGGTCATCACCGGTTCCGGACGCCACGCCAAGGTCGAGGTGCGTGACGTGGACCTCGGCAACGGCATGACCCAGACCGCCAACGCCAAGGGCGTCTACGATCTGAAGGGACTCGTGGAGGGCTGGAACGGCGCGCATGTGGGGCAGGCGGCATGGCAGTCGGCGGGCGCCGATGACGCCGCGCCCATCGTCAGGCGCACGGACGACATCTACGCCGACGCCGCGGATCGGGCCGATCGGGTCGGCTCGCGAGTGGTCGGCACCACCGCCAAGGGCGCGTACTTCGGCAAGGTGGCCTCGCACGGCACCGAAAGCGCGCTCGGCATGCTGGTCGCCGACGCCGAACGCGACGCGGTACGACGTGCCTTCTACGCGGGCGACCGCATCCCCGTCATCGGCTTCTCCAACGACGGCAGCCTGCGCACCGACAACCTTGACCTGAACGGCGACGGCAAGATCAGCCTGCGCGAGGTGGACAGCATGATGGCCCTGCAGTTCAAGGTGGCCAAGCGCGTGCTCACCGGACGCCAGCTCAAGGCGGTGCTCGCCCAGCAGTGGAGGGGCAAGGCCGGCCGGCTCGTCGTCTCTCGTCTCGGCGTGTCGTCGAACGTCTCCTACCGGTACACCACAGACGGCAAGTCGCCGCTGGTGCCGGGGGAGAGCGTCGAGGACGCCGGCAGCGTCTCGATCGTCGACCTGAAGATCGACGGCAGGCCGATCGACGACGACGATCTGGTCATCGCGGCATCCAACTCGTTCCTCCTGCAGGGAGGAGACCGATACACCGCCTTCCGTGCCGGCACCGACTACCGGGAGCTCGACAAGGGATACGGGCAGGCGCTCGTCGACTATCTCTCACGTCATCCGAAGGTCGGATTCTCGGCGCCCGTGACCGGCACCGTGCTGGTGTGAACCATCCCGTCGCGTCCATTCCGCGGTAAACGCAGGATGAACGGTGATACCATGGCCATGTAAGTGGTCCGATGAGTGAATGTCGGTCATTACATGGGGCATGCATGACGGCCGTGTGCTCGTGGCACGTATCGGCACGTCAAGGAGACGATGTGGAGCAAGGGTTTACCGCGTGGTATCGCACACGGTTCAGTGTTCGGCTCAGTGTACCGCGGCCTGCGGGGGAGGGTCGCAGCAGACTCATCCACGCCATCGTCTGGTCGGTGCGCGACTGGTTGGAGGACACGTACGGCAAGGACGCCTCACCGTATTCCGTGGAGTATCTCAACGCCATGTTCTGGCCCAAGCGGTACTGGAATTCATGGGAGATGGGCGGTGATCTGCCGAAGATGACCTTCGTGAGCACTCTGCGTCACGCCCGATCCGACGTGCAGGGCACCGCCTGCAGCATCAGGGGAGCGGACGGTGAGATCGAAACGTGGGCGTGCCGTGTGCAGGAGCGGGTCACGGTCATGGACCCCGACGAGTCGCTGCGTCGGTTCCCGCGGATGTGGCGCACCGACATCGCGTTGTCCGAGCCGGACGACGGTGCGGCCCGTCACGCCCGTTCGCTGGTCGTGGATATCGCGGTCTCGTATCGTGACGAGCGATCCGGCTTCGGCGTCGCACAGGTTGTTCCCGATCCCCGTCCGCCGCGCCTGCTGCGGTTCCTGATCGACAACGAGCGCCTCATCTGCGAATGCTCCAGCGTGCCGCTGACGATGATGGATCTGACTGTGACGGCACAGCCGGCCGCGCCTGATGCGGACGGGAGGGACGGCGTCGCGCAGGACGGAACGCGCTCCCGCATCAGCGCACACGACCTGTGGGACATCGTGTCCGATCCCAAGCGCGACGTGCCGCTGGCGGTCGTCGGCCTCGACGCCGGTACGCGGCGTCCCCTGATCGACGTCGACGCGCTGCACGACATGCTGTTTCCGGACATGATGGTGTGCGTGCCGCGCGATATGCGCGCCATCGGCGAGATCCGCCGCGTCTTCGACGCACGGATGCCGGGCTCGTCACCGCGCGCCGACGCCGTGCGCGTCTACGCGGCGCATCCCGCATTTCCGGCATGTGATGACGATCCGGACGAGGATCCGAAGCTGGCGCGACTGATCACGGCCGAACTGGGCCGGCATCCGAGCGTGACCCGCGTGCAGATCGACGCGTATCGGAGCCTCACACGGTCCGTCGCGGATACTGCGGATACGGATATTACGGATACTACGGATACGCGGACTGACGGGACGACGTGGCGCGACGCCATCTGGCCGCCGACCGACGGCACCCGGACCCGGGACGCGGCGACGCTGCTGCTGCGCGACCTGCTCGAAGAGCGGATGCCGGACATGACGGTGGACGTGGACTCCATCCTGCGTGTGCGAAACCGGCATGAGGAGACGGCGAAATCGGTGCGTCTTGAACGCCAGCTCAAGGAGGCGACGAACAGGATCGAACGACTGGGGCGGCAGACGGAACGCGAACGGGCCGCATACGACGACAGAATCCGCGATCTGGAGAAGGACAACGACCGTCTCTCACGCCGGCAGAACCTGATGGACGAGGAACGCGATCTGCTCGAACGGTCGATGATGCGTCTGCGCGCCGACAAGATCGCACTCAAGGGGCGCGCGAACAAGGCGGAACGTGAGCTGCGGGCCATGACGGCGCAACACAGTCAGGTCGAAGTCGCGGCGAACGGCAACGGCGCGACGGGCGGAACGGGCGTCACTGGCATGCGCACCATGGCGGACCAGAACGAGGACGCGCAGATCATCGCCCTGCTCAACGACGACAACCGACGGCTCGAACACGAGGCGCGCGAATACGAACGACGGATGGGCGAGCTGACTCGCAAGAACGAGCAGCTGAGGCAGCGCATCATGGCGCGTGTGGCGGGCTCCGGCGTGGCGGCGGAACTCGAGGCCGCACGTGGACTGCTTTCGGCGAAGCTGCCCGCGAAACTCGTCTCGAACAGCCGGGTGTCCAACAGTCGGTACGATCAGGACATCGTCCGCTTCTACGAGACGTTGTATCCGGATCGCATCAGCGTGCATGACAACGCATGGCGCACGCTGCGCGAATGCGTCACCAAACCGTCTCTGGTCTGGCAGGCCATGCAGCTGATGTGCACGGCGGTCTACGACATCTACGCCACCGGTCAGGGCAGCGGCAATCCGGGCGACCGGTTCAGGACGTACCCGGACGTGGGAGGGTTCGAACTGGCCGAGAACGAAGGTCAGCAGACGCATCGCGACGCCAAGTTCATGCGATTGCGCCAGATCGAGGACCACGGCCGGACCCTGCTCATGGAGCCCCATCTGCGCATCGGCAACCGGGAGGACGATGCCTCGCTGCGCGTCTACTTCGCGTGGAACCCGGACACCGGACGCATCGTGATCGGGGCGATCGGACGACATCTGGAGAACTACACGACCCGCACCCGCAAACGCTAGCCTTCCGAAACGACATCTTCCGAAACGACATCCGAAACGACGAATGGCCGGTCGGCGCATCCTACGCCGACCGGCCATTCGTCTTGGCGAACCTGTGATCACACGATTGATCGTGTGATGCCGGACATCACTTCACCGCGTTGAGCCACTGCTCCTTGGTGGCCTTCTCGGCCTCCAGCTTGGCCTTCTTCTTCGGATCCGACTCGGCGGCGATCTTCTGATCGAGCTCGGCCAGCTGCGCGTTGAGCTGCTCCTCGAAGCTCGACTTGCGGGCGTCGGCCTCAGGATCGGACTGCTTCCATGCGGCGTCCTCGACGGCCTTGATCTGCTTGTCGACGGCGTCGAGACGGCCCTCGATGCGGCGCATGTCGTCACGCGGCACGTAGCCGATCTGATCCCACTCCTCCTGGATCTTCGCCAGCTCCTGACGGGCGTGCTTGGCGGCCTTCTCGTCGGCGACGGGGACCAGCGCCTCGGCCTTGACGAGCAGCTCCTCCTTGGCGGCGAGGTTCTGCTTCTCGTCGGCGGAGATCTGATCGCGATCGGCCTGACGCGCGTTGAAGAACGCGTCGGCGGCCTCGCGGAACTGTGCCCACAGCTCGTCGTCCTCGTTGCGGCCGGCACGGCCCGCCTGCTTCCAGCGATCCATCAGCTCCTGGAACCTGTGGGAGGTCTCACCCCAGGCGGTCGAGTCCTTGAGCTCGTTCGCCTCCTTGATGATCTCCTCCTTGACGGTGCGGGCCTCCTTGCGCTCGTTGTCGCGCGCCTGGGCCCACTTGCGACGTCCCTGGTTGAACGTGGTGCGCGCGGCGGAGAAGCGCTTCCACAGCTCGTCGGCGTCCTTCTTGTCGATGCGCACGTTGTTGCGCTGGTGGGCCTGCCACTCGTCGAACAGGGCGCGGAACTTGTCGGCGGTGGAACGCCAGTTCGTGTTCTCGCCCAGCGAGGCGGCCAGCGCCTCGGCCTTCTCGACGATGGCGGTGCGGCCCTCGATGGCCTTGGCCATGGCGGCCTTGCGCGCTTCCGAGATCTCGGCCTTCTTGGCCTCGCCGGCGGTCTTGAGCGCCTCGAACTGGGCCTTGAGGGAGGAGATGTCGCCCACGACGGCCGGGGCCTCGGTCTCCTCGGCGAGCATCTTGATCGAGTCGTCGATCTCGCGCGGCTTGATGTTCTTGGACTTCAGGCGCGCCTCGAGCGTGTCGAGCTTGGCCTTGAGATCCAGATAGCGACGGGCGTACAGCGCCAGCGCCTCCTCCTTGGAGACGTCCGGGAACTGGCCGACCTCGCGCTCGGACTCGCCCTCCTTGACGAACACGGTGCCGTTGTCGTCCACGCGGCCGAAGGTCTCGGCCTGCTTGATGTCCGCCTCCGAGAACCCGGCGGGGGAGGGGGCGGCGACATGCGCGGCCGGAGCCTTCTTCGCAAAGGCGGCCGGGGAGGGCGCATGCGGTTTCGGCATGGCGCTCGGCTTGGGCGCAGCGGGCTTCACTGCCTGCTCGGTCGTCTCGGTGGTGTTCACGGGTTCGGTGGCGTTTTCGTCGGCCATGGCCAGCTCCTTACAGCTTGGAAGTATGTGCGGTGTACGTCCCTACGTCATGGAGGAATTCCACAACGTTGACGCAACCCTCACCTATTATATTGATTTCGTGGCTAAAGGCGCATCAATATCAGGATTTCCAGAGTGGCTCCCCTCTGAACGCGTTGTGGAGCAGCGTGTCATCGACACGCTCCGTGAAGTTTTCGAGCTCAACGGCTTCCTCGGCATCGAGACTCGTGCCGTGGAAACCGGGGCATCGCTGCTGAAGAAGGGCGAGACCAGCAAGGAGATCTACCTGCTGTCCCGTCTGCAGGAGGTCGGACACGAATCCGACACTCCGATCGAGGAGCGGCTTGGCCTGCACTTCGATCTGACCGTGCCGCTGAGCCGGTACGTGGTCGAGCACTCCGGCCAGCTGGCGTTCCCGTTCAAGCGGTGGCAGATCCAGAAGGTCTGGCGTGGCGAGCGTCCGCAGGAGGGCCGCTTCCGCGAGTTCGTTCAGGCCGACATCGACGTGATCGGTGCCGGCGAGCTGCCCGACCACTACGAGGTCGAGCTGCCGCTGGTCATGGTCTCCGCGCTCGAGCGCCTGCGCGCGTTCGGTCTGCCCAAGGCCACCGTGCACGCGAACAACCGCAAGCTGTCCGAGGGCTTCTACCGCGGACTGGGCCTGACCGACATCGAGGGCGTGCTGCGCGAGATCGACAAGATCGACAAGATCGGTGCCGACGAGGTGTCTCGCCTGCTCGTCGAGAACTGCGGCGCGGACGAGTCGCAGGCCCGTGCCTGCCTTGAACTGGCCGAGCTGACCGCCGCCGACGGCGCCGAGCTCTCCTCTAGGTTCGACGCCCTGTGCGCGTCGCACGGCATCGCCACCGACTCCGAGGCGTACGCGCTGGCCCGTGAGGGCCTCGCCACGCTCGCGATGATCGTCGACGAGGCCGCGGCCATCCGCCCCGGCTCCGTGATCGCCGATCTGAAGATCGCGCGCGGACTCGACTACTACACCGGCTCCGTCTACGAGACGTTCCTCGACGGCGCCGCCTCCCTCGGCTCGATCTGCTCCGGCGGACGCTACGACAACCTCGCCTCGCAGGGCAGCCGCAAGTACCCGGGCGTCGGCCTGTCCATCGGCCTGAGCCGACTCGTCAGCTACATGCTGCACACCGCGGGCGCGCACGCCAGCCGCGTCTCCCCGGCCAGCGTGCTCGTGGCCGTGTGGGACGAGGCCGATCGCGCCGCGTCCAACCGGATCGCGGCAGAGCTGCGTTCGCGCGGCATCGCCGCCGACGTGGCGCCCACCGCGGCCAAGCTCGGCAAGCAGATCAAGTACGCCGACAAGCTCGGCATCCCCTACGTGTGGTTCCCCGGTCAGGAGGGCGCGGGAGACGAGGTCAAGAACATCGTCACCGGCGATCAGGCCCCGGCCGACGCCACGTCGTGGGAGCCGGATACTGTTAATGCCCGGCAAACCGTTGTCATTGGCTGATTTTTCATGTCTCCGTGCCCTGCGCGCGGCGGAAAAACCAACATTGTGATCACTGAAAACTGAATCACTGAAAGAGGAAGCATGAGCCAGACGGCTTACAGAACACACCATGCGACCGAGGTCACCGAGGCCCTGGTCGGTCAGAAGGTCACCCTTGCCGGTTGGGTCGACCGTCGTCGCGACCACGGCGGCGTCGCCTTCATCGATCTTCGCGATTCCACCGGTCTCGTGCAGGTCGTCATCTACGACGAGGAGGTGGCCCGCCCGCTGCGTAGCGAGTTCGTCATCCGCGTCACCGGCGAGGTCCGCCTGCGCCCGGACGGCAACGAGAACACCCATCTGGCCACCGGCAAGATCGAGGTCGTGGCCGAGAACATCGAGATCCTCGCCAAGGCCGACGCGCTGCCGTTCCAGGTGTCCACCGCCCTCGAGAACGAGTCCGAGAACAAGCTGCCCGGCGAGGACGTGCGTCTCAAGTACCGCTACCTCGACCTGCGCCGCCCGTCCATGCAGTACAACCTCAAGCTGCGCTCCGACATGACCAAGGCCGCCCGCCACGCGCTCGAGGAGATGGACTTCACCGAGGTCGAGACCCCGACCTTCATCAAGTCCACCCCGGAGGGCGCGCGCGACTTCGTCGTGCCGGCCCGTCTCGTGCCCGGCTCCTGGTACGCGCTGCCGCAGTCCCCGCAGCTCCTCAAGCAGCTGCTCATGGTCTCCGGCGTCGAGCGCTACTACCAGCTGGCCCGCTGCTACCGCGACGAGGACTTCCGCGCCGACCGCCAGCCCGAGTTCACCCAGCTCGACATGGAGATGGCGTTCGTCGATCAGGAGGACGTCATGGCCATGGCCGAGAAGGTCATCGCCGCCATCTGGAAGTCCGCCGGCTACGAGGTCACGCTGCCGCTGCCGCGCATCACCTGGCAGGACGCGATGGACAAGTACGGCTCCGACAAGCCGGATCTGCGCTTCGGCAACCCGCTCGTCGAGCTCACCGACTACTTCAAGGGCACGCCGTTCCGCGTGTTCCAGGCCCCGTACGTGGGCGCGGTCCTGTTCAAGGGCGGCGCCTCCACACCGCGTCGCCAGTTCGACGCATGGCAGGAGTGGGCCAAGCAGCGCGGCGCCAAGGGTCTTGCGTACGTGTCCTTCGCCGATGACGGCGAGCTCAAGGGACCCGTCGCCAAGAACCTGTCCGAAGAGGAGCGCAACGGCCTCAAGGAGGCCGTCGGCGCCGAGAACGGTGACGCCGTGTTCTTCGCCGCCGGCTCCCGCGAGTCCTCCCAGCTGCTGCTGGGTGCCGTGCGAGTCGAGCTCGCCCGCCGTGAGGGCCTGCTCGATCCGAAGAAGTTCGCCTTCACGTGGGTCGTCGACTTCCCGCTGTTCAAGCCCACCGACGATCCGGACGACGACGACGTGGCGGTCGGCCACTCCAAGTGGACCTCCATGCACCACCCGTTCACCATGCCGAGCAAGGACTGGATCGACAAGTTCGACAAGGATCCCGAGCACGCCATGTCCGACTCCTACGACATCGTCTGCAACGGCGAGGAGATGGGCGGCGGCTCCGTGCGTATCCACCGCGACGACATCCAGGACCGCGTCCTGAACGTCCTCGGCATCGGCTCCGAGGAGGCTCAGGAGAAGTTCGGCTTCCTGCTCGACGCCTTCAAGTACGGCGCCCCGCCGCACGCGGGCATCGCCCTCGGCTGGGATCGCACCGTGTCGATCCTCGCCGGCGCCGACTCGATCCGCGACGTCATCGCCTTCCCGAAGGCCGGTGGCGGCCGTGACCCGCTGACCGGTGCCCCGGCCCCGATCTCGGCCGAGCAGCGTGCCGAGACCGGCGTCGACTACGACCCGGACGAGGATCAGGACTGATCCGTTTCGCCATTAGGGGATGAAAGGTGAGGTCATGCATAGTGCATGGCCTCACCTTTTTCGTATGCCTCCTCGTATGCCTCCTCGTATGCCTCCTTCGCACCTCCTGTTACCCTCGTTACCTTCTGTTGCTTTCGTTGCCTTCGTTACCTCCTGCTACTTCCCGTCACTTTGCACAGTCACCATCTCCTCCTGTTACCTCGTTACCCCGTTACCCTGCACAGTTACCATCTCCTCCCGTACTTCGTTACTTCGTTACTCCTGTTATCTCCCTTCATCTCCCGTTACTTTCCATTACCTCCTGTCACACTGTCACCCCCATCCCTAAACCCCATCCCTAAACCCTTTTACTCACATCCCCATCGAGTCTTTGGAGTGCCCATGACGCGGTGACTTGCCCATGAAGTAGTGACCTGTCCATGAAGCGGTGATGGAAAACGGCTTTATTTCGCCGTTTCTCAAAAACGCCTCACCGCTTCATGGGAAAGTCACTGCTTCATGGGGAACGAGATCGCGCGATGGGGGAGTGTCTCGGTAAGTGTAACTGGTCTTGGTCGCCGGTCGGGGCCATCACGCTATGTGATCGTCGGGCGACGGATGCACGACACGCCGTGCCATCACCTCCCGCGTGCGTTTCCCCGCGCCCGGGTCGCTCTTGCATACTCGCCCTTGCGCGCGTGTATGGCGAGTTTCGGGTCGGTAAGTGCCCGATATGCGAGTTGCGGCCTTCCCGGCAAGGGTGTTTTCAATGCGTCGGCGACCTGCTGCGCGAAATCGCGCTGAACTGTTTCGGTAAGCAGATCATCGGCGAACACTTCGATGACGGTCCATCCCATCTGACGCAGACGCCGGCGCTTCTGCTGGTCCCGCACGTACTGGGCGCGAAACCGGCGATGATGGTCGCCGTCGTATTCGATGGCGACCTTGCCTTGCGGATACGCCATATCGACCGTATATCGTGCGTTGTTGACCGGATCGACGATGACGTGCAGGATGGTCGGCGCGGACAGGCCGAATCGAAGCAGGGCGAGTCGTGCGCGAGTCTCCTGAACCGAATCCGACGATTGGGCGATGTGAAGCGCCGCCTCACACCGTTTGCGTCCCACGATTCTGCGAAACGCCGGTAATCGGTTGGTGAAGGCGTCGATCGGATATCTGCATCGTCTGCTGATCGCCTCGAGCAGGACGATCAGCTCGTCGACGTTCAGATATTGTGCGAACTGTATCCATACGTCGATGGGATGCATGCAGGACACTCCATTGGGGAACGTATGCACCCTGAACGGCTGATCCCATATGTGGAACGATACATCGGCGAAGGTCGATCGCTGTTTGCCTTTTCTCACGGTGACGTAGAAGCTGCTGTTCGGCAGCGTGCTGCGTTGCGGCCTTTCGATCCTGCACAGCTCGAGCGCGGTATGCAATGAGAACCAGACCTTCCTGTCGGTACGGAAACGGGACATGAGCTCCCAGCATTGCGAGAGCTTGGCCGTCGCCTGCGTGTCGAGTCCATTGCGCACGTAGTCGCGTACCTCGCCGTTCTGCGGCACCGCGTTGTAACCGTTCATGTGGGAGAGAGTAGTTGTCCGAGACGAACGTGTCGAATGACCGAATCGATGATGTGCATAAGCCTCTCCCGATGTGGATCGTGGAGACGGAAGACAACCGAATGCCGCGCAGATGGTCGTCCTTATGCCGTACATTGAACGCGTTGTGTGGCAGGGGCCCTCCCATATGCCAAGAGGGTCCGAGATGAAAGGAACCAGCCCAAGTTGCGTCTGTGAAGGATGACGGTATCGTAGCGGAGCCGCGCGCGTCGAAGCGTGCCGCCGTGCGTCATCCATCGGTCTGCGTTCTTGCCTGATTCATGGTTCACCCATGACGCCATGGTTTGCGCTCGCCGATTCCACAGGTTCCATACCGTCATAACCCATCATCATGACAGCAGCGGCACGCACCGAGCAGACAAGGTGCGACTCATGCAACAACCATCGATCCTCACCCTCAACGGCATCGCCTTCACCTATCCGAACGCGCCGGAACCGTTGTTCGACAGCGTCAACGTATCGTTCCCGACCGGCTGGAGCGCGGTGATCGGCGACAACGGCATTGGCAAATCGACGCTGATGGCGATCATACGTGGGGTCGTCCGTCCCGATAGGGGCACCATCGCCCCTGATCCCGGACGTCTCGTCATCGGATACTGTCCGCAGGATGTCGCCGTGCCGCCGCCCGGTCTCGAGGCGTTCGCCGCGGACTGGTCTCCCGAATCGATCGCGATACGCGACGGTCTCGATCTGGCCGACGACTGGCCGTACCGGTACGACACGCTGTCCGGCGGCGAGCGCAAACGCATGCAGATCGCGTGCGCATTGGCGTCGCGGCCCGACGTGCTGATCCTCGACGAGCCGACCAATCACGTCGACGCCGCGACGCGTACACGCATCGTCGAATCGATGCGCCGGTATCACGGCATCGGCATCGTCGTCTCGCACGACGCGACGCTCATCGATCGCACCTGCGGGCGATGCATCATCTTCTCGCGCCGGCATGTCGGCTTGCGCAATATGACCGTCGTCGACACGTATCCGGGTGGATATGGTCAGGTCTCGGCGCGGATCGCCGCGGAACGCGAGTCCGATGCCATGCGACTGGACGCGGCACGGCGCGAGACCGCCCGATTGGAGTCGGTCAGGGCACGGCGATTCGCCAAGGTGCAGCAGGTCGAGACGGCCAAACGTGACGGCGGACGGCGCGCCGATCCCAAGGACAGCGACGCGCGCAACAGACGCCAGCTGGCGAAAATGACCGGACTCGACCGTGGCGTGACCCGCGTCTACGCTCAGCTCGACGGGCGACTCGCGGCCGCGCGGCGGCGTGAGGCCGGGCTCACGGTTGCGGCGAAACGCTATGACGGCGACATCTGGATGGACATCGAGCCGAGCCGACGTCGGGAGCTCATCCGGCTGGAGGCGGGCGTGATCCGGTTCGGACAGTCGGACGTCATCCATATCGAGGATGGCCATCCCGAAACCGCCGGCAACGGTGACGTTCCCGGAAGACCGAGTGCGATTCCTCCTGCGAGTACGGGGATTGATGGGACGTGCCGAGGGATGTGTCAAGCGACGTGGACCGATGGGCGCATCCGCATATCGCCGCCCGACGCCGATGGCGCTGTTCGCAGGCTCGAGGGATTGGCGATCCCGCTGATCTCGATCGGGCCGCGTGATCATGTGGCCGTGACGGGGCCGAACGGGGTGGGCAAGTCGACGCTGCTGCGGGCGATGATCGCCGACGCGCGCGTACGCGCCACCGACGTGCCACGGCTGGTCATCATGCAGAACACGACCGGGGTTGACGCGGCTGGGGCCATGACACGCCTCGCGTCGCTAAGCCCCGGCGATCGCTCCCGTGTGCTCGGTGCGTACGCGCGACTCAACGCCGATCCGGATCGATTGTTGGCGGGCGGATCCCCGTCGCCCGGCGAACTGCGCAAACTGCTGTTGTGTCTGGCATTGCCGGAGCGACCGCAGCTGATCGTCATGGATGAGCCGACGAACCATCTCGATCTGGCGTCGAAAGAGGCGCTGGCGCGATTGCTGCGTGATTATCCGGGCGCGTTGGTCGTCGTGTCCCACGACGAATGGTTCCTCGGGGAAGCGGGCTGTATGGCACCCCGATAACGCTGCGTCTGCTGGGGCTGGTGCTTCCCATCGAGCCCTTACGGGGGCCATGGCGCGGTGATTTGCTCATCGAGTAGTGACCTGCCCATGGAGCGGTGATGGAAAACGGCTGTATTCCGCCGTTCCTCAAAAACGACTCACCGCTTCATGGGCAAGTCACCGCGCGATGGGTAGGTGGATGGGTGATGGATGGGTGGCGTGGATGGAGGGAAGTCGGCTCGGGAACCGGCTATAGGCAATCCCTATAGGTCGGGCGGCACGCCAAGGGGAGTCGCCGTTATGCTTGGGCGCAACACGTGGACCAATGGCATTGCATTGGAGGGGAATATGGCGTTGGAGATTCTGGACTGGCATGACGGGTCATTGCTCGCCAAGCCGGTGTTCGACAAGTTGAACGAGCTGGTCGCGTCGGGCGTGCCCGAGAGCAAGATCCTCGGGGTGACGATCAATTCGGACGAGGAGTCGGACACCGACCTGTGGTGCCCGAAGTACGATATCCCGTTCAACATCACCGGCAACGTGGTGGTCGTCCACACGCACAAGACCCGCAAGGCGCCGCCGCAGTTCGCCGCCGCGTTCGTCACGGCCGACACGCGCGCCGACCTCAACGGCGTGGTCAAGCACACGCTCGAGGTGTCGAAGGTGAGCTTCGCGCCGATCGACGCGGCCGTGGAGGCCACCGGTATGGAGTCGGGCGGCATGTCGCCGATCGGCTTGCCAGAGGGATGGCCGCTGCTCGTCGACCAGCACATCCTGTCGATTCCGAAGCTGTATCTGGGTTCCGGCATCCGACTGTCGAAGCTCGTGGTCGACGGGTCGATCTTCGCTGACCTCCCCGGCGTCACGTTCGTGCCGACGCTCGGCAAGCCGCGTGCCGCATGATGAGATGAGCGGCGTGGCCGAGGTCTCAGGCAAGTAAAGGGATGTGAGCGATCACACTCGCATATCACCCCGATCGACGTCCGCCGATGGTCTCACATAGTGAACGCATGGGGGATGGCGGATGTTACGCAGGTAACACAGCATGGTTATACTGCCCGACTATGGCAGAAAAGCAAGAAGAAGAAACGCGCCCCGTGGCGCCGCTGGTGCCGGGCAACGATACCGGCCGACCCCTCGTCGAACTGACCCACGTCGAAAAGCACTTCGGCGACCTGCACGTCCTCAAGGACATCAACCTCACGGTCAACAAGGGCGAGGTGCTCGTCGTCGTCGGCCCGTCCGGCTCCGGCAAGTCCACCATGTGCCGCACCATCAACCGCCTTGAGACCATCGATTCGGGCGACATCCGCATCGACGGCAAGGCCTTGCCGCAGGAGGGCCGCGAGCTCGCGAACCTGCGCGCCGAGGTGGGCATGGTGTTCCAGTCGTTCAACCTGTTCGCCAACAAGACGATCCTCGACAACGTCACCCTCGCCCCCATCAAGGTCCGTCACATGGACAGGAAGGAGGCCGAGAAGCTCGCCATGGACCTGCTGGCGCGCGTCGGCGTCGACAGTCAGGCGAACAAGATGCCGTCCCAGCTCTCCGGCGGCCAGCAGCAGCGCGTCGCCATCGCCCGCGCCCTCGCCATGCGTCCGAAGGTCATGCTCTTCGACGAGCCGACCTCCGCGCTCGACCCGGAAATGGTCAACGAGGTGCTCGACGTCATGGTCGAACTCGCCCACGAGGGCATGACGATGATCTGCGTGACCCACGAGATGGGCTTCGCCCGCAAGGCCGCAGATCGCATCGTGTTCATGGCCAACGGCCAGATCCTCGAGGAGAACACCCCCGACGAGTTCTTCGACCATCCGAAGACCGAACGCGCCAAGGACTTCCTGTCGAAGATCCTCACCCACTGATCGATAGGGGAGGGCAGACACGACATGACATTCACATTCAACACGCATATGAAACGGACGGCGCGTCGCGTGATCGCCGCCGTCGCCGCGCTCGCCTGCACGCTGTCCCTGGCCGCGTGCGGCGAGAGCGAGGAGGGCAAGATCCGCATCGGCATCAAGTTCGACCAGCCGGGCCTGGGCTTCAAGAAGTCCGGCACGTACGTCGGCTTCGACGTGGACGTGGCCAAGTACATCGCCAAGAAGCTCGGCTACTCCGAGGACGAGATCGTCTGGAAGGAGGCTCCGTCCAAGCAGCGCGAGGCCATGCTCCAGAACGGCGACGTCGACATGATCCTCGCCACGTACTCGATCACCGACGAGCGCAAGAAGGCGGTCTCCTTCGCCGGCCCGTACTTCGTGGCCGGACAGGACCTGCTGGTGCGCAAGGACGACCATTCGATCAACGGCCCGGAGGACCTGAACGGCAAGCGCCTGTGCTCGGTGACCGGTTCGACCTCCGCCGCCACCGTCAAGGAGAAGTTCGCCTCCGAGGTGCAGCTCATGGAGCAGCCCGGATACGCCGAATGCGCGACCGCCCTGTTCTCCGGCATCGTCGACGCGGTGACCACCGACGACATCATTCTCGCCGGTCTCGCCTCCGCCTCGCGTGGGAAGCTCAGGGTCGTGGGCAAGCCGTTCACGCAGGAGTACTACGGCGTCGGCATCAAGAAGGGCGATACCAAGTTCGCCACGCAGATCAACAACGCGATCGTCGACATGATCCAGGACGGCTCGTGGAAGCGCGCCGTCGCCGACAACACCAAGGGCACCTCGTACACGCCCGACGTGCGCTACAACCCGCCGACGCCGAACGAAGGGGAGGAGGAGTAGACGATGAACGGATTCATCGAACTGTTCAGCCAGTATGACGTGCTCGGCGCGTTCCTCGTCAACATCGAGCTGACCCTGTGGTCGGCCCTGTTCTCGACCATTCTGGGCGTCATCCTCGTGATGATGCGCATCTCGCCGATCTCCTCCCTGCGCGCCGTGGCCGGCGCGTACGTGGAGCTGTTCAAGAACCTGCCGCTGACGATCATCATGGTGTTCATGGTGCTCGGCGCCTACGCGCAGCTGAAGCTTACGTTCTCCGACACGTTCGCCACGAACTTCTTCTGGCTGGCCGTCACCGGACTGAGCCTGTACACGGCGGCGTTCGTGTGCGAGTCGCTGCGAAGCGGCATCAACACGGTGCCGCTCGGCCAGGCCGAGGCGGCGCGCGCGCTGGGCCTTGACTTCATGCAGTCGGCCACCGAGATCATCCTGCCGCAGGCGTTCCGCGGTTCGGTCGCGCCGCTCGGCAACACGCTGATCGCGCTGCTCAAGAACTCGACCGTTGCCGCCGCTGCGTCCGTCTCCACCGAGACGTCGTCGCTGATGAGCCAGATGATCGAGTTCCGTCCGGACGTCATCATCCAGATCTTCCTGATCTTCGCGTTCGGCTACGTGATCCTGATCATCCCGATCGGCATGCTCACCACGTACCTGTCCAATAAGCTCGCGGTCAGGAGGTGACCGACATGGCCGATACTTCGAATTCCGTCCTCTTCGACGCGCCCGGTCCCAAGGGCCGCCGTCGCATCCGCATCCTCAACTGGGTGGCGGGCGTCATCTTCGCGATCGTCATCGTCCTGATCCTCATGCGACTGCACAATCCGCCGGACGGCGAGAACCAGCTGAGCTGGGAGCTGTGGAAGCCGGCCGTCGACCAGGAGGCGTGGACCGACTTCTACCTGCCGGGCCTGCTGATGACCCTGCAGGCCACCGTCGTCGCCGTGATCGGCGCCGTGCTCTTCGGCCTCGTCTTCGGTGTGGGGCGACTCCTGCCGAACGTGGTGCTGCGCGGCGTCTCCGGCGTGATCGTCGAGTTCTGCCGTGCCGTGCCGGTGCTGCTGCTCATGATCTTCTTCTGGCGATGGTTCGCGTTCGCCGGTATGCAGAGCCCCTCCTACTGGGCGGTTGTGATCGCGCTGATCCTGTACAACGGTTCGGTCGTGGCCGAGCTGGTGCGTTCCGGCGTCGGCAACCTGCCGAACGGCCAGCGTGAGGCGTCCCTCGCGCTGGGTCTGACCGAAACGCAGTCGCTCCTGTCGATCGAGGTGCCGCAGGCCGTCTACGCGATGCTGCCCGCCGCCGTCACCCAGCTGGTCGTCGTTCTCAAGGACACCGCCCTGGGCTCGATCATCATGTACACCGACCTGCTGCAGGAGTCGCGTCGACTCGGCTCGATGTACTTCAACATCCTCCAGACGTTGGTCATGGCCGCGGTGATCTACTTCATCGCCTGCTGGCTGCTCTCTCGCCTCGCCGAATGGCTGCCCGAGCGCATGCAGGAGAGGACCGCCGCCCCCGCCGAACCGGAACCCGTCGCCCCGATCGCGATCATGGACCCGTCCAACGTCAACCAGATCGCCGTGGCCAAGGAGGTCGAGGAGCTGCCGCTCGGCGGCGCGCCGCGCAAGTACCACGTGCATCACCGCGGCACCAACGCCTCGATCCGCAACTGGCGCCGCACCCGCTACGAGCAGGGCTACGACGAGACGCATCCCGAAAGCCAGGTGGACCCGGAGACCGGCGTGCCGTTCCGCGAGGAGCAGGCGCGCAAGGCCAAGGCCGCCAGGGACGCCAAGACCGATCACGATGGTCACGGTCACGAGCAGCATGACCAGTACGGCCACGGCGAGAAGCACGACCGCGCCGTATTCAAGCCGCACAACGACATCGGCAAGGGTCACCCCGATCTGGGTGGCCGGCCGAAGATCTGAGCGGCGTAGCCTGAGTGAGGCTCGGATGGCGCTAACCCGGCACGAAGAGTTCACCCAGAGTTCGGTCGGACTCCGCGCTACGTAGCGAAACGGCGGATAGGTTAGGGAACGTGAAGTTCCCCAGCCTATCCGCCGTTGCCGTATCCTCCCGCGTGATCGCCGCGCTGTGCGTCATTCTGACGATTGCGCCACTCACGCTCGCCGCCCTCGCCGCGCCACTGCCCGCCGCACAGGCCGACCAGCTGCCCAATCCCGACTGGGTCGCGCTCCTCGCGGACTACGAGAAGGACTACTGGCAGGCCCCGAAGGACAAAGCCAACGGCGGCAAGGTGCTCGACGTCGCCACGATGAAACGCGACGAGGACCTCGCAGTCGAGATCAACCATCTCGGCGCCGAGAACGCCGACGAGAACGGGCTCACCCCGCAGCGCAAACGCGCCCTCATCGACTCCGACCTCTACCCGCGGGAAACCATGCCCGATTCTCTCGGTCCGGTCCTTGGCCGCTACATGAGCGAAGGCATCAACCAGCACAAGCTGGGGCTGGTCGTCAACCTGTTCAAGTTCAACGTCGCCTCCACCTACCAGTCGAAACGCGCCGCCATGCACCCCAGACCCTACCTTGACCGCTCCGTGAGCACCTACGACGGCACCAACGACCTCGCAGGGCTCCCCGCGACCCTCGACATCAAGGAATCACCCTCCTGGCTCGAACACATCCCCGGATACTCGAACCTGCAGAAGAACAGCTCCTGCCCGTCCGGGCACACCACCATGGCGTACTCGTGGGGCGTGGCGCTCGCCGGCATGATCCCCGAGCTCGCGCCGCAGATCATGGCGCGCACCTCCGAGGCGGGCAACAACCGCATCGTGCTCGGCGTTCACTACCCGCTCGACATCATGGGCGGGCGCATCGGGGGCTCCGCGCAGAACGGCCAGTACTGGCACAACGACTTCTCCGACGCCGTCGTGCCCGCTGCGAACCAGCTGCGCGGGTACCTTACCGAACGCTGCAAGGCGGATGGGCACGGCTCCACGCTGGCCGAGTGCATCACGAATCTCAAGGCCGCTTCGAGCGGCGGCTACACGAACGACTTCCTCGACCCCGTGGCCACCGAACCGGTCAGGGACCAGGCGTCCGCCGTACGCGTCTACACGGCGCGCATGACCTATGGCTTCCCACAGGACAAGAGCGAGGCCGGCAAGATGTTCACCGCGCCGCGCGGTGCCGCCGACGTGCTGCGACTGGCATACCCGCAATTGCACGCCGACCAGAGGAACGCGATCCTGAGGGCCACGGCGCTCGATTCGGGATATCCCCTGTGGCGGTCGAGTGAGGGCTGGCAGCGCATCAACTGGGCCAAGGCCCTGTGCGCCCGCGTCACGCTCGACGAGAACGGCGACGTCGTCAAGGTCGAGACCGCCGAGTCCGCCGACAAGGCGTCGGGTCCGATCAATGGGCCCAGTGTCGTCAACGCGCAGTACGCCGACAGGGGAGGGCACCCCGCCTCCGACGCGGCCGCCGGCGAAAACGCGCTCAAACCGACCGGTCCGGGTCTCGCGATCGTAGACGTGCGTCGCCGTGCCCTGATCGCCGTCGCGATCGGCACCGTCGCCGCGCTCATCGCCGGATATGCGATGAACCTGCGCGGCCGGCGCGAGGGACGATGACGGAATGCTGTCCTTCCCAGAAGGACAGCATTCTTGATGGCTGCGGACGCGCGCCGTATCATCGCCGATATCGGGAGTGACGGTGCTTCCGCCTCCGACGAAAGGAGTCGACATGGACAGGCGAGATGGTATGCGGACGGCTGGCGGTGAAGAGGAGCCGATCAAGGTCGTAAGGTCTCATTACCGCGAGGAGGAAGAGGATCCGATTCGCAATCCGATGCTGCGTTTCGTACTGAAGGTCTGTTTCCTGATAGTGGGCGTGGCGGTGTTTCTCGTCGCGCTGCTCGCCAAGCAGTGGGTGAACGGGATAATGGGTCTGCCGTACGGGTTCGGCTCCAACCTTGTGATGCTGGTGGGAGTCATCCTCACCGGCGCGGCGTTCTCGATCCGCCCCAGGTCATTCGCTGAAGCATATGGCTTGTTGCGCAAGAGATGTGTCGGTGAGTTATAAAATAAACGGATTAGCAGCAAGGTATGGTTGCTGTTAAATGCCACTCATTGGAGTTGTCTTTTATTCCGTATTGCAAAGAGCCTCCGAGCTCTGTTATCGCATATTGCAACTGTCTCAAGCCAAATTTGCCTGATAGATTTCCGATATCTTTTTTTATAGTATTGTTTACTGTTATTCTTACTGATTTCGTATTGTGTAGAATTGAAATGACGTATCCTTGATCGTGTTCTGCGTACTTTCCTATATTGATGTACATCTCTTGAAGTAGCTGATATAATATTGATGCTCTTTCTCTGTCCATTGTGACATTATTTGCTTGCAATATTGTAATGCCTTTGATTCCTAATGAATGTAGCATCATTTCCTGTTTTTGCAGATCGTCTTTATTCGTATGCTGACTATATCTAGTGTTGGTGTGCTGTTCTCACTATTGCCTATTGATGTCTGTGTATTCTCCAATAGATGAATAACGTTATGCACTTTCTTAAGTGTTGATTCCAGTTCGTTGGTAATGGTCGTTGTTGTTTGTGTTTGTGCTTGCAGCTGAAGAATTGCTGTAGTTATTCCGTTTGTGATCTCATTGTGTATTTTTGCTGCTATATAATTATTTTCTTGTTCTTGCTGTCTATGTATTCGATTTTCTATTATTTCTGTGTGCCAATGGATTACTAAACCTAGTAATATGGCTGATATGTATAATGAAAGAAAAATGAAGAGAGTCGACCATGGAAGCGTTTTGCTTGTTGAAATATAAATTGTTAACGTTACTGTATTGATTATACAGAGTAGTATACCTTGAGTAATATTATTATATGACAATATTGCTAATGCGCAGAGCGTGGCAAGTAGTCCTGAATTCAGGACTGGTTGAGGTGATAGCATGCCGGCTGACCAAATGATTCCAGTGGACCATGCACCTGTTTTATGCCATCTTGACATTATCAGTGTAGTGATTATTTGTGCAGTGCCCCAAGCTATCATTAATGAATCGAGCCATCCATTGATGCCGTAGAAGATCATTTCGGTTGCACAGTAGATGGCGGTGGCCAAGGATATGGATACCATCCAATGGCGCGATAGTAATTTGATAAGATACAAGAATTGTTGCTGCAATCGGCTTAGCATGTCATACCTGTCGTCAGTAGGCGAACGTATTTTGCGACGGCCTGTGCGCGGGTTGCGGCGCCCAGTTTGGCGCAGGCGCGTTTCTCGTAGGTGGCTACGGTGCCCTTGCTTACGGACAACTGTCGCATGATGTCGTCGGTGGCGAAGCCGTCGGCGTACATGGCGATCACCGTACGTTCGCGTTCGGAAAGCTCGCTCTTCGATGAGACATTTCGCAGGAGGGCGTTGCGTGCCTCGACGCAGTTCAAGAAGCCCGAATCGGATTGTGCGGTGTCTCCCGTTGCCGCCGCTCGGACCCCTGTACGGATACCGGCCACATCCGTTTTGAGATAGAGCCCCTGTGCACCGGCTCTGACCGCCTGTTCGAGATAACGTTTCGGCGGATACGCGGTGATCATGACGATGCCCGGCGTGGTTTTGCGCTGACGGATCTGATGGCAAAGCTCCATGCCGTTCATGTCGTCCATCTGCACGTCGGAAACAAGCACCTGCGGTGTTGCCGATTCGAACAGGCAACGGCGAAGGGCCGCCGAGGCGGAGGTGGTTCCCCATTGGGCATCCATGCCGGACTCCCTGAGCAGTTTCGAAAGCACGGACACTGCGTATGGGTCGTTATCCACGATACCGACAGTGATCATCTCATCCTCGCATAATGTCACATGTGATCATTTTCGTTCACTATTAATCGTGTCATTGTGGGTGGGTCGTGTATGTACCTGATGATCACATTGGTCATGCATGGTGCCATGAAGAGACGATGCGAAGGTCGTCGCCCGACGTGTGTGCTCGTGCACAAGACGGTTCCCCGGGCGTAGAATCGGCTCATGGGCAAGGATGACAAAGTCAAGGCGGACAGGACCGCCAAGCGGCGCATCGACCGGGCGATGGATCTCGCCGAGGAGCGCATCGGACTGATCGAGGAGAGCGCGACCGTCGCCGAACGGCTCGCCAATGCGGCGAAATCAAGCGAACTGCTGAGCGCCGTATGGTCGATGCCGCCGGCGCAGCGGCTCATGTTCCACCACGGCGTCGATCTCGCCGAGGTGGCCGACGGGCAATCCGGCGCGACACCCGGTTTCGACGGCGACAAGTACGACGCCGAACGGTTCATCTCACTGAGTTCCTCGGAGATCGCCCGATACCAGCGGCTGCTCTACGCCAACGGCGTCAAGGGGTCGAACCGGCGGCTGCTCATCGTGCTGCAGGGTATGGACGCCTCCGGCAAGGGCGGGATCGTACGCCACGTCTTCCGTCAGGGCGATCCGATGGGCATCCACTACCATGGCTTCGGCAAGCCGACCGATGAGGAGACGAGCCACGGGTTCCTGTGGAGGGTCGAACGCGAACTGCCTGACCCGGGGTGGATCGCCGTGTTCGACCGATCCCACTACGAGGATATCGTCATGCCGCACGTGTACGGCACTCTCCCCGAGGACGTGTGGCGTGCCCGCTATGACCTCGTCAACGAGTTCGAGCGCAGTCTCGTCGCCGACGGGTGCGCGGTCATCAAGATCTTCCTCGTCGTCGGCCGCGAGGAGCAGCGCCGCCACTTCCTCGGGCGGCTCAACGACCCGACCAAACACTGGAAGTTCGACGCTTCGGACTTAGACGCCCGTGACCGTTGGAACGACTACATGGCCGCATGGCAGGAGGTGTTCGAGAGGACCAGCACGTCCGCCGCACCGTGGTATCTGGTGCCGGCCGACAACCGCTGGTATTCGCGCGCCGTCGTCTCCGAGCTGTTGCGCACCACCCTCAAGAACATGAACATGACCTGGCCTCCGCTCGCGCCGGACATCGACAAGGCCGAAGCGAGGCGCCGGCTCGCGGCCGACGATTGATGATATGGATGGTTCCCGCTGTCGTCGGCGATGTTGCGGTCTGACGGCGACAATGGGAGCCATTATGCACGTCAACCGACTGTGGTGATCAGGCTGTCGTCATGCAGTCATGCGACGACGTTTCTCCTTGAGCCCGAGGTCCAACAGTTCGCGCAGCATCGTGGCGCGACTCACGTTGTCGTGGTTCGCCAGCTGCTCGGCCTCATGTCGGACCCGCTTCGTGGGCCGGCTCGTTCTGCGATTGCGGATGCGCTATGCGCGCGTCTTGCCGGCTCGCCTGTCGGTTTGCATGTTGCCCGCAAACAGTTCCGCCGTTTGCTTCGCGGCAACGGTCCTGACAAGAGGGGGCCGAGAACGGGATAAACGGATTTGCTTAAGTGCGGCACTAGGCCTGCGTCCACCATTCACTCGCCGAACGAATCCGGTCCGAGCGTCCAGTCCGACCCCCATCGCGTCCGATCCCCTAGGATCCGACGTTATGGGGGCCTGCAAGGTTGGGGAAACGTCCGATCCCATAGGATCCGATACGGCGATCGGGGCGGATCGGGGGTGAGATGCGTGAGGAGTCTGCCACTCAGTGCATGTCAATCGGTTGATGTTCGTTGAGTGGCAGAAAACCGTGCCACTCAACGCGATTTCGGCGATTTTCCGCGTTGAGTGGCAGACACATTGGCGGCAGGGGCGTCCCTTGCGATATCGATTATCGCGGAATCGTTGGAAAATGGCCATTTTGACAACATGTCAACAAGGCGGTGAGGCGGCAATGACGCATCGTAGTGCCACTCAACGCCAAAACCGGTGAAAATTGCGTTGAATGGCACGGATAGGGGCGGGCATGGCCAAGGACGCGTCCGGACGACATGGCTGAAATGGCGCGGCCGGGCGGCGCAATTGAGTCGGTCTGTGGTGGCGCGGCCGAGCGTCTAGTATCTCGCGCCGGAAAATCGTTGATCCCATTCCCGGCTCCTCTTGTCAGGACGTTGCTGCGAAGCAAACGGCGGAGTCGTTTGCAGGCGACATGTAAACCGACAGGCGAGCCGGCATGACGCACGCGTAGCGCGTCCGTAATTGCAGGACGAGCCGGCCCGTGAAGCGGGTCTGAGAGTCACTCAATTCAACAACGAATTTACGACGCAGGATACTAGGCAACGACGATAACCGCTTGTATCACGCGCCTTCGCCTCCGAGCTCTTGCGCACCACCTTCAAGAACATGAACATGACTTGGCATCCGCTTGCGCCGGACATCGACAAGGCCGAAGCCCGGCGTTGACTATCGTGACTTCTCGTCATTCGTTGTTGCGGGATGGTAGGGGATAGTGATGGAGCATGACCATTCCGGGAGACCATCGGTCGAGTCGATCCTTACCATGAAAGAACCCGAGTGTGATTCTACTTGCTGCTTTATGCGTGATAGCCCTGTGCCAAGTGAAGGAATATGAGTTCTATCGATAGGTTCGTTTTGTGGGATGGCGTTGGTTTGCGTGATGTGGCAACGATCATTATGCAGAGTAATGACCATATCGTATCCAGCGTGTCTATCTGCGTGTTTGATGATATTTCCTGTGAGCTCTTGAATAATATGGTCAATGCAATCCTGTATGGAAGTGGCAATGTGAATTTCAGCAGTTACTCTGTTTACTAGGATGGGTTCCCCTGTGTGTCCTGCAGATGATAATACAGTCTCACTGTTCTGTAGTTCGTGTTGCAAACGTCTAATATAGACATTGAGCATTATCTCTTCGGCATGCGATGGGAGTGGTTTTGGTTCTTGTACGTCAATGTCCGTTTCGTCGAGAATGGCGATGATTATATGAGTGTATGATAAGGCATCTCGTATGAGTTGATCCAATAATTCGTTATGCCGAACTGGTGAATCGTCTGTATGAATAATTGATTCGGATGAAGGGAAGCTTTGCTGCTGCATCAGGATGAGGGCACAGGATAGGTCGTTTGCTACGTGATCGTGCAATGTGTTCGCAATGGAAGTGCGCCGAATTGTGTGTTCTAAAGATTGTCTGACGTTATGTTCTCTTTGCAGCGCCGTGTCTCTTTGCTCTCGCAGGCGAATCAATGTTCCCCACAGAATGCAGCAGATTGCAATGAAGATGATTAATAGAATGGCGACTACATATATAGGTGTAGTTAGTATCTGTTGATGTATCGAAAAAGATACGAATGCAAGTGCTATTATAATAAGTGACCAGATCAATTGATGGTGATTATGGTAAGCAAGAAAGGCAAGGGCGAGTGATAGTGCCAAGCTTATCGATAGTGGTGGGGTGATGACGCTTGCATGTGTATCCCATCTTTGAAGTATCATATTGACAATATCGATCAAAATCGGAGATGATAATGAAACAATAAATAGACTGATAATAAGCCATGAACTAACAACTGGTTTACGGAACATTATAAGAAGTACCGCGAGACAGCATAATGAATAAATAAATGATGCTCGTGATACCACAAGATATCGCTCGGTGACTATGATTTCTAATGTCATCAGCACAACGACGATGACTGCAGCGACTTGTAACGACCTGTAAGTAAAGAATTGATGTATCATGTGAATTCAATCTTACAGAATATGGCTTCTAATACAGGTCACTATTGCTTGTATTCGTGTATGTGCACCAAGCTTTTGCATTGCTCTTCTCTCATATGATGCGGCTGTACTCTTCGTTATTCCCATGATATCCAGAATCTGAGGTGTGGTAAGTCCTTGTGAATATAGTTTGAGGATGCGTAACTCGTTATTGGACAAACGCTTGTGATTATTAGATTGAGGAAAAACTGTCTGCAGACGATTATGTGCTGAAATAATGTCTGAGAATCCTTCGTCGTCATTGACGGGCAAGCCTTTTGCTGCTCTATAGATCGATTGTGCTAAGGTAGCAATATCGTGCTTGGCTACCAATGCCTGAGCTCCTGATTGAATCGCATCCGTTCTGAAATGTGCAAGTGGGAATGATGTAACGCATACGATACCGATTGAGTTGTATTGCCTGCGGATTCTCATGCATAGCTCGGCACCTGTCATTTCGTCCATCGACATATCGATGACGAGCACATCAGGACGGGTTCGTTCGGGAATGCATCGACGTGTCGCAACAGATGCTGAGGTCGTGTACCAAGACAGCGTGAAGTCGCCGTCAAGTCGAACGATAATGGCCGAGAGTGCCTGACAGGCGAGAATGTCATTGTCTACGACTCCTATGCGTATGGACATATCAACCTTACCCTCTCTTATGAAATCTTTGCCGTACTGGGTGTGGCAGAAGCTGGCTTTACGCTATTGCATAGTCCATTCTAGAACTGTCGCAACAATGCGGCAAACAAGACGAAGGAGTCGTTATGAGAATGAAGACGATAGTTGGAGTAGGTGTAGGAGCCTTAATGTCATTGGGATTGGTGCCATTGGCATCTACTGTCCAGCCTTCAAGCATCGAAGGTCTGAATGGATGCGAATTCACCACGGAAAAGCCGTCAATTGATTATCATAATGCAAAGAGATTGACTGGAATCGTGGGAAGGTCTGGTTGCAGCAACGGAGTGGTTTGGTTTTATGGTGCTCTGGAAAAGGACGGCCCCGGTAAGAATGATACAGTATTGGATTCGGTTCGTGCACCGCTATCGTGGGGAACTGTTCAGTATGAGTTGAAGTCGTGGGCCACATCTGGTGATAAGTATTTCACGTTTGCTGCGAGTTCGACGGGGAATAGTCAGGTGTCAGAGATTATTACTGCGGACTGATGCTCAAGGTAGGGAGATCTATGAACGAGGCGGTTGGGATCGACTGCGAGTCGTTGTCGGTCAGGCACGGGGCTGTGTGGGCGCTGCGCGACGTGACGATGCGCATCGGCACCGGTGTGACCGCGGTCCTCGGACCCAACGGGGCCGGCAAGAGCACGCTGCTGCGACTGCTCGCCACGCAGTGTGCTCCGAGTCGGGGATCCTTCAGCGTCGGCGGACTCGACCCGCGGCGGCAATCCGATCTCAATCGCCTGCGACTTGACATGGGCTTCCTGCCACAACAGTTCGAATGCATGGAATGGTCCAGCGCATTGCGCAACGTGGAGTACAGCGCGTGGGCGCACGGCGTCGCGGTTCCGGACTGTAATGCGGCGGCGTACGACGCGCTGTCTCTGGTCGGGCTGTCGCATGTGGCCGGCATGCAGGTGCGCAAACTCTCCGGCGGCATGCGCCAGAGGCTCGGCCTCGCCTGCGCGGTGGCCCATCGGCCGCACGTGCTGATCCTCGATGAGCCGACCGTGGGCATCGACCCCCGTCAGCGTATGGACATTCGTCGCTTTCTCAAGGATTATGCGGCGCAGGGCGATGTGATCGTGGTCATGAGCACGCATATCGTCGACGAGATCCAGACGCTCGCCTCCGATGTGCTGGTGCTCGATCGGGGGAGCGTCGCGTTCCATGGGAGTCTCGAACGGTTCCGATCGTTCGGCGGGGAGCGCGACGGTCTGGGATCGGTCTGGGAACTGGCCTATGCGGCGGTTCTCGACCGTTCGGAACATACGGGTGCGCGTGGTTCGGACCCTGTCGGGAGCGCATGATGGCATCTGCGTCGGCAACACCATCGGCAACGCCAGCATCGTCATCGTCATTCCGTCGTCTCGCCGGACGTATCGTGTTCCCCTTCCCGTTGGGCGGCATGGGGTATGCGGCCATGTGCCTGCTCATCATGCTGCTGTCGCTGCTGCAATCCAAATGGTGGCTGTCATGGCCTCCCGCCGTCTGGAACGACGTGGAGATAAGGATGCGTGAATCCCAGTTGGCGGGGTCGCTCGTGGCGGGCGCATACGCCGCCATGCAGGCCCGGGCGTTCGGCGTGAATTCGGTGCTTTCGCCTCCCTCGGCGGGCCGTGGCGTTGCGCGTCGGGTATGCCGCGTGTGCGCCTTGTCATGGCTGGGCTGCGTCGTTTCATATGCGGTGGGATTCCTGCCGTTGATCGTCGTGACGGCGAAGGCCCAAGGCACGGACCGTTGTGATGTCCTTGCATTGGCGTCCATACTGCTTGGCGTCGGCATGTGGCCGGTCATCGCGTTTCTTGTCGGAGTGCTGACGAGCCGGCTGGCGTCGTATCTGTCGTTGTCCGTGGCGCTGGTCGTCATCACGGTCGTCTCCACCGCTCCCATGACGCTCAGTGTGAACTCGACGGGTCGTTCGTATCTGGCCCTCTCTGCCCGTTGGGGATTGGATTTCCCTCGGGTTGGGGATGTCACGGCTCCCGTCATCACCTGGGCCAGGATGGTGTTCTTCGCGGTGGTGACGATCTGCATGGTCATGATCGCGATCGGCGTGCTGTCCGCCTTCCGGCTGCCGGAACGATTGGGAACCGCCTGCTGGCTCGTGCCTCCCGCGGCGATGGTGGCGTTGGTGATCGCGATGCAGCCGAACATCGTCGCCCCCGATCCCCGTTCGTCCGCGGTATGCGAGACCCGCGGCGACATCACGATATGCGTCGAATGGTACTACCGTCGGCAGCTTCCTGTCATGATGGACGTCGACTACAACGCGTATCGCCTGTTCGACCCGGGCGAACGTCATATGCTGATCGGTCCGGGGCTTCTGGGGGCGTATTCGCGAACCATATCCGGCATGCCGCAGCCGGTCGACAGGAACCGTTGGCGTCTGAACAATGCAAGCATCGGTATCACCCTCTCCGAACGGGAGTTTCGCTCGCAGCTCGTCGCGGATGTGGCGGGCGACCTGTCGGGAGACGGCCCCCAATGCTCGGCCGGCGTCGACATCGACAAATCCGCCGCCCGGCATCGGCTCTATGAGCTGATGAGGAGGAAGATAGGCGGGGATTCGGTGGATGTGGATTTCGTGGCGTGGTATCGGCGTCATGACAAGCAGATTCGCGCCTGCGAGTGGACGGCCGACATGCTCGAGGAGATGGAGTCCTATGAACGGTGAGGGTGAAGGCGATCCGCGCATGTGGCTGTCCGCACGCTATCCGAAGACGGCCTTTGCGGTCGGGGTGATCGGCGTCGTATGCGGCGTCATACCCGCGTTTGACATGCCGGCCGTTCCCTACGCGGGGTTCGGGCCGATGCCGAGGATCGGCGTCGACACCGTGATGCTGTCGTTGTGCGGCATCCTGATGTGCCGGTGCCTGATGTCCCGGATGCCGATCGTCGATGCGGTGTCGGGCAGGGATCTGGGAGGCTACTGCGCCCTGAGCGCGATGGTCATGCTGTGCTACGCCGCGCTCGCTCCGACCGCATGGCTGATCGGGCGCGACATCTGGGTCGCGTTTCCGGTGGTGGCGCTCAACATCGTGTTCTCGCTGACCGTGACGACCATGGCGATGATCGCGGTCGCCCTGTTCGGGCGCGTGGGATGCGTGGTCGCGATGTGCGCGGCCGGATGCGCGCTGTTCACGCTGCCATGGCAATCGCGGTGGCTCGGATTCTCCCTGCTGCCGATGGATCTCGGCGATCACGTGCTGATACGGCTGGCGGTGTGTGCCCTTCTGGGTCTGTGCGCCGTGCTGGGATGGCATCGCAGCCGTCTCGGGGCGGCACCGCTGCTGCTCGGGTGATCGCGGGGATCGCACTAGGAACGGGTCGTCGACTAAGCTAGTGAGACATGACTGACGAGAAGGACAACGCATACGGGTCGCTGGGGCGGCTCGCCCCCGCGTGGGATGGCACCGAACGGGAACGCAACCTGACCGACGACGACATCTACGAACGATTCTTCGGCTGGGTGTCGGACGTCAAGGGCATCGAGCCGTGGCCGCATCAGGAGGAGGCCATCATGGACCTCCTTGCAGGCGACCACGTGATCCTCAACACGCCCACGGGCTCCGGCAAGTCGCTGGTCGCCCTCGGCATGCACTTCGCCGCCCTGTGCACCGGCCGGCGCTCCTACTACACGGCCCCCATCAAGGCGCTCGTCTCCGAGAAGTTCTTCGACCTCGTTGAGGTGTTCGGCCGCGACAACGTCGGCATGATCACCGGCGACAGCCACATCAACGCCGACGCGCCGATCATCTGCTGCACCGCGGAGATCCTCGCCAACCAGGCGCTGCGCGAGGGCGAGCACGCCGACGTCGGGCTCGTCGCGATGGACGAGTTCCACTACTACGGCGACCCGGAGCGCGGCTGGGCGTGGCAGGTGCCGCTGCTCACCCTGCCGCAGACCCAGTTCCTCCTCATGAGCGCAACACTTGGCAACGTCGACGCCATCGCCGACAAACTCGAGGACCTGAACGACACGCCCGACGTGGACGTGATCGCCGACGCGCCCCGCCCGGTGCCGCTGAGCTACGAGTACACGCTCGACCCGTTGGAGAAGACCGTCGAACTCGCGTTCAGGAACGGCGAGACCCCGATCTACGTCGTCCATTTCTCGCAGGACGCGGCCCTCGACACCGCTCAGGCGCTCGCCTCCACCGGCGTCTCCTCGAAGGAGCAGCGCGCCGCCATCGCCGAGGCCATCAAGGGCGTCAAGTTCACCACCGCGTTCGGCAAGATCCTCCAGCGTCTGCTACGCACCGGCGTCGGCATCCACCACGCCGGCATGCTGCCGCGCTACCGCAGGCTCGTCGAACAGCTCGCCCAGCAGGGCCTGCTGCCCGTGATCTGCGGCACCGACACGCTCGGCGTCGGCATCAACGTGCCGATCCACTCGGTGGTCCTGACGGCCCTGACCAAGTTCGACGGCACCAAGATGCGCCGTCTCAAGGCCCGCGAGTTCCATCAGATCGCAGGCCGTGCCGGGCGCATGGGATTCGACACCGAGGGTTTGGTCGTCGCGGAGGCCCCCGAATACGAGATCGAGAACCAGAAGGCCGTCGCCAAGGCCGGGGGAGACCCGAAGAAGCTCAAGAAAGTCAAGCGCAAGAAGGCACCCGAGGGTTTCGTCACATGGAACCAGAACACGTTCGACAAGCTCATCGACATGGAGCCCGAAACGCTCATCCCGCACTTGAAGATCACCCATTCGATGGTGCTCAACGAGGTCGCGCAGGGCGGCGACGCGCGCGAGCGCATCGACGACCTCATCGACGACTCGGCGCAGACCCCCGAGCAGAAGGAGCAGCTGCACCAGCGCGCCGACGAGATCTTCCAGACCCTGTTCGACACCGACGTGATCGAGATCCTCAAGACCCGCGACGGCAGTGACGACTACGTGATGACCCTCGACATGCCCGACGACTTCGCGCTCGACCAGCCGCTCAGCCCGTTCCTGCTCGCTGCGCTGGAACTGCTTGACCCCGAGTCCGACACGTACGCGCTCGACGTGATCTCGATGGTGGAGGCCACGCTCGACGACCCCAAGCAGGTGCTGCGCGCTCAGGAGCGCGCAGCCCGAGACAAGGCCATGGCCGACATGAAGGCCGACGGCCTCGACTACGACGAGCGCATGGACCGGCTGCAGGAGATCACCTACCCCAAGCCCCTGGAGGACATGCTCCAAGCAGCGTTCGACCAGTACCGCCACGACGTGCCGTGGGCCAACGACTACTGGCTGAGTCCCAAGTCGGTGGTGCGCGACATGGTCGAGACCGCCTCCGACTTCACCGGGTACATCGCCCGTTACAACATCGCCCGCTCCGAGGGCACGCTCCTGCGCTACCTGTCCGACGCATACCGTGCGCTCGCCCGCACCGTGCCGCCGGAGAAGCGCGACGAGCAGCTCAAGGACATCATCGCCTGGCTGCGCGTGCTCGTGCGCTCGATCGACTCGAGCCTCGTCGATGAGTGGGAGAACGCCGGCGACTCGGCCGACGCCTCCGAGGCGGCCGTCTCGCTCGCCGCGCCCGGAGCGAGGGACGTCGTCGTCGAGGACCGTCGGGGCCTGACCGTGCTCGTGCGCAACGCCCTGTTCCGTCGCGTCACGCTCATGGACCTGGACGATCCGGACACGCTGGGCGCGCTCGACAAGGACTGGGGCTACGGCGTGCACGAATGGGAGGACGCGCTCGACGACTACTACGACGAGCACGAGTACGTCAACACCGACGCCAAGGCCCGCTCCGGCGAACTGTTCATCCTCGACGAACGCCACGAGAAGGACGAACACACGTGGAAGGTGCGCCAGATCATCGACGACTCCGACGGCGACCACGACTGGGCCATCACCGGCGTCGTCGACCTTGACTCGACGCAGGAGAGCGGTGAGGTGGTCTTCGTTGACTACCGTGTCGGCACGATCGACGGCGAGTGAGCGCGGGGAGCATACGAACGTCTGTTCGAATCGTGAGGTAGTGTGGAGGCATGACCGATAACGACCTGTTCGCCGCATCCGACGCGCCCGACGACGTGACGCGCCCGCTCGCGGTGCGCATGCGCCCGCGCACCCTGGACGAGGTGATCGGGCAGTCCCACGTGCTGGGGGAGGGCTCGCCCCTGCGCCGCCTCGCCAACCCGGCCAGCCGCGGCAGCCTGACCGCGCCGAGCTCGATCATCCTGTTCGGCCCTCCCGGCGTCGGCAAGACCACGCTCGCCACGATCGTCGCCCGCCAGTCAGGACGCGTGTTCGAGGAGCTTTCCGCCGTGACCAGCGGAGTCAAGGACGTGCGTGCCGTGCTCGAGCGCGCGCACGAACGGCTCGTCTCACGCGGGCAGGAGACCGTCCTGTTCATCGACGAGGTCCATCGCTTCTCCAAATCGCAGCAGGACGCGCTCCTGCCGGCCGTCGAGAACCGGGACGTCACATTCATCGGCGCCACCACCGAGAACCCCAGCTTCTCCGTGATCAAACCGCTGCTGAGCCGATCCGTCGTCGTCAAACTCGAATCCCTCGAACCCGAGCAGCTCACCGAACTGGTCCGACGCGCCCTCGACTCCGAGCACGGACTCAAAGGCGAGGTCAAGGCCAGCGACGAGGCCATCGCCGAAATCGTGCGCATGGCCGGCGGCGACGCGCGCAAGTCCCTGACCATCCTCGAGGCGGCCGCCGGGGCCGTCACCGGAGACAAGGCGCGCGAGAAGGGCAGGCGCCGCCCGACCATCACCCCCGAGATCGTCTCGAGCGTGATGGACACCGCCACCGTGCGCTACGACAAGGACGGCGACGACCACTACGATGTGATCTCCGCGTTCATCAAGTCGATGCGAGGGTCCGACCCGGACGCCGCGATCCACTACCTCGCGCGCATGATCCGGGCCGGCGAGGACCCGCGGTTCATCGCCCGACGCATCATGATCGCCGCCGCCGAGGAGGTCGGCATGGCCGCCCCGCAGATCCTCCAGGTCACCGTCGCCGCCGCGCAGGCCGTGGCGTTGGTCGGCATGCCCGAGGCACGCATCATCCTCGCCGAGGCGACAATCGCCGTGGCCACCGCCCCCAAGTCGAACGCCAGCTACAACGCGATCAACGCGGCGCTCGCCGACGTCGACGCGGGACGCATCGGCGCCGTGCCGCTGTACCTGAGGAACGCGCCCACCAAGCTCATGAAGGAGTGGGGCAACCACGAGGGCTACAAATACGCGCACGACTGGCCGGGCGCGGTCGCCCCGCAGGAGTACATGCCCGAGGAACTACGCGGGCGCGAATACTACCATCCGAACGACCGCGGGTACGAGCGGGAGGTCGCCGCGAACCTCAAACGCATCAGGCCGATCCTGCACGGCGGCGAATAGCGGACTACAATGATCGCGAAGTGAGGAATTCAAGGAAGATGGCAGAAAGAGGCCGGCGATGACGCAGGACGAGCTTGAAGGCAGGACGATCATGATCGTCGACGACGATCAGGCGCTGGGGGAGATGCTCTCGATCGTGCTGGAAAACGAGGGATTCCGCACCGTCACCTGTCTCGACGGGCTGCGCGCCGTGGAGATGTTCCCCACCGTCGAACCGGACCTCATCCTGCTCGACGTGATGCTGCCCGGCATCGACGGCACCGAGGTGGCGCGCCGCATCCGTGCGACCTCCTCGAACGTGCCGATCATCATGCTCACCGCGAAATCCGACACCGTCGACGTGGTCGCCGGTCTCGAGGCCGGAGCCGACGACTACGTGTCGAAGCCCTTCAAGGTCGTCGAACTGCTAGCGCGCATCCGCGCCCGCTTCCGCATCCAGCCCAAGGCCGCCGGTGTCGTCGGCTCCTCCGCAGGAGCCCGCGGTCTCGTCCCGAACGGAGACGCCGGCCCGTCCGGGATGGCGCAGGGCGGCAACGGCGATCCGAACCGCATCGAACGCGGCTCGATCGTCATCGACCGTCTCGCCCACACCGCCACTAGGGACGGCCGTGACCTCTCCCTGACGCCGATGGAGTTCGAACTGCTCGCCGTGCTCGCCGCCTCGGCCGGCGACGCGATCAGCCGCTCCAGCCTCCTCAAGCGCGTCTGGGGGTACGAGTCCTCCGGAGACACGCGTCTGGTCAACGTGCACGTGCAGCGTCTGCGCGCCAAGGTCGAGGACGATCCCGAACATCCGAGCGTCATCGTCACCGTGCGCGGCATCGGCTACAAGTTCGTGCCGCCCGAGCCCCGCGCCGACGCATGAGCGAGAAGTCGCGCAGCGTCGAGCGTCTCGCCGGAATACTGCGCCGCGGACCGCATCTCCGGCGAAGGTTCAGCTGGCGCAGGCTGATCAGAAGCGGCCGCGCCGAGGTCAGACGATCGCTTCAGGCACGCACCGTGGCTCTCGTCGTCCTGATCGCACTGGCGGTCGCGGTCGTCTTCTCGATCATGTCGATGCTCTCCGTGCGCTCCTCGATGATCGACCAGGTCACCAATCAGGCGCACTCCGACTTCTCCGACATGGTCTCGCAGGCGCAGACCGCGCTCGACTCCGCCGACGTGTCCGATTCGGTGCAGTACCAGCAGCTGGTCAACGACATCGCCTCATCACTGCAGAACGAGGGTGCGGCCAATCTGACCGGCGTCTACCTGTGGAGCCGTGATATGTCGAACCGGCTCATCGTGCCGGTCTCCACGGACCCCACGTACGAGTCCGACATCTCCGACGACATCCGCGTCGCCGTCTCCTCCGACACTTCGGACCGCGTGTTCTATCAGCCCGTCTCCATCGCCGGCTCCGACGGCGACAGGGTACCGGCCGCGGTGCTAGGCACCTCCCTCGACTTCGGCGCGACCGACGGGCTCGCCCTCTTTGCCCTGTTCTCCTACGAGACGCAGCAGACGTCGCTGCTGCAGATCCAGCTCAACCTGCTTGTCGTCTGTCTCGCGTTAAGCGTGCTCATGGGCCTGCTCGTGTGGTTCACGCTGCGCGGCATCGTCCGTCCCGTCTCCGAGGTGGCTGCCGCCGCCGAAACGTTCGCGTTCGGCGATCTCGACGCGCGTGTTCCGGAGAACCGCAACGACGAGATCGGTTCGCTGCAGCGCTCGTTCAACTCGATGGCCGGCGCGTTGAACCAGAAGATCGACGAACTGGAGGAGGCCGGCGCGATGCAGCGGCGATTCGTCTCCGACGTGAGCCACGAGCTGAGGACCCCCGTCACGACGATGCGCATGGCCTCCGATCTGCTCGAAAGCCGCAAGGACGAGTACGATTCGATGACCCGTCGCACCGTCGAACTGCTCGGCGGGCAGATCAACCGATTCCAGGACATGCTCGCCGACCTGCTGGAGATCTCCCGCTACGACGCCGGATACGCGGCCGTCGACCTCGTCGAGACCGACGTGCGCGACCCCATCGACGAGGCTGTCGACCAGGTGAGCGAACTCGCCGCGGCCAAACGCGTGCCCATTCACGTGTACCTGCCCAACATCCAGGTGCTCGCGCGCATCGACGCGCGCCGCATCATCCGCATCGTCAGGAACCTCCTCGCCAACGCCATCGACTTCGCCGAGGGCAATCCGATCGAGGTGCAGCTCGCCGCCAACCGCCGCGCCGTCGTCATATCCGTCAGGGACCGGGGCATCGGCATGTCACCGGATCAGGTCACGCACGTCTTCGACCGGTTCTGGCGCGGCGACCCCTCGCGCGCCCGCACCACCGGCGGCACCGGGCTTGGCCTGTCGATCGCGATGACCGACGCCAGACTGCATAAGGGCACGATCCGCGTGCGCTCCAAACTCGACGAGGGCACATGGTTCCTCGTCATTCTGCCGCGCGACCCGGGCAAGGGTCCGGTCGCCGACACGGAACTGCCGATCGACTTTAGGCATGACACCGACCGGATGGTCGTCACCGGCGGATTCGGCGTCGCCGACAACCGCAGCGTCGACTATCTCGAAGGGCAGCCCGAAGAGCAGGGGGAACAGGAGGGACATCATGCGCAGGAACCATGACGTGTATGGCGTGCATCGCGTACGGCATCGCATACTAAGAGCGCTCGCGGCGGCGTTCGCCGTCCTCGCGCTCGGGGCGACGACCGCCTGCTCAAGCCCCATCGGACTGCCCACATCCGGCGCGATCCGCGCCACGGCACCGGTGGAGAAGCAGACGAGACGCGTCTACACCAGCCCCGAAGGGCCCGCCCAGAACGACCAGCCCGAAGGCATCGTCGAGGGGTTCTTCAGCGCCATGCCGGAAGGCGTACAGGCCGATGGCTACCGGGTGGCCCGTGAATACCTCTCCGAATCGGCGTCGGACACGTGGAACGGAGACGCGTCCGCCATCATCTACGACGGCACGCCCACCTACATCAGAAAGGCGATCCCGCGTGCCAGCTCCGTGGAGACGGGGGCTCTTGAAATCGATGTCGAGATGAACGTCATCGGACGGCTCGACGGACAAGGCCTGTTCACCCCCACCGTCCAAGGCGATCCCACGGTCCTGTCGTTCACGATGAGCAAGGAGTCGGGACAGTGGCGCATCTCGGGGCTCGACGACGGCGTCGTCGTCTCATCCGCCGACTTCGAGCAGGTGTTCCGTCAGGTCTCCGTCTATCGGGTCGACGCCGCCGGCAGGCATCTCGTCCCCGACGTCAGATGGTTTAGTTGGCGCAACTGGCGTACGCAGGCGGTCAGAGCCGTGCTCGCCGACGGACCGGCATGGCTCGGCGAGGCCATCAGGAGCCTTGACGCGGACAAGGTCATGCTCGCCGTCGATTCCGTGCCGATGGAGAACAACAAGCCGCAGGTGCAGCTGACGGACGGGTTCCTCGCACTGTCGTCGGGGGAGTGTGCTCTCCTCGCCCATCTGATCCGGTTGACCCTGGGCGATGGGGTCGTGAGCGCGCCGCTCAAGCTGCTGGTCGACGGCGCCGATTATTCGGACATCGACGGCGGCGTCAATCTGGATGCGCAGCAGCCCAGCGTCGGCATCTACACGCTCACCGACGGCCGCGTGGTCTCGCTCGATTCATCGAGCCCGCTGCGCGTGGGCGAGACCAAGGGATTCGATGACGCGAGGGGATTCGCGTTCTCCTCATCCGGCGGGGCCGTATTGCGTTCGGATGGCGTCGTCGAATGCCTCAAGGCGGACGCCTCGTCATGCGGCGTCATGTTCTCGGGGCGCGCCATGACCTCGATCTCCTCCGGTCTCGACGGCGAGATCTGGGCCGTGTCCCGTGACGGTCGCAGCCTGTACGTGTCGAGGGACGGCGTCAGCCGTGAGATCAAGCCCCTCTGGCTGGGTGATGAGGTGATCCATGCGGTTGCGGTGTCGCCGGAGGGGGCGCGTCTGGCACTGGCCGCGGACGACGGAGTGAGATTGACGGGAATCGGTCGTGATGACAGCCAGACGCCGTCCAAACTGTCCTCGCAGGCGACGAAGGTGAGCGAGCGCGGTGATGTGACGATGGTGACGTTCTATAACGATCTGAATCTGGTGTACGTCACTTCGGCGATGCCGACCGGTGCGGCCGGGAAGGAGGGCGACCGTGGTTCCGCGCAGGTCGCGCAGCAGGCGTTCCGTCAGATCACGCCCGGTCCCGATGCGCAGAAGCGTCTGCCCGATTCGACGGTCGTCGCATTGGCCTCCGGGCAGATTGCCCTCTATCGCAGGCTGGCCGTGCTCGACGATCTGGGCATCGTGCGTTCCGTTTCCGGTTCGCTTGACGGATCATGGTCGATCGCCGACTCCCAGGTCACCGCGCTGGGGGCGCAATAACGCAGGTGACGTAACGAATTGCGCCCCGTCCGGATGGAACGGGGCGCAATTCGCATGCGTATGGAGCGTGGGGCGGACGGGCCGGATCAGATGCCGCCGTACTCGCTCTTGAAGAGCTCCTGCGGCACTTCGGAGTTCAGCGGCACCTCGTAGATGAGGTACTGCATGTTGAATGGGATGTTAAAGAGGTGTCGCTTGACGCCGTACACCTCCTCGGTGCCCAGGAAGTTGAAGTTGTCCGGGCACTCCGGCTCCCACTTGGTCAGCAGGTCGGCCGCGTCGCCGATGGTGGCGGCCACGCCGGCCAGATGCTTGACGCCGTCGATCTGCTTGAGGATGAGGAAAACGGTATCCATGAAGGGTTCCTTTCATGTTGCGTCATGTTGCGTTGTTCGGTGTGAGGCGACGGTGCTCGTCGCCCGTGTTACCTAGCTATCCGACGTAGCGCCATCGCCACTATGTAGTAGGGGCTTCGGCGCCTCGTTACGGCACCCCCATTATCGCTCGAAAACGGCGAAACCGCGCCGATATCTCGGCCTTGGAAGGCAATGTTATCAATTTGTTATGAAGCTGTTATCGAATCGTTATCGCCTCAGATTGAACGGTCGCGATGTTTGATTCATACTTGGGATTGTCGATGACGGAATGTCATCAAGGAAAACAGCCAAGGGGATGATCCCTTGGGAGTCTCGATAACTCGAGGAGGAGTACATCATGAAGAATTGGAAGAAGGCCATCGCGCTCGTTGCGTCCGTCGCGGCTCTGGTCAGCGTCGCCGCCTGTGGTTCCGCGTCCAGCTCCAGCAGCGGCGATTCCGGCAAGAAGGTCGTCGGCTTCGTCGCCGTCGGCCCGGAGGGCGGCTTCCGTACCGCCAACGAGAAGGACATTCAGGCGGCGTTCAAGGCGGCCGGATTCGACCTTCGTTACTCGCCGACCCAGAACAACGACCAGCAGAAGCAGATTCAGGCCTTCAACAAGTTCGTCAACGACGAGGTCGACGCCATCATCCTGTCCTCCACCGAGGATTCCGGCTGGGATGAGTCCCTGAAGAAGGCCGCCGAGGCCGAGATCCCGGTCTTCACCGTCGACCGCAACGTGGACGTCAAGGACGCCGACGCCAAGAAGGCCATCGTCTCCCACATCGGACCGTCCAACGAGTGGGCCGGTGAGCAGGCCGCCGAGTTCATCAACAAGAGCTTCCCGGACGGCGCCAACGGCTTCATCCTCGAGGGTCCCGCCGGCCTGTCCGTGGTCAAGGACCGCGGCACCGGCTGGAACAACAAGGTCGCCTCCAACATCAAGGTCCTCGAATCCCAGTCCGCCAACTGGTCCACCGATGAGGCCAAGACCGTGACTGCCGGCCTGCTGGACAACCACAAGTCCGAAAACCCGCAGTTCGTCTTCGCGCAGAACGATGAGATGGGTCTCGGCGCCGCTCAGGCCATTGACGCGGCCGGTCTCAAGGGCAAGGTCAAGGTCGTCACCATCGACGGCACCAAGAACGCGCTGCAGGCCCTCGTCGACGGCGACCTCTCCTTCGTGATCGAGTACAACCCGATCTTCGGCAAGGAGACCGCTCAGGCCGTCAAGGACTATCTGGACGGCAAGAAGGTCGAGGCCGACATCCAGATCGAGTCCAAGACGTTCGACGCCGCCTCCGCCAAGGAAGCTCTGGATTCCGGCTCCCGCGCCTACTGATCGACACTGATCGATATCCGGCCCTGGCCGGATCCGTGATGGACCGAAACCGCACATGAAAACGCATGATGGTGCATGAAGTACTGCTTCGTGCACCATCATGCATGTCGGGTCGAAATATCACAAAACGGTAACAATCTCCCTTCTCCCAAAGGCAAAGATATGACAGACAAAACCCCTATCGTCGTGATGAAGGGCATCACGATCGAGTTCCCGGGCGTCAAGGCCCTGGATGGTGTCGATCTGACGCTCTACCCGGGCGAGGTCCACGCGCTCATGGGTGAGAACGGCGCCGGCAAGTCGACGATGATCAAGGCGCTCACCGGTGTGTACAAGATCGACGCCGGATCCATCGTCGTCGACGGCAAGCCGCAGCAGTTCAACGGCACGCTCGACGCGCAGAACGCCGGCATCGCCACCGTGTATCAGGAAGTCAACCTGTGCACCAACCTCTCCGTCGGCGAGAACGTGATGCTCGGTCACGAGAAGCGCGGTCCCTTCGGCATCGACTGGAAGAAGACCCACGAGGCCGCCAAGCAGTACCTGGCGCAGATGGGCCTCGAACACATCGACCCGCACACCCCGCTGTCCTCGATCTCCATCGCCATGCAGCAGCTGGTCGCCATCGCACGAGCCATGGTCATCAACGCCAAGGTGCTCATCCTCGATGAGCCGACCTCCTCCCTTGACGCCAACGAGGTGCAGGACCTGTTCGCCATCATGCGCAAGGTGCGCGACTCGGGCGTCGCCATCCTGTTCGTCTCCCACTTCCTCGATCAGATCTACGAGATCACCGACCGACTGACCATCCTGCGCAACGGCCGCTTCATCAAGGAGGTCATGACCAAGGACACCCCGCGTGACGAGCTCATCGGCATGATGATCGGCAAGTCCGCCGAGGAGCTCTCGCAGATCGGCGCCAAGAAGGCGCGTCGCGAGATCACCCCGGGCGAGAAGCCGATCGTCGACGTCAAGGGCCTTGGCAAGAAGGGCACCATCAACCCGGTCGACCTCGACATCTACAAGGGCGAGGTCGTCGGCTTCGCCGGCCTGCTGGGCTCCGGCCGCACCGAGCTTGGCCGTCTGCTTTACGGCGCGGACAAGCCGGATTCGGGCACCTACGAGCTCAACGGCCAGCAGGTGAGCATCAGCGACCCGTACACCGCGCTGAAGCACAAGATCGCGTACTCCACCGAGAACCGCCGCGACGAGGGCATCATCGGCGACCTGACCGTCCGTCAGAACATCCTCATCGCCCTGCAGGCCACGCGAGGCATGTTCAAGCCGATCCCGAAGAAGGAAGCGGACGAGATCGTCGACAAGTACATGAAGGAGATGAACGTCCGACCGGCCGATCCCGATCGTCCGATCAAGAACCTCTCCGGCGGCAACCAGCAGAAGGTCCTCATCGGCCGTTGGCTGGCCACGCACCCCGAGCTGCTCATCCTCGATGAGCCGACCCGAGGCATCGACATCGGCGCCAAGGCCGAGATCCAGCAGGTCGTCCTCGACCTGGCCTCCAAGGGCATGGGCGTCGTCTTCATCTCCTCGGAGCTCGAGGAGGTCGTCCGTCTGTCCGACGACATCGAGGTCCTCAAGGACCGCCACAAGATCGCCGAAATCGAAAACGACGATACCGTCTCGCAGTCCACCATCGTCGAGACGATCGCCAACACGAACGTGAATAACTGAAAGGAGGGATGATGGCTGATAAGAAGCAAGAAGACAAGAACAACGTCTTCAAGAAGCTGCTGTCCTCGAACCTGACCGTCGAGGTCATCGCACTCGTCCTGCTGATCCTGCTGTGCACCCTGTTCGATCACGCGTTCCTGGCACTGTCCTGGAACAGCAACACCGGCGGTCTCGCCGGCCCGCTGATCACGATGCTCCAGGAATCCGCCCGATACCTGATGATCGCCACCGGCATGACCCTGGTCATCTCCACTGCGGGCATCGATCTTTCGGTCGGTTCCGTCATGGCGGTCGCCGGCGCCGCGGCCATGCAGGCCCTCAACGGCGGCATGAACGTCTGGGTCGCCATCCTGCTGGCTCTCGTCATCGGCGTGATTGTCGGATGCGTCAACGGCTCCCTCATCGCGTTCCTCGGCCTCCAGCCGTTCATCACCACGCTGATCATGATGCTCGCCGGCCGAGGCCTGGCGAAGGTCATCACCTCCGGTGAGAACACCGATGCCTCCGCGGTCGCCGGCAGCGAACCGCTCAGGTGGATGGCCAACGGCTTCATCCTCGGCATTCCGGCCAACTTCGTGATCGCCGTCATCATCGTGGCTCTCGTCGGCCTGCTGTGCCGCAAGACCGCCATGGGCATGTTCATCGAGTCCGTCGGCATCAACCCCGAGGCCTCCCGCATGACCGGCATCAAGCCCAAGAAGATCCTCTTCCTCGTCTACGCGATCTCCGGCCTTCTCGCCGCGGTCGCCGGCCTGTTCGCCACTGCATCCGTGATGCGCGTCGACGTGGTCAAGACCGGTCAGGATCTCGAGATGTACGCGATCCTCGCGGTCGTCATCGGTGGCACCTCGCTGCTCGGCGGCAAGTTCTCCCTCTCTGGCAGCGCCGTCGGCGCCGTCATCATCGCCATGATCCGCAAGACCATCATCACCCTCGGCATCGATTCCGCCGCAACGCCGGCCTTCTTCGCCGTCGTCGTGATCGTGATCTGCGTGATGCAGGCTCCCAAGGTTCGTAACCTGAGCGCGGAACTCAAGCGCAAGCGCGCGCTCAAGGCCCAAGCAAAGGCGGTGGCAGCATGACAACAGCTACGGCAACCCCGGCCAAGAAGGCCGCTAAGAAGACGCGTCGCATGGACGCGCAGATGATTCCGACCATTGCGGCAGTCGTGATCTTCATTCTGATGATCATCATGGGACAGGCCCTCTTCGGCACCTATCTGCGACTGGGCTTCATCTCCTCCCTGTTCATCGACCACGCCTACCTGATCATCCTGGCGGTCGCGATGACCCTGCCGATCCTGACCGGCGGCATCGATCTGTCCGTCGGCGCCATCGTCGCCATCACCGCCGTCATCGGCATCAAGCTGACCATCGCGGGCGTTCCCGCCTTCCTGGTCATGATCATTATGCTGCTGATCGGCGCGGCGTTCGGCCTGCTGGCCGCGACCCTGATCGAGGAATTCAACATGCAGCCGTTCATCGCGACGCTGTCCACGATGTTCCTCGCTCGTGGCATCGCCTCCATCATCTCGACCGATTCGCTGACCTTCCCGGACAACAACAACTTCGATGTGATCTCCAACGAGATCAAGATCATCGACAACCCGAAGATCTCCAACGATCTGTCCATCAACCTCGGCGTGATCATCGCCATCATCGTCCTGATCGGCGGCTACGTCCTCCTGCACCACACGCGCACCGGACGTACGATCTACGCCATCGGCGGTTCCCGTTCCTCCGCGGAGCTCATGGGCCTGCCGGTCCGTCGAGCCCAGTTCACGATCTACATCACCTCCGCGGCCCTCGCTGCGCTGGCCTCGATCGTGTACATCGCCAACATCGGCTCCGCCAAGAACACGGTGGGTGTCGGCTGGGAGCTTGACGCTGTCGCCTCCGTCGTCATCGGCGGCACGATCATCACCGGCGGCTTCGGCTACGTCCTCGGCTCCGCACTTGGTGCCCTGGTCCGTTCGATCATCGACCCGCTGACCACCGATTTCGGTGTCCCGGCCGAGTGGACGACCATCGTCGTCGGCCTCATGATCCTCGTCTTCGTGGTCCTGCAGCGTGTGGTGACCGCCGTCGGCGACAAGAAATAGGCAAGCCCGGTAAGTGTCCTTAAGGTCCGGTCCCGATCACACGGAACGGGCCTCGGACACCCCGGGTGATCACCGTGAATATCAATAACTGAAATAGCCGTTTCGGGTCGATCGTCTTCGGTCCGTGATGTCCTGGATTTTATTCCTTCCTACCACTCTCCGGGTAGTCCGGAGGAGACGGAAGGAACAAGATCGGGCGGACACATGGATGGTACGCCAATCTCGATCGCCCTTGGAAGGCAACCATCTCTTTATTCCTTTCCTTCTTCATCCGGCGTGTGGGGGTGTGGTTCCTGTACGGGGCCACACCCCCACACGTTTTTGTCTGTTCTCCGCACCCCGACCCCCATTCCGCGTACGCTGAGTCCCCATCAGCGTACGTTCCTCGTGGCCATCCCCTCGTTATCACCCGCATTCGTACGCTGAGTATGGGGCAGCGTACGAAAACGGGTGATGGAGCGGGAAAGACCACGTTCCGCGTACGCTGACGACAAGTCAGCGTACGTTCGTCGGGAGTCAACCTTTTTTAGCCACCGTAAGGGGACGGTAGTCAAGAACCGACACAGATCCAAGAGACCTCGAGGAAGAGGTAAGGATCGGAGTCCATAGTCTGTTCGTCGGATATGTGAGAAGATGTATGCGACAATACATGGTCGGTTGATCCGGCTGGAAAGGGAGGACGTCACGATGAGTGATCCGAATCAGTTCAATCAGACCCCGAATCAGACGGACGGATCAGGACAGGTGGGGTACAACGGGAACACCAGTCAGGAAGCCGGCAACGGGTACCCCGGTCAGGGATATCCGGCGTACGACGGACAGTCGGCAGGATCGGCGCAGTATGGCCAACAGGCGGGGCACGCCGGCCAGCAGCAGGCACCGGGATACGGTACCCAGCAGGCGCCGGGGGGATATGGTGCACCCGGATACGCCCAGGGGTATACCCAGTATGGTTCACAGTACAGTGCGCCATACGGTGCCGGACAATACCAGTATGGACAGGGCGCCCCATACTACGGTCCATACGGGGCGAGGAGCACGAAGTCGAAGATCGCGGCGGGACTGCTCGGCATCTTCCTCGGCGGGTTCGGCGCGCACAACTTCTATCTGGGTAACACGAGCAAGGCGGTAGCGCAGCTCCTGCTCACATTGGTCGGCTGGATCGCATTCGGATTGGGACCGATCGCCGCGGCGATCTGGGGATTCGTCGAAGGCATCCTCATCCTGTGCAGCAGTACGGGAAGCCCCTGGCACCGGGATGCGCAGGGGCTTGAGCTGAACGATTGACGATTCCCGTCGACGGGAATACGAAGAAGTCCCCGGGCCATGACGGCTCGGGGACTTCTTCGGTTGATTGGTTATCGGTTTTGGTTGATCGGCCGTATATCACCGGTGCCGTGCCGCGCGGATACGGAAGGCCACGGCCAGCGAGAGCCATCCGAGGATGCAGATGACGGTCATCACGGCGAACACCCACGAGCCGCCCACGGCGGTCGCGTGCATGAACTCGGGGGAGCCCTCCGAGCCGTGACCGGCCTGCGCGACCGCGAGGATCGTGGAGAACAGTGCCGTTCCCGCGGCGCCTCCGAATTGGAGGGCCGTGTTGAAGATCGCGTTGCCGTCGGGCGCGAATTCGTGGGGGATCGAACTCAACGCGCTGGTCATCACGTTCGAATTGCCGAGCGCGAAGAAGAACCCGAAGATGAAGTAGAAGCCGGCGAGCAGAGCCGGGGTCAGGTGCATCGAGAACGCGAACAGCAGCGCCGGACCGAGGATCGCGATGCCGAACGGCACCAGCACCGGTCCGACCGCGCCGAACCGGTCGTAGAGCCATCCGCCGAGCGGCGCGCACACGGCGCCGATCAGAGCGCCGGGCAGCACCAGAGCGCCCGCAAGGAACGCGTTCGTGCCAAGGGAAAGCTGCGCCACGTTGGTGATCACATAGCCGAATCCGATCGAGACGATCGGCATGATCAGGTACGCCACCAAGTGCAGCAGAACCACACGGTCCTTGAGGATCCCGAGACGCAGCAGTGGTGAGAACGCACGATGGGACAGCCAACCGAACGCGATCAGCGAGGCGAGGCCGATCACGAAGCTCAATACCGCGATCACGCCCGAGGTGCCGACCGGCTGTCCGGACACGGCGGCACTCACCGCCACGCCGGCCTGATTGAGTCCCAGCACCATGCCGACGAGTGCGACGACGATCGCGGTGAGCTGCAGCGGATCGAGATACGCCGCTTCTGTGGGCGACTTTTGCTCGATGCACATGAGGCCCACGAATGCGGCGATGAGCATCAGCGGGATCGCGATGACGAAGATCGCGCGCCACGGCAGCACCGTCGTCACGGCGCCGCCCACGGTCGGGCCGATGGCGGGGGCGACCGTGATGACGAGGGATCCGACGCCCATGAGCCGGCCGATCTTGGAACGCGGCGACTGCTCGAGGATGATGTTCATCATCAGCGGGGTGGCGACGCCCGAGCCCACGCCCTGAATGATGCGGGCTACGATGAGCATCGGGAACGCGCTCGCGAAGATCATGATGATGGAGCCGGTCAGCGCGAGCACGACCGCGGCGATGAAGATCGTCCTCAGACGGAACCGGCGCTTGAGGAACGAGGAGACCGGCATCGTGGCGGCCACCGTCAGCAGGTAGATCGTCGTGATCCACTGCACGGTGGCGGTGTCCACATGGAACTCGCGCATGAGCTGCGGGAAGAGCACCGTCATCACCGTTTCGGTGAGGATGCCGATGAAGGCCAGCGATCCGGTCGCGACGATCGCGCCGATCAGCCTGCCGGGGATGCGCTCGTCGGGAACACGGGAATCAGTCTGCGAAGCCATGCCGCCCCGCGTCACTCGCGCACGAGGGCGATGTGCTCGATGTCGTCGCGCTTCGAGCGGCGGAACAGCACGAAACGGTTGCCGATGGTCTGCACCACCTCGGCGCCGAGCTGTCCGGCGAGCTTGTCGGCCGCCTCCTTGGCGTCGAGGCCGGAACCGTCCTGCACGCTGATCTTCACCAGCTCGCGCTTGGCGAGGGTTTCGCTGGTCTGCTTGACCAGCGAGTCGCTGATGTCGTTCTTGCCGATGTTGATGAGCGGCTTGAGGCTGTTCGCCATGCCGCGCAGCTGCTTGATCTGCTTCTTGGTCAGTGCCATGATGAATGTTTCTCCTTATCCGTTTTCGTGCTGTCGTATTGTATCGGAGCAGGCCAACCTAGGGGCATCCTAGGGCATCCTAAAGCCACTCCTAGGGCGCTCCTAGGCGGCCAGCGCCTTTTTGATGCGGTTGAGGCTGGCGGGCTTCGGCGTGCCGATCTCCTGCGCCCACAGGCTCACGTAGAACTCCTCGAGCATCCACCGGGCCTCGGTCGCGCGCTTCATCATCCTCTCGTGCGAGGGGCCCGCCGGCTCGCGCTTCGCGGCGGCTGTGGCCTTGTCGACCAGCTGGCGCGCCTCGTCGGCCTCCCACGCCCAGCGCACGTCGCGGTTCTTGTCCTGCTTCGCCTTGTTCAGGCGCATGAGGTCCGCGTTGAGATAGCGTTCGATCGACTTCAGGGCCGTCGGGGGAGCGGCGCCGATGAAACCGGGGAACACGAGCGTCGCGATATGCTCGCGGATCGACTGCAGCACCGAGAGCATCGGCAGATCCGCCTTGCCCGATACGGCCTTGTCGACCTCGGCGTATCGTCTCAGGATCGCGATCACGTCATGAGCGACCGCGTAGACCGTGTCCTCGTACACCTCGCGCACGTCGAGCACCGCGTTCGCCAGCGCCTCGTCGTCCGGCAGGCGATCCACATCCGGCAGGAGTCGTTTGACGGCGGCGAGCTGCAGATCCTCGACCAGTTCCTTCGTCGACTTGTACGGGGCCGAGGCGAGCATCAGCGCCTCCGTGCCCAGCCATCGCGAGGAGATACGGTCGGAGGGCAGGCGCAATGCGTCCAGCGCGCCGTGCCAGAGCATCGAGGCGCGCGATTCGGTGGTCGCTCCCGCCTTGTGCAGCAGGTCGGCGCGTTCGACGAGACGACCCGCGTCGCCGGCCTTGTCGGCCTGCTTGCGCACCATGTTGCGCGCCGACTCCTTGGCTTCGGCGGCGAATTTCACCTGCAGCGCCTTCAGGTCCTTGGATCTGCCGAGCGTTTTGACCTGCGTGCGGCCGCGTCCGGGACGCCCGGAGGATCGCCCGCCGATCCGCTCCTCGACGACGAACGTCATCTTCAGGTACGGCTGGAGGCGCGCGATCAGATCCGGTCCCAGCACCTCCGGGTGGATCTGCGCGCCCATCACGGCGATCGCCGCGCGGGTGAACACGTGCGCCAGATCCGGCCAGACGGTCTCGTCGTCCGGGGGCGTGTTCGGCTTGCGCATGTCGCCCGAACCCGGCAGACACGGGTAGTGCTCGTCGATCCACGAGCGGATCTTCCTCGCGGCGTCCGGCGCGGGCACGAACTGCACGCGCAGCTGCTTGGGCAGCGCCTTGATCATCGCGAGGATCAGCTCGTCCAGAAGGCCGGGCACGTTCCATGTGAACTGGTCGGGCAGGAGGCGCGAGAGGGCCTTCAACGGCACGTGCACGGTCACGCCGTCGTTCTCGTCGCTCGGATCGTACACGTAGCTCAGGCGCAGGTCGATCGGCTGGCCGTCCGTGCCGAGCGTATGCCAGTGGTCCGGATAGTCGGCCAGACTCACCGAATCCGCCGTCTGCAGACGTTCGACCTTCTCCGGGTCGAAGTCGAGCAGCGTCGGCTTCTCGTCGTGCACGCCCTTCCACCATTTCGCCAGCGCGGCCACGGAGGTCACGTCATTGGGGATGACGGCGTTGTAGAAGTCGAACAGATCCTCGTCGGACACGGTCTCGGCGACCTGACGCGTACGGTTCGCGTCGTCCGCGGCCTCCTCGAGAAGCTTCACATTCCTCGCGACGAACTCGTCGTAGCTGAACCGCTGCTGGATGTCGCCCTCCACGAGCCCCTGACGGATCAGGAAGTCACGCGCCTCCGGCGGGTTGATGCGCCCCCACTGCACGGTGCGATCCTGCACGATCGGCAGACCGTACAGCAGCACCTTCGCGTTCGCCACCGCCGAGCCGCGCGATCCGGACCAGTGCGGCTCGGCGTACGTGGTGCGCGTGAGACTGCCGGCCAGCGGTTCGGCCCACGCGGGGTCGATCGCCGCCGAATAGCGGGCCCACAGACGCGAGGTCTCCACCAGTTCGGTCGACATCACCCAGCTCGGCGTGGCCTTGGAGACCGCCGAGGCGGGGAAGAGCGCGAAATGCGTGCCGCGTGCGCCCAGATAGTCGTTCTTCGACATCTTCTGCGCGCGCTTCAAGGCACGGGCTCTCGCCGCACCCTTGAGGTTCGCGTAGTCGGACGCCTTCGGCTCGCGGATCACCTGCATGCCCATCATCGACAGCAGGCCCGCGAGCATCGACTTGTGGATGCCGTCCGCATCCCATGCGCAGCACAGCGAATGCGCCGCCTGCTGGTTGATCGGCAACTGGCGGATCTCCAGTCCGGCGCGTGTGGAGGGCAGGGGATCGCCCACCTTGAACTTCATCTCGCGACACATCTGCCTGAGCTGGGAGACCAGATCCTTCCACTGACGCATTCTCAGCCAGCTGAAGTACTCGGTCTTGCAGATGCGGCGCAGCGCGTTGTTGCTCGGCTCGCCATCCGCCTGGAATACGCGGTCCCAGATGTTCAACGCCGTCAGATAGTCGCTCGTGGCGTCCGCATACCGGTTGTGGATGCGATCCGCCTCCTCGCGCTTGTCATCCGGACGCTCGCGCGGATCCTGCAGACTCAGGAACGCGACGACCACCAGCACGGCGGCCAGCGTGTTCGGAGATGCGGTGCGCGCCGCCTCGATGATCATGCGGCCCAATCGCACGTCGATCGGAATGCGCGCCAGCTGGCGCCCGATATGCGTGAGCGTCACCTCGCCGCGATGGCGGGCCACGGCCTTGAGCTCGGTCAGCTCGTTGAAGCCGTCCGACACGGCCTTCATGTCCGGCGGATCGATGAAGCCGAACCGCGTCACGTCCTCGGCGGTGCGCGCCACGCCCACCGACAGCATGTGCAGCACCACCGCGCCCAGGGAGGTCCTCAGGATCTCCGGCTCGGTGAACCGCGGGCGCGTCTCGTAGTCCTCGCGCGAATACAGGCGGATCGCGATGCCGTCCGCCACACGGCCGCATCGGCCGCTCCTCTGGTCGGCGCTCGCCTGACTGATCGGCTCGATCGGGAGCCTCTGCACCTTCGCGGTCTTCGAATACCGGGAGATGCGCGCGTTGCCTGGATCCACCACGTAGCGGATGCCCGGCACCGTCAGCGACGTCTCGGCCACGTTCGTGGCGATGACGATGCGCTGATGCGTATGCGATTCGAACACCCTGTGCTGGTCCGCGGCCGAAAGCCTCGCGAACAGCGGCATGATCTCGATCGCATCCGGACGGCGCATGTCGTCGGCGCGCGGGCCGTAGTGATGCCGCAGCGCCGCCTCGAACTCGTGGATGTCTCGCTCGCCCGAGGCGAACACGAGGATGTCGCGCGGCCCGCGCTCATGCGAGGAGTGGATGACCAGCTCGGCGCAGGCGCGCGCCACGGCCGTGGGCATGTCCGTGATCGCGTCGTCGGCGAACCGCGAATTGGCGTTGCCGCCCGACCTACCGGCGCGGGGGGAGTCGGAGCCGTCGTCGGCGATCGCGTTGGCCAGCTCCTCGTAGTCGGCGTCGCCGGGGCGGGCGCCGGTGGCGAACCCCGGCACCTCGCGCATCAGCGCGGGCGCGGTGCCGAGCGGCTCGTAGACCACCTGCACCGGGTAGGTGCGGCCCGACACCTCGATGACCGGCACCTTCTCGTGCAGCGCCTCCTCGAAGTGGCGCTGGAACTTCTCCGAATCGATGGTCGCGGAGGTGATGACGAGCTTCAAATCTCGCCTCTTCGGCAGCAGGGCCGTGAGATACCCCAGCAGGAAGTCGATGTTGAGACTGCGCTCATGCGCCTCATCGATGATGATCGTGTCGTAGCGGCTCAGCTGCGGATCCCTCTGAATCTGCGCGAGCAGGATGCCGTCGGTGACGACCCTCAGCCGCGTGCTCGGCGAGCTCTCGTCGGTGAAGCGCACCTGATAGCCGATCTCGTCGCCGAGGCGCACTCCCATCTCCGAGGCGATGCGCTCGGCCACGGTACGGGCCGCGATACGCCTCGGCTGCGTGTGCACGATCTGCCTGCCGTGCGAACCCCTGCCGAGCTCGAGGAGGATCTTCGGCAGCTGCGTGGTCTTTCCCGAACCGGTCTGGCCGGAGACGATGACCACCTGGGATGAACGAACGGCCTTCGCGATCTCATCGCGCGCGGCCGAAACCGGCAGTTCGGACGGATATTCGAAACGCATTCCCTTATGACTTCCCGCTGACTTTCCGCATCACTAGCGTCACTATGTCACTAGTTATTAGTTATTTCTAGTTATTTCGCAAAACCTCAATGATACGGAAGCCCTTGGAGCTTGCGTACTTGGACACGGAGAAATCCTCTCCGAGCGCATCGTCCAGCCATGGGATCAGCGAATCGGAGCCGAGATTCCTCTGCACCACCAGATAGGCGGCGCCGTTCGGCTTCAGCCTCGGCAGCCAGGCCATCAGCAGCGTGTGCAGCGCCTCCTTGCCGATACGGATCGGCGGATTCGACCAGATCGCGTCGAAGGTCTCGTCCGCGTCGATCGGCTCGCAGAACGCGGGCTGGCGATCGGCCGGCAGGGGAGTGCCGGACTCGTCGACCTGCGTGACGTGCACGTTCGCGCAGCCGTTGGACACGGCGTTGGCGTGAGTGAGATCCAATGCGCGCTCGTTGACGTCCACCGCCATGACCTGCGCCTTGGGAGACTCGAACGCCATCGCGAGGGCGATCGGACCCCACCCGCAGCCCAGATCGAGCAGTCGACCGGTCTCGGGCGTCTCGGGGGCGTGCCTGAGCAGCACCGACGTGCCGAGATCAACGCGCGAGGAGGAGAACACGCCGTTGGAGACCTGGACCGTCGCCTCACGCCCGCGCAATGTCACGTGGAGCGTGCGCCGCACGTCCTTCGAGGATGGCTCGGCCGAGAAATACTGTTCCGTCTGTTGCGTCATGATCATTCCACTTCCGTGTTCGTTCGTTTACTTGTTCGTTTGAATGATTGTTCGATTGTCCGTTGGTCGGTCCGTATAATAAGGAACCATAGTTCAATCGTGATACCACGCAACGCGTGAAAAAGAGGTGGCATTGACCCGCGACGCCGAATCCATGGGGAAGTACGAAGACCGGACCGAGGGGGACGAGCATGGCGATGTGCTCGCCGAGGCGTCCGAGGTCCTGATCGACGAGGGCGGCGGATCCGCACCATGGGCCGAAAGCCACGATGAGGCGTGGGAGGAGCGCGAATCCCGCAATCAGCTCAAGCACGTCACCGGTCTCGGCGAGCTGCAGGACGTCACCGAGGTCGAATACCGCAAGGTGCGTCTGGAGCGCGTCGTGCTCGTCGGCGTGTGGTCGTCCGCGCTCACCACACAGGCCAAGGCCGAGGAGTCGCTGCGAGAACTCGCCGCGCTCGCCGAGACCGCGGGCGCGGTCGTGTGCGACGGCCTCCTGCAGCATCGCATCAAGCCCGATGCCGCCACCTACGTAGGATCCGGCAAGGCGAAGGAGATCGCCGACATCGTCGCGCGCGAGGAGGCGGACACCATCGTCGTGGACGACGATCTGCCGCCGAGCCAGCGTCGAGGACTGGAGGATGCGGCCAAGGTGAAGGTCGTCGACCGCACCGCGGTGATCCTCGACATCTTCGCCCAGCATGCCACCAGCCGTGAGGGCAAGGCGCAGGTGGAGCTCGCGCAGCTCGAGTACATGCTGCCGCGACTGCGCGGCTGGGGCGGTTCGCTGTCCCGTCAGGCCGGCGGTCGAGCGGCGGGCGCCGACGCGGGCATCGGCTCGCGAGGCCCGGGCGAGACGAAGATCGAGATGGATCGTCGTGTCATCCGCACCCGCATCGCCAGGCTTCGCAGGCAGATCCGCGAGATGGCGCCGGCCCGCGAGGTCAAGCGCGGCTCCCGACGCCGCTATGGTCTGCCCACCATCGCCGTGGTCGGCTACACCAACGCCGGCAAGTCGTCGCTCACCAACCGTCTGACCGGTTCGAGCGAGCTTGTCGAGAACGCGCTGTTCGCGACGCTCGACACCGCCGTGCGCCGCGCCAAGGCGCGGGACGGGCGACTGTACGCCTACGTAGACACCGTCGGATTCGTCCGCAGACTGCCCACGCAGCTGGTCGAGGCGTTCAAGTCGACGCTGGAGGAGGTCGGCGAGGCCGACGTGATCCTGCACGTCGTCGACGGCTCCCACCCCGATCCGTTCTCGCAGATCGACGCGGTCAACGAGGTGCTCGCCGACATCGAGGGCGCCGAATCGATTCCGCGGCTGCTCGTGTTCAACAAGGCCGACCGATGCGACGAGGCGACGCTGGAGCGGCTCGCCGCGCTGGAGCCGGACGCCCACATCGTCTCCGCGTATTCCGGTCGCGGGCTCGACGAGCTGCGCGACGCGGTCGAGGCGCTGCTGCCCACCCCGGGCGTGCATGTCGAGGCCCTGCTGCCGTATTCGGCCGGCTCGCTGCTCTCGCAGGTGCGCGAGTACGGGCATGTCGACAGCATCGAATGGCTCGCCGAGGGGGTGAAGGTGGTCGCGGACGTCGACAGCCGTCTGGCCGCGCGTCTGGTGGAGCGTTCCGTCGGGTGACTCTCGGGTGACTCTCGGGTGTCTCTCGGGTGTCTCTCGGGTGTGTGGCTCGGTTCGGCCGGCGTGTCCGACCGCGTGTTGACGAATGTTCATGCACTGTCAATGTGACCTTTACCACATTGTTCCCTGCATGATGTTGTGAGCGATAACAATCCAATATTTCCAACGATTCATGACGTGTGTCGGTGTATGCGAAGTCAGGTAATGGGAGTACATTGAGAGCCGTTGGTTGAATGATGTCCGCCCGCAAGCGGACGTCCACTCTAAGAGAGGTTCATGAACATGGCAGAAACCCTGGTTACCAAGCCCACGAAGCTTGCCGTCATCGGCGCCGGCGCAGTCGGCTCCACCCTCGCCTTCGCAGCCGCCCAGCGCGGCGTCGCCCGTGAGATCGTCCTCGAGGACATCGCCAAGGAGCGCGTCGAGGCCGAGGTGCTCGATATGCAGCACGGTTCCAGCTTCTACCCGACCGTCTCCATCGACGGTTCGGACGATCCTGAGATCTGCCGCGACGCCGACATGGTCGTCATCACCGCCGGCCCGCGTCAGAAGCCGGGCCAGTCCCGTCTGGAGCTTGTCGGCGCCACCGTCAAGATCCTGCAGGCCATCATCCCGAACCTGGTCAAGGTCGCCCCGAACGCCATCTACATGCTGATCACCAACCCGGTCGACATCGCCACCCACGTCGCCCAGAAGCTCTCCGGCCTGCCGGAGAACCAGGTCTTCGGTTCCGGCACCAACCTCGACTCCGCCCGTCTGCGCTTCCTGATCGCGCAGCAGACCGGCGTCAACGTCAAGAACGTCCACGCCTACATCGCCGGCGAGCACGGCGACTCCGAGGTCCCGCTGTGGACCTCCGCCACCATCGGTGGCGTTCCGATGCTCGACTGGACGCCGCTGCCGGGCCACGAGCCGCTCGACGCCACCGTCCGCGAGCAGATCCACCAGGACGTCAAGAACGCCGCCTACAAGATCATCAACGGCAAGGGCGCCACCAACTACGCCATCGGCATGTCCGGCGTCGACATCATCGAGGCCGTCCTCAAGGATTCCAACCGCATCCTGCCGGTGTCCTCCATGCTCAAGGACTTCCACGGCATCTCCGATGTGTGCATGTCCGTTCCGACCCTGCTCAACCGCAACGGCGTCAACACCGCCATCAACACCCCGGTCTCCGACAACGAGCTCGCCGCCCTCAAGCGCTCCGCCGAGACGCTGAAGGAAACCGCCGCCCAGTTCGGCTTCTGATCGGCTTCTGACTGAACCGGCATCACCGGCGCGCGTGGTTATTCACACGTGCGCCGGTGATGGGCTGTGATTACGGTGGCCTCCAACCTTGCCCTGCTTGGTTGGAGGCCACCGCTTTTTTCTTCTTTCCCCTCTTCCTTCTTTTCTTTTTCTCTTCCTTTTTCTTTGCTTCTTGGTCTGTTCCTTTCTCCCTTTTCCTCTTCATCTTCCTTATAATCGGATGTCGGTGTGGGGGTCTGTGTCGGTAGTGCGTAGCTGGTCTTGGTCGCCTAGCCGTGAATAGGCGGGAAGGGGCTTTGCGATGAACTTGCCGACCGGGATAATCATCCCAGCCGGACGGCTTGGAGCTGGACGCTCGGACTAGAAAGCTTGATTGGCGTATCGATCGGCGCCTGCGTCTCGTACCTGTTGTCACAACGCGATCATTTCGACCGAATCGGCGCGATATGGCGGAATCCGCTGTCACAAGTGTTTGAAAACGGAATTCCGGGCACGTTGTGGCAATGCGCGTTCGAGGTGTCGTGATGCGATTTGCAAGGAATGGCGGAATTTCAAGGATTCTGCAATTAAGAGGCTCGTCACAACGTCTGTATTGCGTGGATTTTGCCGTGTTGTGGCAGTGCCCGTTGCCACAAGTGTTCGAAAGAACAAAATCGCCTGTGATGTGACAGGAATCGCTGCCACAGGATCGCGAAAGTGCGGTTCCGGTTGTGTTGTGGAAGAGCAGAGGGGCACAACAGCGTGGAATCGGCTCGTCATGCGAATCGTGGCAGAAACACCACGGCATCGACCAGACAGACACCTAGGCATCGGGCTGAAGTGGCCTGATTTTTATCTGTACCCTCCCTCGATCTTTCGCATGTACTCTTGCTTGCGTGTCTGTCACTTCTCCGATGGGTGCATCTGATCGTCGGAGGGGGAGCGGTAGCCCTCCGGCTCCAACTGGAACGTGGTATGGGGCACCGATACGGGGAAGTGCTCGCGCAGGCAGTCCTGCAACTGCTCGAGGATATCCGCGGCCTGCTCCATCGTCAGGCCCTTCTCGACGACGATATGCGCCATGAGGATCGGCATGCCGGTCGAAACCGTGCTCGCATGCAGATCATGCACGGCCACTACATGGGGCACATGCTCCAGATGCTCGCGCACTGCGTCCAGATCCAATCCCTCCGGGGTCTCCTCGAGCAGCACGCGCACCGCATTGCGCAGCAGCGCGATCGCGCGCGGGATCATCATCAGGGCGATCACGCCGCCTGCCACCGCGTCGAACCCATCCCAGCCCGTCGACATCATCACCAATGCGGACAACACCACCGCCACCGAGCCGAGGGCGTCGTTCATCACCTCCAGAAACGCGGCACGCATGTTCATGTTGTCGCCGCGCTGCGAGGCGAGGATGAAGATCGACGCTACGTTCGCCGCCAGACCGAGGATGCCGACGAACAGCAGCAGATCGATGTCCTCGATGCCGGCCTCGGAGCCGCCGAACAGGCGCATGCCCGCTTCCACGAGAGCGTAGATGCCAACGATCAATAGTACGATCGCACCGGCTGCGGCCGTTAGCACCTCGAGGCGCGCCCAGCCCCACGTACGGTGATTGTTGGGCTTGCGGCGCATCAGAATTGCTGTCACCGTAGAGGCGATGAGCACCGACATGTCGGTGAGCATGTGACCGGCGTCCACCAGCAGCGCCAGCGATCCGGTCAGCAGTGAGCTGACCACTTCGATGACGAACACCGAGGCGGTGACGGCCAGCGTCGCCGTCAGCCGATGCTGATGCTCCTTGGATCCGTTCGATCCCCTCTCCGCGAGCGGTGCGTGCGTATGTGCCATGGTCGTAATCCTCGTTTCCTTCGTGCCTTCTCGGTATTCGCGGAATGAGACCGCTTCTCAATACCATTCCCGTTTTGCTTGAGAAACGCGGAAACCCCGGCTGTTGCCGGGGTCTCCTGTTGCTGGGCGTTCAGTGTATCACAGCTTGCGCAGAACCGTCACGACCCTGCCCATGATCGTGGCCGGGATCGGCTAAAGGTGAAGACAGGTTCTGTGACTGACGATGTCCGTTAACGGGAATCGTCGCCGGAGCTCCGCCATGCCGCCATACCTAATGCCACTATTGAAGCAAGGTTCAATCCATCGCTGATCCAATCGATGATTGTTTCATTGAGAGGGCCGATCTGAATGATGGGGGCATACCGCATGCCCATGGACAGCCATGCGAGTGTGCAGATCGCAGTGGTAAGTGCGACGAATGATTTCGGGTACCCATGTGACAGTCGGATGAATGCTGGAATGGCAAGCCCGAGCATGCACCACAGCGCAAACCAGGTATGCGTTCCCAATGGTAATGCCATTTGATCCGCGATGCTCATTTGCCCGGTTGTGTGCACACCAAGATTCAGTACGACGACATAGGCGATATAACCAACCCAAACAAATAACCAACGGATCATATCCATCATCTCCAACTATCGTCTTGTCACTGTGAATGATGCCATATACTGGCTACAGAAGTAATACCCGTGCCACTGAACTGGCTGTGCATAATGATTCCGCGTCCAGGACGAGCTGCCATTTTGGCGTCGGCTATTGTGGCTGAGCTATACAGTTTAGCAACGGTGCCAAGCCAACCTGGTATATAATTCCCAACATTTCCTTTCTCTAGTCCTGAGATATACTGCTTTGTTTTCTCGCTATCCATCCAGAATTCATGTAATCCGTACCAATGGTGTACTTCCTTATTAATCCCTTTTGCTTTCGAGAGAACATAAGTAGTCAGCGAAGTTGAAGTTACTGAATAATCTTAAGTATTTAGTATTGATCCTGTTTTGATTGCGGTATTCATGTAATTAATTTGGTTTGAAACAAACTCTACAGCAGAATTGGAATAACCGTTCGAGAGAGCAGAGTTGGAATCAAAGCACAGCTTGTTATTGGAAATAGAAATGTAATAATCGAGTCCGTACATTTCTTTCGGAATCTGCTCAGATGAATTTGATTCATTTGCATGCGATTGTTGCACTACAGAAATAGGCAAAAGCAGAGTGGATATAATAGTAAATACTATGCACATAATATTCCATCGCTTGATATTCATAATGTACTCTTTTCTTAAGAATTATAAGATGTATTCGCATCTATGCGAATAATTGACATTATGTCATGGTATGTATGCCGATGCAACTAGGATTCAAGAAAAACTGGAACGAACGTGATGTTGTCAGTTTTAGGTGTAATATAGTATTATGAAAGTAGCTATGGCGGAAGACCGGGGATCGCGGCGATTGCGTATCGGCATATTGGACAATGATGTCTGCGCATTAATGATGATAGATATGCTCATCCGGCATCGTAAGCCGGATATGGAGGTGATCTGGAAGGAGACCAAGCCTCAGCGGCTTATGGAACACATCACATATGATGCTCTGCAGCCCGACGTGGTGATACTCGATCTTGTGCTTAACGGCATATCCGGTGTGGACGTATGTAGAGAGCTACGCAGACGATCGTCGACCATTCGCCTCATCGGCGTCACCGCCTATCCACTCGAACAGTATCGTGCGCGCCTTGTTGATGCGGGTGCGCAGGCTCTGGTAAGTAAGGACTCCGTTGGCTCGGCCATGTTCGTTGATGTATTGCGTGGATCGAATCAACATGGCTTTCGAGATGAGGTTGCGGACATTGTTCAGGATGGAAGTCAGGAGTTCATGACGCCTCGTGATGCGTACGAGCATGTGCGCGGCGAAGTAGATGTCCGGGGCATTTCACAACGCGAGATCGGTATATTGTCGATGTACGCCCGCGGTATGACCACGAAGGAGATAGCAAAGTCTCTGCATATCTCCGTTGGAACAGTGCAGTCGCATACAAGTCATGCAGCACGCAAGCTCGGCGTTCGGCAACGTTTCGAAGCGATACGTATCTGCCAACAACAGCACCTTATCTGAAATGGCGGTTCCATGTTTGGCATTATCAAAGATGATGTAGCAAATCTGTTGTCTCGCTATCATCGTGGATATCCATGGACGTATATGCCATCCGCGATCTGTATTCTTCTCTGTTGTATTGCACTTCCACTAATGGAAATCAACTATTCAATTGCGCAATCATCATTATTGATCGTTTCGTGTACCGCATTGTTGATCGTCAATATATATCCGTATGTAGGTAGTTGGATGATTCTGCTTTGCTGGGTCATAGGAGTATTCCCGGGGGCCGACATTATTTTACCAAACAGTTATTTCATCTCCTGTATGTTTGCAGTCGCAGTGTTGGGTTACTGTAATATCGAGCAGGGGATAGCTGGAACCATTGTCATAGGAATCATTTCATTCATGACTCGAGTAGTATCTGGATCGTTGAACACATTTGAAATGGATCTGGTTGTCGGCACGTCTCACACACTGCCGAATATGTTGTTTCTCTATCTGTTGTTTCCCGTATCGGCCTTACTGCTTTCCATGCTTGTAGGATATGTCATGCGGCAGGAACAGGACAAGGCGTTGATGCGGCAACGTTTGCGAGAATGTCGAACTAGAGATGCTGTCACCGAAAAGCTGCATGACCATATCGCCAATGACATCACGGATGCAGTACTCATTCTCAGGCATCATATGCAGATATCACCTTCCGATAATGCTGAACTCAGCAATGCGCTGCAATCAATGATGCATGCCAACATCGGCGTTCGTCAGCTCATCAACCAGCTCAATGAGGGGACTGCGGATGGGTTCGATCTGAATGATGAGAAGCGATTGCCGCAATCCGTGTTGCCTGATCGATTGCGGCAAATCGGGGATCGGCAGAGGCAACGGTTGACGGCGATGGGCTTCAATGGGAGCATACTGCTTCCCGATACGAGTGATCATGAGGATACGCCGGAGGTCGTGGCTTTACTGACTGGTCTCATGCGGGAATCATTGGGTAACATAGCTAGTCACGCAGATCCGAGGTTCGATTATGTGTTCAGCATCGAGACCTTGCCACGTCAGTACATCATGAGAGTCACCGACGTCCCGTTGAAACGGATGAGTGATGATATGCATCATATGCATTCCGGTTTGGGGCGATATGGGGAGAGGCTCCATCGGTATGGCGGTTCAATGCGGGTATCACAGGATGCTGGACGCTGGTCTATGGAAGCTGTCATTAAGCGATAAGTTGGCGTGCTGCCCTACAGAAAACCCCGGCCAGTGCCGGGGTTTTCTGCTGCGGGGCGTCTGCTATATCACAGCTTGCGCAGAACCGTCACGACCCTGCCCATGATCGTGGCCTGCGTGCCGTCGATGGGGGCGTAAGCGGGATTGTGCGGCATCAGCCACAGATGGCCATGCTCCTTGCGATAGGTCTTCACCGTCGCCTCGCCGTCCAGCAGGGCGGCGACGATATCGCCGTTGACGGCGTCGTTCTGCTCGCGCACCACGACGAAATCGCCGTCGCAGATGGCGGCGTCGATCATCGAATCGCCATGCACCTCCAGCATGAACAGTCTTCCGCCCGAACCGGTCAGACGCTCGGGCAGGCGCATCACATCCTCCACATGCTGTTCGGCGGTGATTGGCACGCCCGCGGCGATGCGGCCCACAAGCGGGACGTCACGGGAATCCGACGACTCCTCGTCCGTCTCCTGCCCAAGCGTGGTGGGGAACCGGTAGACGATGGCGCTGGAACGTCGTTCCCCGCCGTCATTGGCCTCGATGTCCGCGGCCGTACGGGACGGTTGGATGGGGATATGCTGATCGGTGGATGACGCCGTCTCGGCGTCGGGCGTACGCAGGATCTCGATGGCGCGTCCCTTGTTCGCATTGAGGCGGATATAGCCCTTCTGCGCCAGCACCTGCAGCTGGTGCTTGACCGAGGAGGGGCTCTTGAGGCCGCAGGCCTCTCCGATGTCTCTGAAGGAGGGAGCGAAGCCGCACTCGTTCTGGTACGTAGTGATCGCCTCGAGGATGCGACGCTGACGGTCGGTAAGCGGTTTTGCCGTCTCGGTCTGGCCGTCGGCGATGCCCGGGTTGAACGGGATGGTGCTCATGGGCTCTCCTTTCGAATATGTGATAAGCATAACGTGAATTGTTCATTTCATCAAACATTTGTTCGACACGGCGGGTTGCGCCGTTCGAACATTCATGCCACAATTAGTACATCCGTTCGTTAGAACAAGTGTTCGAGAGGGTGTGGTGACCATGGAACGAATCCTGTCAAGGATCATGGCGCTGCTGCTGGTTGTGCTCGTGGCAGTGGCCGCATTGAGTGCGTTCAGTCCGTCGATGGCCGATTCGGCGGCGGGGCCCATGGAGGTGGAGAGCTATACCGTGCAACCCGGTCAGACGCTGTGGACCTATGCGCAGATGGTTACGCCCGAAGGCGGTGACGTCAACCAATCGGTGGAGGAGCTGGTGGAGCTCAACCATCTGGAAGGCACGTCGCTTGAGGTGGGTCAGCGTATCCTCGTGCCTGTGGAGGAACCGGATGACTAGACGAGGGGGGTCCCTGCGGCGTCCGCCGGTGGTTTTTCGAATGATTGGTCATGCGAAACCCCGTGGGAATGGCAATTTCCGTGATTGGCACGGTATGGTGGAGTTCATGCATTGCCCTTACTGTCATCATGCCGAAACCAAGGTTGTGGAAACTCGTGTCAGCGAGGACGGCTACTCCATCCGTCGTCGCCGCATGTGCCTGTACTGCAACAAGCGGTTCACCACGCTGGAAACCACTACGTTGCTGGTGGAGAAGCGCTCCGGGAGTCTGGAGCCGTTCAACCGTGACAAGGTCATCTCGGGTGTGCGTAAGGCATGCCAGGGAAGGCCGGTCAAGGAGAACGATCTGAAGATGCTCGGCCAGCGCGTCGAGGAGGATCTGCGCTCCACCGGTCAGGCTCAGGTCACCTCCGACGAGGTCGGCAAGGCGATTCTCAAGCCGCTGCGAGACCTCGACGAGGTCGCCTACCTGCGGTTCGCCAGCGTCTACCAGAATTTCGAGAACCTCGACGACTTCCAGTCGGCGATCGACGAGCTGAAGCACGCATAAGACGTAGAAAGCCATACGAAAGGGGCTGTGACTCCCAGCGGGGGAGTCACAGCCCCTTTCACGCCCTGGCGTGCAGATGCGTCAGAGCCATACACCGCCGTCAGGAGATCACGCGCATGCGGATCGTGCCCTCGATGGCGCGCAGCGCTTCAAGCGTCTTCGACGACGGCTTCTGGGAGACATCGGTCACCACATAGCCGAGTTCGCCCTCGGTGCCGAGGGACTGGGCGGCGATGTTGATGTTCTCCTCGCCGAGCACGTGGTTCACGCGGGCGAGCACGCCCGGCAGGTTCGCGTGCAGGTGCGCGATGCGTGTCACGCCGCGGTTGGGACCGAGATTGATCTGCGGCAGGTTCACCGACAGCGAGGTCGAGCCCTTCTCCCAATAGTCCTCCAGACGCTGGGAGACGAAGTGGCCGATCGACTTCTGCGCCTCCAGCGTCGAACCGCCGATGTGCGGGGTGAGGATCATGTTGTCCTCGTCCGCCAGAGAGGTGATGAACGGATCGCCGTTCTTCTTCGGCTCGACGGGGAACACGTCCACGGCCGCGCCGGAGAGGTGACCGGAGTCGAGGTGCTGCTTGAGGGCGTCGAGGTCCGCGACGAAGCCACGCGAGGCGTTGATGAAGATCGCGTCCTGCTTCATATGCGCGAACTGATCCTCGCCGAAGAAACCGGTGTTTGACTTGCGGCCGTCCACGTGCAGCGTGACCGCATCGGACTGCTCCAGCAGCTCGTTGAGCGTGGCGCAGCGGCGGGCATTGCCCATCGCCAGCTTCTCCTCGAGGTCGTAGAACAGCACGCGCATGCCCAAGGCCTCGGCCAGCACGCTCAGCTGGGAGCCGATGTTGCCGTAGCCGATGATGCCGAGGGTCTTGCCGCGCACCTCATGCGAACCGGAGGCGGACTTGTCCCACAGACCGTGCTTGAGATGATGCGTGTGCGCCGGGATGCGGCGCATCAGGCAGATGATGTCGCAGATCACCAGCTCCACCACCGAACGGGTGTTGGAGTACGGCGCGTTGAACACGGCGATGCCCTGACGGCCGGCGAAGTCGAGGTCCACCTGGTTCGTGCCGATGCAGAAGCATCCGACCGCGGACAGCGTCGGACGCGCTTCGAGCACGCGTCTGGTGACGCTTGTCTTCGAACGGACGCCGACGATGTCGACGCCGTCAAGTGCGTCGATGAGCTCGTCCTCGCTCAGCGCGCCCTTCGCCGTGACGACCTCGAAACCGTGGTCGCGCAGCGACTGGGCCGCGTCGGGATGAATGTTTTCCAGTAACAGTGCTTTAGGCATGTTTCCCACCTTAGAGTTCCAGGTCCTTTTCGTCCATTGAGGTCCGAACGATGGCCAGACGCTGTGTCGGTCGGGTCATCGCCACATACAGATCGGCCGCGGCGACCAGTCGGCTCGGCGACTCCTGATCGATCAGGCTTGGCTCGACGAGCACCACCGCGTCGTATTCGAGGCCCTTGACCTCCTCGGTGCCGCTCACCGTCACCTGGCGGTCCCACGGCTCCTGATCGGCGATGCGCGCGGCCTCGTCGGCGCCGAGCGCATCCGCAAGCGCGGCCGCGACGGCCGGACGCAGCGTATCCACCAGCGACTCCGGGGCGATCATCGCCACACGTCCGGATCCGTCCTTGGCGACGAACCGCCTTGCGAGATCCGCGGCCTCCCGCGCGGCCGCCGCCACCAGTTCGCCGCGATCCGGCACCACGGTGCGCGTGACCGCGTCGGCGATACGGCGCACCGCATGCACGGTGGAGATGTACAGGCCCTGCGCCTCGGCGAACCGTCCGGCCAGATCGGAGACCTCCTGCGGGTTGCGGTAGTCGATGGTCAGCTCGTTGAGATCCCAATTGCCGCGGCCGAACAGGCGGTTCATCGTCTTGGGCCAGGAGCGCGTGCCGCCGAGGGCGCTGGTCTGCGCCACATCGCCCACGATGGTGAACGAGCGCGAGGGGCAGCGCCGCATCAGCATGCGCCAGTCCATCGCGGTGAGCTCCTGCGCCTCGTCGACGACGATGTGCCCGTACACCCATTCGCGGTCGCGGCCGGCGCGCTGCGCGGTCAGCTCCACGTCGTCGCCGTTGATCTGGTCGACGAGCATCTGCGAGGTGACCAGCCCGTTGCCGATGCCGTTCTGGGCGAGCGTATCCTGCGCGAACTGCAGGGCCTCCTTCGCGCGAGCCTCGTCGCGCTTGCGACGCGCGGCCACCTTCGGGTCGTCTCCGAGCAGTTCAAGCGCCTCGTCGAGCAGCGGCACGTCGGAGCGGGTCAGCGGCGAGCCCTTCGGGCGCACCAGTTCGGCCACGTCCTCGTCGGACAGCCACGGGGCGAACCGGCGCAGCTTGTCCGGCTTGGAGAACATGTCGTCGATCAGCCACGGGCCGGTCATCGGCAGCCATGCGAGGTTCAGCGCCACACGCACCTTGTCGTTCATGCGCAGCAGGGAGACGGCGCGGTTGATCTCGTCCTGGTCGGGCGTGTAGTCGAGCTGCTCCTCGTAGCGCACGCGCATCGCGGAGATCATCGATTTGACGAAGGTCTCGCGCGCCTTGTTGTGCGGCTGGCGGGTGCGGCGTGCCTCGGCCTGCGCCTGTTCGATGTCGGCGGCCAGCATCGGCACCGGGATGCCGCTGATCTGCACGACGGGCAGGTCGGCGGGCACGCGCTCGCGGGAGGAGACGGCGTTGCGGATGGCGTTGGCCATGCGGTGGTCACCCTTGAGCTGGGCTGCGCGCGGGGTGTCGAACGTCGTGGCGTGCACGCCGGGGATGAGGTCCGCGATGGTGCGGGAGACCACGCCGGTCTCGCCCAGCGAGGGGAGCACCTGGTCGATGTAGTGTAGGAACGCCGAGCTCGGGCCGACCACGAGCACGCCGGAGCGTTCCAGCGTGCGCCGGTGCGTGTAGAGCAGATATGCGGCGCGATGCAGCGCCACGGCGGTCTTGCCGGTGCCGGGGCCTCCCTGCACCACCACGGCGCGGCCCATCTGCGAGCGGATGATGTGGTCCTGCTCGGCCTGGATTGTGGCGACGATGTCGGTCATCTTGCCGGTGCGCCTGGAGCTGAGCGAGGCCAGCAGTGCGCCCTCGCCGGTGAGCGTGCCGGATTTGGACGCCTCGCCGACCTGATCGGAGTGCACGTCGAGCACCTCGTCCTCGACGGCGACCACCTCTCGGAAGCTCAGGGTGATGTGGCGGCGCATCACGATGTCGCCGTGATGCGAGGGGGTGGCCTCGTAGAAGGGGCGGGCGGCGTCCGCCCTCCAATCGGTGAGGATGGGCTTGTGGGACTTGTCGGTCAGCCCTATGCGCCCGATGTAGCGGCGGCCTCCGGCCGAATCGTCGAGCCTGCCGAACACCAGACGATCCTCCACCGAGCGCAGCTGGGTGAGGCGGTCCTCGTACATCGTGGCGAAGGAGTCGCGCTCGGTGCGCTGCGTGGGGGAGCCGTGGGCGCCGGCGGCGCGCACGGCGTCGAGGCGTTCCCTGGCTTCGGCGCGCAATGCGTCAAGACGGTCGTATGCGCGTGTCACCGCGCGCTGTTCCTCCTCAAGTTGCGAGGCGTAACTCGACATGCTTGTACCGTTTCCCTTTTGTCTGAACGAAAAATTCAAGGTATCCCAATCTACTCCTTCCCCCGAACGATCGGACTGCATGATCCGACGTGGAAGATGAACTTCGGTTGAATTCGCCGTTCGGGTCGGGGCCCCGTGAAAAAGCGCGGAAAGTGTGATCGGGTGGGGAAAAATGGGGAGTCGTGGGGTAAAGTGGGGAATCAGTGTGGCGTGGTGTGTCCGAAGTGAAACGGCAAGGAGGTGGGGCGATTGACCGGCGAAAACGCGAACGGCATGGCATTCGACCCCGCCCAAGGCGGTTCGGACCAGTCAGCACAGTCCACGCAGTCGATGGGCGGCATGCCGATGGGCGGGGTCGCCGGAGTGATGGCCGATCTGGGCATGCCCGCTCTGATGCTTGGCACCTACACACCGAAGATCGACGCCAAGGGGCGCATGGCCCTGCCCGCCAAGATGCGTGGCCAGCTCGGACAGGGACTGGTCATGGCCCGCGGTCAGGAGCGCTGCGTCTACCTGCTGCCGGTGGCCGAGTTCCGGCGCATCGCGATGCAGATCCAGCGCGTCTCGGTGGGCAACAAGGCGGCGCGCGAATACCTGCGCGTGTTCCTCTCCGGAGCGGTGGACCAGACGCCGGACAAGCAGGGGCGCGTGCTGGTGCCGCAGATGCTGCGCGACTACGCGCATCTGGGGGACGACATCGTGGTGATCGGCGTGGGCACCCGCGCCGAGATCTGGAACCGCGCCACGTGGGAGTCCTATCTGGCCGAGAAGGAGCAGGACTACGCGAACATCGCGGATGACGTGCTGCCGGAGGTGGAGTTCTGATGACCGGCATGGACGCGAACGACGCGAATGCGGAGCCGCGAGAACCGCGCGAACCGAATGGACCAACGAAGACGAACGAACGGAAAGACGACGATATGACCGAGACGCAGGAGCGAGATCTGGCGGCGATCCACCGTCCCGTGCTGCTGGAGGACTGCGTGCGACTCGTCACCGGCGGCCTGAAGGCCACTGCCGGGCGTGACGGGCGCGACGCGCATCCCACGATCGTGGACTGCACGCTGGGACTCGCCGGACACGCCACGGCATTCCTCAAGGCCGTGCCCGAGGCCCGACTGGTCGGCATCGACCGCGATGCCGAGGCGTTGGGACTGGCCGCCGAGCGCATGCGGCGAGAGGGACTGGCCGACCGGTTCATCCCCGTGCACGCCGCCTTCGACGAATTCACCGAGGCGCTCGACGAGCACGGCATCGGCCGCGTGGACGCCGCGTTCATGGATCTGGGTCTGTCGAGCCTGCAGATCGACGAGACCGATCGAGGCTTCTCCTATTCGCACGATGCGCCGCTCGACATGCGCATGGACGTCAGCCAGCCGCTGACCGCCGAACGGGTGCTCGCCGAATACGACGAACGCAGCCTGACGCGCATCTTCAGGACCTACGGCGAGGAGAAGTTCTCCCGCCAGATCGCGCACGAGATCGTCATGCGCCGTACCGAGAGCCCCTTGACCACCTCAGCCGAGCTCAACGCGCTTGTGGACGAGGTCGTCCCCAAGGCGCACCGGCCAGCGGGCAACCCCGCCAAGCGCGTGTTCCAGGCGCTGCGCATCGAGGTCAACGGCGAACTGGACAAGCTCGCCCGCACCCTGCCGCAGATCGCACTGCGACTGCGCGGCCACGGGCGCATCGTCGTCGAGTCCTACCACTCGCTGGAGGACAAGACCGTCAAGACGTTCATGAACGACGGGCTCGTCGCCGACGTGCCGCCGAACATGCCGGTGGTGCCTCCCGAGGCGCGGCCGTTCTTCAGGGAGCTCACGCGCGGGGCGATCAAGGCCGATGAGGAGGAGATCGCCTCGAACCCGCGATCGGCGTCCGTACGCCTGCGCGCGGTGGAGCTCGTCAGACCGATACCACGCCGTTTCATCGAACGGTACGAGACAGCAAGCACATCCGACCGCCAGTATGGGGAGAGGAACTAGATCATGGCAGCCACAGCACGTTCCCTGCGTTCCAACGCGGTGCCGGCCTCGCGTCGGCCCGAGCCCGCGGCGAAGCCCGCATCGCGACCCGAACTGCGCGTCGTCAACGGAGGACGCACGGACAAGGACGATCTCGCCGCAGGCTTCAGCCGGTTCATGGAGTGGGTGCGCACCCGCTCCGCCCCGACCGTGCACATCATCGTGGCCGTGGTCTTCCTCGCCTCCACCCTCATCGGCGCGCTGATGCTGCGCACGCAGATGGTGCAGAACGCGTTCGAGGTGTCGGCGATCGAGACGTCGATCAGCCGTCTGACCCAGGACGTCCAGGACGATCAGGCCAAGCTCGACCAGCTGCAGGCATCCCTGCCGCAGAAGGCCAGCGACATGGGCATGGTCCCGCAGTCCAGTTCCGTATCCATCGATCTCAACGGCTACAAGTCCACGGAGGGTAAGTAAATGGCACGAAGGGAGCCCTTCTACAAGGGGTTCATGCGCAGGCATGGACTGGACTCCTTCATGTTCCGCTGCCTCGTCATCGGCATGGTGCTCGCCGTGGTGGCGGGCTCGTGCCTGCTCCAGCTCGCCCGCGTGCAGCTGCTGCAGGGGCGCGCCACCGCGCAGGCGGCCACCGATATGCGCACCAGCAGGATCACGATCCGCTCCAACCGCGGCAGGATCACCGACACCAACGGCACGGTGCTCGCCCAGAGCGTCGAGCGCTACAACATCATCGGCATCCCCGACGCCGCCACCGCGTTCACGCCGGTGGCGTGCGGATCCAAGCAGGCCAAGACGCTCGGATACTGCCATCAGGTCAACGGCAAGCCGGTCGGCGCCACGGGCGCGGCCGCCGTGGCGCGTCTGCTCGCCCCGATCCTCAAGGTCGACGCGCTCGAACTGGGGGCCAAGCTCAACGGCGACGGCAAGTACCTCATCATCAAGAAGGACGTCACCCCCGCCGTCAAGCGCAAGATCGACAAGCTGGGACTCGCCGGCATCGTCTACGGCGAGCTGAGCAGCGAACGCGTCTACGCCGAGAACACGCTGCTCGGATCCCTGCTCGGAGGCGTCAACGACGAGGGTGAGGGCGCGGCCGGACTGGAAAGCACCCTCAACGAGACGCTCAAGGGCACTGACGGCTACACCGTGTACCAGCGCGGCCTCGGCGGCGAGGTCATCCCCGGCACCGTCACCGAATCGAAGGACGCGGTCGACGGCAAGGACGTGAGTCTGACCATCGACGCCGATGTCGACTGGTACGTCAAGAAGGTCCTGACCGAGGGGGTCGCGAGCTTCCACGCCAAGTGGGGCGTCGCCGTGGTCGAGGACTGCCGCACCGGCGAGATCATCGCCCTGGAGGACAGCGACCAGATCCAGGCCGGCTCCGACCAGGCCAAGCTCAACGCCTCCCGTGCGGTCACGCAGACCTTCGAGCCCGGATCGGTGGGCAAGGTGCCCGCGATGGCCGCGATCCTGCAGAACGGTGCGCACAAGATCGACGACAAGTTCACCGTCCCCTACGAGATCGACTGGAACGGACAGAAGTTCCACGACTCCCACGAGCACGGCAGCGAGCATTGGACGCTCGCCGGCATCCTGAGGAACTCGTCGAACGTCGGCATGGTCATGGCCGCCAAGAACGTGACGCCCCAGCAGCGCCATGAGATGCTCACCAAATTCGGCATCGGACAGCCCACCGGGCTCGATCTGCCCGGCGAGACGAACGGCATCCTCGCATCCCCCTCCGCCTGGGACGGGCGCACCAAGGACACCGTCCTGTTCGGCCAGGGATACACCGTCAACCCCCTGCAGCTGACGCGAGCCATCTCCGTCATCGCCAATGACGGCGTCATCCGCAAGCAGTCGATCATCAAGTCGATCACCGACGCGGACGGGCACGTCACCGACAAGGTACACAACGAGGCCACGCGCGTCATCGACGAGCAGTACGCCAAACAGCTGAGGAACGCTATGGAGTCGGTCGGCGAGGAGTACAAGGCCACCGCCGGCGTCAATGGCTACCGCGTCGCCGCGAAGACCGGCACCGCCGAGGTCGCGGGAGCCGACGGACGGCTCACCTCGATCATCGCCGACTTCGTCGGCATCCTGCCCGCCGACAATCCGCGCTATGTCGTCACCGTCGTCATGCAGGATCCCGACGGCACGTACGGCGGTCTCACCTCCGGCGCATTGTTCGCCAAGATTGGTGAATTCCTTATGCAGAAGTACGAAGTGCCCACCTCGTCTCCGCGCACGGATGCTATTGCAGTGGATTGGTGAAAAGCGGCGCAATGATGAAAGGGACACTATGAGTGCAGTCAATGAGTCGATCATGCAGCGCATGACCCTCGGGCACCTCGTCGAGCATTACGGGTGGGAACTGGTGCCGCCGTTCGCCGGACACGTCACCGTCACCTCGCTCGCCGACGATCTCGACTCGATCGAGCCAGGCGCGCTCTTCCACCCCGGCCACGACATGAGCATGGACGCGCTGCGCCGGGCGCGCAGGGCAGGCGCCTACGCCGCGATCGTGCCGACATCCGAACGCGACACCCTGTCCGATCCGGACATGCCGCTGCTGTTCGCCGACCCGACGCCCGAGGAGGTGGGCACGCTCGCCTCTCAGATGGCCGGCAATCCGTCGAACACGCTCGCAATCTTCGCCGTCAGCGCCGCCAGCCCACAGGAAGGGGTGGCCACCGTCGACAAGCTCGCCCGGTTCCTGCACATGCTGGGCAATCCGGTGGGCACGATCAGCGTCGGGGGATCGTACTCCCTCGAACGTCCTCTCGAACTGGACTATCCGCTCGGCATCATCGATCTGCAGCGCGCCCTCGCCATCTGCGCGGAGGACGGCGCCGCCGCCGTGGTCATCGCGCTGAACGATCTGACCGTCCGCGCCCACGCGCTCGAAGCGGTGAACGTCGACGTGCTCGGCTCGTCGCTTCCGGCGCCAGCGAACGCGGACCGGGCGATGATCGAACGCATGCAGGGGGAGTACGGCTTCCGCGCCGACGAGCAGATGCGCGTGACCAGTCCCACCGAGGAGTCGAACACGCTCGCCCAATACGCCAGCGAAGGCGATGACGCTGCCGAGCGCTCGCGTCTGTCGCTCGCCATAGCGATGGTGCTCGCCGCGGGTGTGCGTCGCAACAACATCAGGAACGCGCTGCGCGTGGCCGGCGATCTGCAGTAGCACGACGCAGCAACAGACGGAACAACAATACACAACCGAGGAGAGGAATTTGTCCAGCACGATGATGCCGATGACCATCACGGAGATCGCCGAAGCCGTCGGAGGAACGGTCACGGCCCCGTTCGCGGGCGAGCACGCGGGCGGGGTGCCCGAAGGCGAGGTCGCCCGTTCGGCGACCAGCGATTCCCGTCTGGTGGGCGAAGGCGGTGTGTTCGTCGCCATCAAGGGCGAACGCGTGGACGGCCACGACTACGTGGCGGGACTGGGCGCCAAGGGCGCCGCCGCCGCGATCGTCGACCACGCCATGCTCGATGCGGACGTCACCCAGATCGTCGTCGACGACACCGTCGAGGCGCTCGGCGCGCTCGCCCGACACAACATCGAACGCCGTCGCGCGGACGCCGGCAAGCCCTTCACGCTCGTGGCGCTGACCGGCTCGGTCGGCAAGACCACCACCAAGGACCTCCTCAAGTCGCTGCTGTCGACGCTCGACGAGACCGTCGCCCCCGTCGGCTCGTTCAACAACGAGATCGGCCTGCCCCTGACGGCCCTGACCGTGAACGCCGACACCCGCTACTTCGTCGCCGAAATGGGCGCGAACCACGTCGGCGAGATCGCACGCCTGACCACCATCGCCCCGCCGGACATCGCCATCGTGCTCAAGGTCGGCGTGGCTCATCTGGGCGAGTTCGGCTCCGTCGAACGCATCGCGCAGGCCAAGTCCGAAATCGTGCGGGGCCTGCTGCCGTCCGGCACCGCGGTGCTCAACGCCGACGACGCGCACGTCGCCGCGATGCGATCCATCGCCCCCGTCGACGTCGTGTGGTTCGGCATCGACCCGGCGCACGCCGACGAGGACGCGCTCACCGTCCGCGAGCTGACGACCGACGACATGGATCACCCGTCGTTCACCCTCGTCGCCGCCAACGGCGATACCGCGGCCGTGCGTCTGGCCATCCCCGGCGCACACAATGCGATGAACGCGCTCGCCGCCTCCACCGTGGCGCACATGCTCGGCATGCCGCTGGACGACATCGCCCGCGTGCTCGGCGAGCAGCGCCGCATCAGCCCGCACCGCATGGCCGTCTCCACCGTCGAGCGCGATGGCGCGGTCTTCACGCTCATCGACGACTCGTTCAACGCGAACCCCGATTCGATGCGCGCCGGCCTCGACGGGCTCGCCCGCTGGGGTGCGGGCCGAAAGACGCAGCCCTACCGCGTGGCGGTGCTCGGCGCGATGCTGGAACTCGGCGGCGACGAGCAGGGTCTTCATCGATCGATCGGCGCCTACGCGGCCGAACTCGGCCTCGACCGAATCGTCGCCGTCGGCTCCGCCACGGACGCCGAGTTCGACGCACTCGCCGGAGCGCTGGCGGAGGGAGCCCGCACGGCGATCGCCTCTAGGGAAGGGAACGCCGCGGTGGACTGGGTCCACGACGCCGATGAGGCCGATCGACTCGTCACGTCCGTCGCGTCCGAGCATCCGGGAACCGTGGCCCTGCTCAAGGGATCCCACGCCTCGGGTCTGAGCGCGCTGGCCGAACGATGGGCGCCGGCTGACCCGGCTCGCCACTAGGCTGGTATCGGATAATCGGCCGTCGGGTATCGCCGAGAAACGAACGAAGACCTTCGGGCGTGGCCCGGGAACTGTAGGGAATAGGGAAGAGGAAGACCCCAAGTGATTGCGCTGATCATAGGAATGCTGGTGACGCTGGTCGTCACGCTCGTCGGAACCCCGATGCTCATCCGTCTGGTGCATCGTCTCCATTACGGCCAGTACATCCGTCAGGACGGACCGAAGTCGCATCAGGTCAAGCGAGGCACGCCGACCCTCGGAGGCGTGGTCATCAACCTCGCCATCCTTCTGGGGTGGGCGTCCTCGGCCCTCTACCGCTACCTGCACATGGGAGACGTGCCCTCGTGGTCGGCGGTGCTCGTGCTCTTCGCGATGGTCTCGATGGGCCTGCTCGGCTTCATCGACGACTTCGCCAAGGTGCGCAAGAAGCAGAGCGAGGGCCTGACGGTCCGCGGCAAGTTCATCGGCCAGTTCATCTTCGCGACCATCTACGCGGTGCTCGCCCTCATCATCCCCACCAAGAGCGGCTTCCCGAGCGCGCAGGCGGGCATGAGCTTCATCGAACGCCCGTTCTTCAGCTTCGAGTTCGCGGGCCGGGTCGTCGCCATCATCCTGTTCGTCGTCTGGGTCAACTTCCTGATGACCGCGTGGACGAACGCCGTGAACCTGACCGACGGTCTGGACGGTCTCGCGGCCGGATCCTCGATGATCGCGTTCACCGGATACGGCGTCATCGCCTTCTGGGAGAGCTACCATCTCAAGGGCGCCGGCCACTCCGGCTATGCGTATGCCGTCTCCGACCCGCTCGACCTGACCATCATCGCCGTGTGCGCGGCCGTGGCCTGCATCGGCTTCCTGTGGTACAACACCAATCCGGCCACGATCTTCATGGGGGACACTGGCTCGCTCGCGCTCGGCGGTCTGTTCGCGGCGCTTTCGATCGCCACGCACACCGAGTTCCTCGCCGTCATCCTCGGCGGACTGTACGTGATCGAGGCGATGAGCGACGTCATCCAGGTCGGCTACTTCAAGGCCACGCACAAGCGCGTCTTCAAGATGGCACCCATCCACCACCACTTCGAGCTGTGCGGATGGCAGGAGTCCAAGGTCGTGGTCCGCTTCTGGATGATCGAGCTCATGTTCGTGCTCATCGCCCTGGTCATCTTCTACGGCGACTGGGTGACCCGTTCCGGACTGCTGTTCGGCTGAGTTCGGCTAAGTCCTGCTGAATCAGGCTGAGTCCGGTTCGGTTCGGCTGACGGAACGACTCGCAACAAACGAAACACACGGCTGGGATAATGCCGTGACGATCGACAACGATCAATGCAAGCACATGCAGGGGGCAAGACCATCATGGATATCAAAGGCAAAACGGTAGTCATCGCGGGACTGGGCGTGTCCGGCACGTCGCTGGCCGAAGTGCTTAAGGAGCAGGGCGCACGGGTCATCGGCGTCGACGAGCGCAAGCCCACCGCCGACCTCGACTCCTTCGACAAGGTGAACTGGGACGAGGTCGACTATGTCATGTCGTCCCCGGTGTTCAATCCGCGCACCCCGTTCATCCTCGAGGCGCAGCGGCGCGGCATCCCCGTGATGAGCGAGGTCGAGTTCGCGTGGCGTCTGCGCGTCGATTCGGTTCGCACCGGCCGTCCGGCGCCGTGGATCGGCATCACCGGCACCAACGGCAAGACCTCCACCACGGAGATGACCTCGGTCATGCTCACCGCATGCGGGTACGACGCCCCCACCGCGGGCAACATCGCCTCCGGCAACATGGCGATGTCGCTGTCTCGCTGCGCCACGAACCCGAAGCACGACGTACTGTGCGTCGAACTGAGCTCCTTCCAGCTGCACTTCACCGATTCGTTGGAGCTCGCCTGCGCCGCCATCACCAACATCGCCGACGACCACCTCGACTGGCACGGCGGCCGCGAGAACTATGCGGCGGACAAGGCCAAGGTGTTCCACGGCGTCACGCGGGCCCTTGTCTACAACGCGGACGACCCGCTCGTCACCGAGAAGGCCCATGAGGCAGAACCGGCCGAAGGCTGCCGCAGGGTCGGCTTCACGCTCCACGAGCCCGAGTCCGGCCAGATCGGCGTCGCCGACGGATGGATCGTCGACAGGAGCGGCGTGGCCGGGGGAGAGGTCGGCGAAAGCGTACGCCTCGCACAGGTCGCGGAGTTCACGCATCTGATGGAGCCGGACGGCACGATCTACCCGCACCTGCTCGCCGACGCGCTGACCGCGCTCGCACTGGTGCTCGGCTTCGGCGCGGACAGGCAGCAGGCGCTCGACGCCCTGAAGACCTTCCACCCGGGCGGCCACCGTATCGTCACCGTCGCCACGAGCACGCCGGACGTCTCCGGACGCTCCATCCGCTTCGTCGACGACTCCAAGGCCACCAACGCCCACGCCGCCAACGCCTCCCTGTCCAGCTTCGCCGACGGCTCGGTGGTGTGGATCGCCGGAGGCCTCGCCAAGGGCAGCCGGTTCGAGCATCTCGTCGCCGATCGCAAGCGCACCATCAAGGCCGCCGTGATCATCGGCCGCGATCAGCAGCCGATGATCGACGCGTTCGCCGCCTCTGCGCCGGACACGCCGCTGACGGTCATCAACCCCGATCCGAACGACGACGTGATGGCTCGTGCGGTCGAGGCCGCGGGACGTTACGCCGAACCCGGCGACGTGGTGCTCATGGCCCCTGCCTGCGCGTCGATGGACCAGTTCGTCTCCTACGCCGATCGCGGCGTCAAGTTCACCGAAGCCGCCAAGCGATGGGTGAAGACGTATGACGGACGCTGAACGTCCCGGCCGGTCCGGTCGCCGACCACCGGGATCGCAGCCGCAGAGCCTGTTCAATCCGCTGTGGTGCTACCACGGGTTCCGCATGTCGGTGCTGGGATTGAGCGTCTTCGGCGTGATCATGGTGTTCTCCAGCTCCGCCGTATCGGCCGCCTCGTCCGGTAAATCCCCCTTCCTCGGCTCGCTGAGTCAGGCGGCGTTCTGCATCGTCGGCCTGATCGTCGGGTTCATTCTCTCGTTCGTGCCGATCAGGTTCTATCGCAGGTTCGGCATCGTCGCCCTGGGCGGCGCCATGGCTCTGCAGCTGCTGACCTTCACCGGTCTCGGCGTCAGCCAGTACGGCAACACCGGATGGATCCGCGTCGGCGGCAGCTTCACCATCCAGCCGGCCGAGTTCATCAAGTTCGCCCTGTGCATATGGCTGCCCTCGGCTCTGATCGTCGCCAAGCGGCGCTACGACCGGGCGAGGACCGTCAAGGAGCAGGTCAAGGCGTACGGCGTGGTCGGTGGTGTGTACGGCCTGTCCCTGCTGCTCGTGCTCGGAGGCAAGGATCTCGGCACCGCGATGATCCTGCTGTTCATCGGCATCGTCGCCTTCCTCATCTCCGGATTCCCCGGCAAGTGGATGGCGATGCTCGTCGTCGCCATGTCGGTGCTGGTGGTGGCGTTGATCGCCTCCAGCCCCAATCGCCGTCAGCGCATCCTCGCCGCCTATACGGAGTGCTCCGCGGCCGATGCGCAGCAGATCTGCTATCAGTCGATGCACGCCCGCTACGCGATCGCCTCCGGAGGATTCCTGGGACTGGGCTTGGGCAACTCGCGTGAGAAATGGAACTACCTGCCGGCCGCGCACAACGACTTCATCTTCGCGATCATCGGCGAGGAGACCGGATTCCTCGGCTGCGCGATGGTGATCCTCATCTTCGTGATCCTCGGCTGGTGCCTGCTGTTCAGTGCCCTGCAGCTCAAGGACCGCTACAGTTCGATGGTGCTCATGTGCATCCTCGTGTGGCTCGTCGGCCAGGCGATGGTCAACATCGGCGTCGTCGTCGGCATCTTCCCGGTGTTCGGCGTGCCGATGCCGTTCATCTCCGCCGGCGGCTCGTCGATGATCATGTGTCTGGCCATCTCCGGCGTCGCCATGCGCTTCATGCGCCAGCAACCGCAGATCAAGGCGGACATCTCCAAGCTGTGAGTCATGGCCGCGAGGACGTGGCGGGGCGACTATGCTCGTAGAACATGAAGCACATCGTCCTCGCCGGCGGCGGTACCGCCGGCCATGTCAACCCGTTGCTGTCCGTCGCCGCCGCGATCGGCCGACTCGAACCGGACGCCAAGGTCAGCGTCATCGGCACTGCGGTCGGACTCGAGAAGGATCTGGTCCCCGCCGCGGGATTCGAGCTCGACACCATCGAGAAGGTGCCCTTCCCGAGACGCCCCAACCTGTACATGCTCAAGTTCCCGGGCAAGTGGGCGGCCGAGACCCGCAAGGTCCGCACCATCCTCGAGGAGCGCGAGGCCGACGTCGTCGCCGGATTCGGCGGCTACGCCTCCGCGCCCGTGTACGCCACGGCCCACAGGATGGGTCTGCCGATCGTCATCCACGAGCAGAACGCGCGGGCCGGCATGGCCAACAAGCTGGGCAGCCGCTGGGCCGAGTTCATCGGCACCGTCTACGACGGCACCGGTCTGAAGCCCGCCTCGGACGGTTCGATCGAACGCGTCGGACTGCCGCTGCGCCCCGCCATCGCCGATCTGGTGACGAAGCTCGAAACCGACCGCGCCGCCGCGCGCGCCGAGGCCGCCGCCGAACTCGGCGTCGACCCGAACCGTCCGCTCGTGCTCGTCACCGGCGGATCGCTGGGCGCGGTCAGCCTCAACCGGGCCGTGGCCGCGGCCTCCGCCGATCTGCTCAAGGTCGCGCAGGTCGTGCACCTGACCGGCAGGGGCAAGTCGGACGAGGTCCGCAGCCTCGTCGACGTCAATGCCGGCGCCGAACATCTGACGGGTCTTGGTCCGGACGATGCTGGCAGAGGCGACTACCACGTCGCCGAATATCTTGAACGCATCGATCTGGCCTTCGCCTGCGCCGATCTGGTCGTATGCCGCTCCGGCGCCGGAACCGTGGCCGAACTGACAGCGCTCGGCCTGCCCGCGGTCTACGTGCCGCTGCCCATCGGCAACGGCGAACAGCGGTTCAACGCCCAGCCGGTCGTCGAGGCGCACGGCGGCATCATGGTCGCCGACAAGGATCTGACGCCCACATGGGTGCGTGAGGAGGTCACCACACTGCTCGACGATCCGGAGCAGCTGCACGACATGGGCGCGCACGCCTGGCAGTACGGCATCCGCGACGCGGCCGAGACGATGGCCAGGCGCATCCTCGACCTCGCCTGAGCCGGCTGGCGTCGCCCGCCGGCGCATTCGTCGTCTGTCATCGCATACGACATAATGATTGAAGATCTGACTTGTACCACAAGGAGTACGTTTCCGTGACCGCAGACACCACTTCGTCCATCATCCTCGATCCAGAGCACGCCGCATTCGCCGCCGACGAAACCACCGATGCGCTTGGATCCACCCATTTCATCGGCATCGGAGGGGCCGGCATGTCGGTGCTCGCCGAGATGCTGCACGAACGTGGCGTCGTCGTGACCGGCTCCGACCGGGAGCGCAGCGCCAAGACGGACCGTCTCGAGGAGCTGGGCATCAGCGTCGCCTTCGGACAGCGCGCGCAGAACGTGGAGGGTGCGGATACCATCGTCTATTCGAGCGCCATCAAGCCCGACAATCCAGAGATCGTCGCCGCGCACGAGGCCGGCAAGCGCATCGTGCACCGCAGCGACATCCTCGCGCTGCTCATGCACGGTCGCCGCGCGGTCACCGTGGCCGGAGCGCACGGCAAGACCACCACCAGCTCGATGATCGCCCACATGCTCGAACGCTGCGGCGCCGACCCCAGCTATGCGATCGGCGGATCCATCCAGGGCGAGGACGGGTCGGTCATCGACGGCGGACACGTCGGCGGGGGAGCGGCGCTCATCGCCGAGGCCGACGAATCCGACGGCAGCTTCGAGAAGTACCGTCCCGAGATCGCCGTCATCACCAACTGCGAGGCCGATCACCTCGACCACTACGGCGACGAGGCGCACTACCGCGCCGCGTTCGTCGAACACGCCGGCCATGCCACCGGACATGTGATCATCTGCGCCGACGATCCGAACGCGCTCGCCGTGCTGCTCGCGCTCGACCCGTCCGTCGCCTCCCACGCCATCGCCTATGGCACGACGGCACCCGATGCGGCCGAACTCAAGGGGCTGAACGGTGCGGCGTACGTGCATATCGAATCGGAGAGCGAATCCGCCGGCTCCGGCGCCGAACGCTTCACCCTGCATCTTCCCGCGTCCGTCACCGGCGGCGGCGACGTCGAGCAGCCTGTCTCGCTCGAAGTACCGGGACTGCATAACGCGCGCAACGCGGCGGCCGCGATCAGCGCCGCTGTGCTGCTGGGCGTCGCCCCGGCGGATGCCGCCGCCGCCATCGCGTCGTTCCGCGGGGCCGTGCGTCGCTTCCAGGTCAAGGGCGTGGTCAAGCAGGTCACGGTCGTCGACGACTACGCGCACCATCCCACCGAGATCGCCGCGCTGCTCGACGCCGCACGCCGCCGCTACCCGCACAGCGTGATCCGCGTGCTGTTCCAGCCGCACCTGTTCAGCCGTACGAAGTTCTTCGCCCGCGAGTTCGCCGAGGCCCTTGCCAAGGCCGACGACGTGATCGTCACCGGCATCTTCCCGGCCCGCGAGAAGCAGGCCGATTTCCCGGGAGTCGGGCCGGTGACCATCGTGCGCGAGGCTCAGGGCATGTCCGGCGTGGAGTTCCGGGCCGTCGACGACATGGAGCTCGCCGCCCGGATGATGGCGATGCGCGCCCATCACGGCGACGTCATCTTCACCGTCGGCGCCGGTGACATCACCGATATGAGCGAGGTGATCCTCCACGCGCTCGAGGCGCATCGCGAAAGCTGCGACTGATGGCGGGACGCGTCGTCAGCTCCGGCGCGGATCCCGGCGGTGATCGACGCCGCAAACCGCGCAAGGCGATCTCCGGATCCACCCCCGACCCCTCCCGTTCCAAGCCGGGGGACTTCGTCGACGCCCGGCGTCTGAGCAGCGAGGATCTCGTCGCCAAGACGCTTGAGGAGAACTCCGGCACTCTGGGGCTCGCCATCAGACCCAAGGTCGTCGACTTCACGGCACGCGCCAAGGAGCGCAAGCGCGCCGGCATGAGGGTCACCGTCCTGCGCATCGGCGTCGCGGTGCTGTCCATCGTGCTCGTCGCCGCACTGGGATGGCTGCTGTTCCTCTCCCCGGTGCTGCGGCTCGACCCGGCACAGGTCACGGTCTCCGGCGCCAACGAATGGGTGAGTGAAAGCGACATCCGCAATATCGTCAACGAACAGGCCGGGCGCTCCCTCGTACTGGTCAACACCGGCGACATGACCGAACGTATGTCGGCGATCCCGGGCGTCACCAGTGCGACGGCGTCGAAGCGATGGCCGCACGGTCTCGCCGTGAACGTCGAATCGCAGCGTCCGGCCGCGATGCTCAAGGCCTCGGGCGGCGACTCGATGACCGCCGTCGATTCGAAGGCCCGAGTGCTCAATTCCGTCGCCGGCGCGTCGGCCGACGGCATCCCCGTGATCGAGGTGAAGAGCGTGTCCTCCGGCCTCAACAACCGGGCCGTCAAGGAGGCGCTCAAGGTGCTCGACTCGCTGCCCGAGTCGATGCGCAACGCGATCACCAAGGTGACCGCGAGCACGCAGGACTCCGTCACCGTCGAGCTCGACATGGGCAAGGACAAGGGCAAGTACAAGATCGTGTGGGGTGACTCCTCGCAGATGAAGCTCAAGAAGGCGGTCGTCGACAAGATCCTGTCCGATCCCAAGGTGATCGGCGACAAGACCGAAGTGGACGTCTCCGCCCCGCTGCGGCCGGTGCTGCGCTAGACCGCGCAGCGCCTAGGTCACAGGCCATTCAGCCCAGCCAGTCAGGCTCCCTCGGGTTTGTTCGCCGACGGCATGATCCATGCCGTCGCGGCATACGCCGACTTGCGCCGAAGCGCATATCGGTTGTATGCTGAATTGTCCGCCTGAATGGGCGGGGCTTGATAATTCAAGATTGGGGATGATCGGTTTCGACGGTGACCTGTTCGTCGCAGGGAAGCGTGCCGAGAACGCCGGGTCCGCTCGTGGATGCCCCCGGCAAAAGAATAAGTGCTAAATCTAACCGCACTGAGTTCGCTCTCGCTGCCTGAGCTTCGCGCCAGGATTAACCAGTGAGCAGCCGCTCCGTTCACTCCTTCTCGTCTTCGGAGGGAAGCTGAGCGTCGTTTAGGAGACTTGCTGATGTAGCCGAGCCACAGGGCTGCATCGGGACTTGTACTGCGGATATGCTCGCCAACAGTCGTCTGCGACATCGTTGGGGGCAGAAAAACCGCCGCACGGCCAGCAGACTACGCACGTAGAAGACTGAGGGTACGGTCACCGGACCGGGGTTCAATTCCCCGCATCTCCACGTTTTTCGAGGATTGGAAAATAGCCGCAAGGCCTTACGGGAGTAGGGCTGAGCGGCTTTTTCATTTCGGTGGTTTTCGGTGTTTTTCTGGGTGTTTCGGTGGTGAGTGTGGGCAAAATGTGGGCAACGGACCGCCCGCGTTCGGCCTGATTCCGGAGTCTCCGAGCCGCCCCGCACTTGTATTGAGCATGTATCTAGCTTGTATCTCTTGTAATCCTATGGGTTATTCCATATCGTCGGCGCGGTAAACCCATATCGAACGCTACCGTTTATCCGGTATCGTGTGGTATTGTTTAATTGATAACGAAATGCCTCGGCGATGTTGGCGCATCCCGAGGCGTGATGGAAAACCGGTAGGCAATCCATGTCCAGATGCTATCGCGAGACATGGAGGAAAGATGAACGAGATGGGCTACAGGAACGAGGATGCCGTATACGCGCTCTCCGAAGCCGGGCGACTGCTCAAACCGCGAGGCGGACAGGTCGCGGTCGACCCGACCGCAGTCATGCTCCTCGCATACATGGCACACAACGCATACGACTGGCCGCCCACCGAGGAGATGCGCCGCCGCCACATACCGTGCCGCTGCTACTCGCGCGGATGGGACGTGGCGGCACGCGCCTTCGGCATGACGATCGCGGGAGGGGAGAAGGCCGCGCAGATCATCGCCGAGGGCGGCGACCTCGAGGCGATGATGACCGCGCGAAGGACGACCGCACGCAACCGTCTGAGTCAGACCGCGAAATTCCTTCAGGCGCAGGGCCTGATCAAATTGCTGGTGCCGGCTGACGTGAGGCGGGAGCGTCCGGCGACGTGGCTGCTGCTGCTCGGCGACGAGCGGGAGAACAGGGAGGTCGAGGCGTGGGCGCGGGAGTGTCTGGGGGTGTGATGGGCACGGCGTTTCGAACTTGCCTTATGTTTCCACAGTGGTAATATAAAAGTGTCAGCAAGGAAAGGACAAAACATGAAGACCATCACCAAGGGCACCGAAAAGCAGATCGCATACGCAACCCGCCTCCGCAACGAATACCTCGCAACCAACCACGAAAACACCGCCGCAGGCGAATACGAGCGCCGCCTCTCCCTCGCGATCATCCGCAACATCGAGAACTGCGACGACGCACGCACCATCCTCGACTTCCTCGCCAGCCCCGAACACCACGTCAGCCTCATCGTCTCCTACGATGAGCAGGCGCAGATCGAACAGGACATCAAGGATGCGCTGGCCCGCTTCGAGGCCACACACCCCAAGCCCAAGGTCGGACTGCCGCTCGGACGCCACGACCTCAAGCGCATGAGCGACGAGGAACGAGCCGAATACCAGCGCCGCACCGACGCGCTCCACCAGCGGGACCGGGCCCGCGAGCAGTACCTGCGCAACGAGGGGCGTGATGCCGCGTGACGACACGCCACTATCTCGACCTCCACGACATCGCAATACTGGCCGGAATCACCGACGCCAGCGCCCGGCAATACCACAAGCGTGCCTGCTACAACAGACGAGCCAACAACCCAAGGCCGGGAGACCTCCCCGAACCCGACGTGATCGTGGGCACGCGCCCACAGGCCATGAAACCGGGATGGCTCGAGGAAACCGTCCTCCGGTGGCTGCGCAGCCGCCCACGAAAGGGAGAGCCTGTGAGTTTGAAAACGCTGGAGAATGAGTAGGGCCGGTTTGCGCCGGCCCTAGAATCCCCGCTACTGCGGGGCAGATTGAAACCAAAGTAGCAATCAGAAACTACCACTCGGCTCATCCCCGCTACTGCGGGGCATGGCTCTAGTGTAGCAGCCAACCATGCCATACACGCCTGTCGATACGCGAAAACCGCCCTGCCCTCCAAGACGGAGGACAAGGCGGAGATCAGGGAATTGCTAAGGAGTTCGCCTACTTGCCGGCGAGACGCACCGGATTATAGGTGACGCCGAACGCTGCGGCGATGATGCCTGCCGCGCTGGAAATGTATGCGCCGACCTGCGGATCGCCGAACGCGCTCACGCCAAGGCCGACGAGACCGGCGACGAGCGTGACGATATAGATCGCCGTACGCACCGTATCGTTGAACACGGGCGTGTAGGTCGGCGTGGGAGTGGTTTCGGGTGCTGCGTGATCTGCCATGATAGATCTCCTCTCGGTTAGAAGGTGTTGTTGTTGAGTCGGGTCTGGAGGGCGCGCACGGTGGCCGGGCCGAAACTCGCATCCACCGCGACTCCCAGATGCTGCTGGATCGCGCGAATCGTGGCCGGGCCGAGCAGGCCGTCCTGAGTGAGGTTGAGCTTGCGCTGGACGGCGCGGATCAGCTGCGAGCCGCCGCCACCGTAGGTGACGGATTTGAGCGCGGGCCGCGCGTACCCCTTGGGAACGAGCTGCCCCGAGATAACGCCGTCGACGGTGGTGCCCATTACCTGCTGCCAGCGGCGGATGGTGGCCGGACCGGCGGAACCGTCCACGACGAGGCTGACCGGTTTGACCGGCTCCGGCGACGGCACAGCGCCGCCCTTGCCTCCGGTCACGTACGCCATCCACGTGGATCGGTCGCCGTAGAACTTGTTGAGGTCCAACGCGCCACCCCACCCGTTCAAACGCCCCGCGGACGAATACTGACGGATGGCGCACGCGTACGCGCCCTCGTTCCACGGCGTCGCCTGGTATCCGGTCGTGCTCATGCTCGCGTATTGGGCGATCCACAGGCCGCAGTTATGCCGTTTCGCGACGGCGGCGGTCTGCGCGTAACGGCTGGCCTGCACGTAGATGACCGGGGGAATGTGGGTACGGTCGATGATTCGTTCGACCATGCGTTCAAGGTACGCCTCGTTGCCCCACGCCCGATTCTGATTCGACTCCCAGTCGAGGCAGAGCATGCCTTTGCCGATCCAGTTGGTGATGTTGTCAATGTAATAGTCGGCCTCGGCTACAGGGTCACCACCGGAAATGTAATGGTAGGTGCCGAAGAGTTTGCCCGCGCCGCGAGCCTGTTCGACCGCGCGCGAGCAATCCGGGTTGACGTACCCGGTGCCCTGAGTGGCCTTGACGATCACGAAATCGCAGGGCACGACCGTGAGATTGATCCCAGCCTGATAGCTGGAGATATCAATGCCGTTGAGATAAGCCATGATAGCTCTCCTCCTTGTTGGTTAGTCGTTGTTGGTGTGGTGGGAGATCGTGTAATCCCAGTCGTCGCCGGCCAGCCGCTGCTCGTAGTCGCGGAACAGCCACTCGTAGCGGGCGTGGCCTAGCCCGTTGCCGCCGAGCGCGAGGTACTCTTTTCCGGCCTCGAGCTGCCGCTCATGCTGGGTCCGTGAACGCGTGTGGGCGAACAGTTCGAGGCGTAGGATGTCGCGTTTGATGCCGCGCCGGTCGCGTTCGGACTCCTCGAGGCGGTGGAAGTCCCTGTCGAGTTTGGCTTGTACGTCGCGCATGACCTGACTGTTCTCCAGCGCCTTGTCCAAATCGTCCTTGGTGAGCAGACGGTCTTTTCGGTCGATGCGGGAGAGCACCCATGTGACAAGTGGGACGGTGGCGCCGCCGCTGAGGATGCCGATGAGAATAGTCGCCCATGTTGGTAGGTCTTCGGTCAATGGGTCTCCCTTGACTAGGCGGAATCCCCCACGGTGGCGAGGCGGCACGAGGCCGTCCGGCGCGGGGGATTCCGGAGGTGAACAATGCTGTTACAGGAGTTCTGGGTTGAGCGTTTCCGCCCCTCGTGCGAGGGGTTGCGCGAATGCACACTGGCCGGGTATGAGAGTGCGTGGCGCATTCACATCGCGCCCGAACTTGGCGGGAGTGAACTCGACGAGTTGACGGTTGAGCGCATCGAGCTATGGCTTGCGTCCATTCCCACGCCGGGAGCGGCCCGCAAGGCATTGGGCTTGCTGAGAGCGATGCTTCGCAAGGCCACTCGCTGGGGACTCCTGAACGTGTACGTGACCATGCGCGTCAAAGCGCCGAAAAAGCCCGTGTATCAACCGGACACGCTCAACGCCAAGGAGGTGAGTGCGCTCCTACAGGGTTTCTACGATCACGAACTGGAGGCATGGCTGATCTGCTCGGTCACGCTTGGTTTGCGCCCCGAGGAAGCTCTCGGCCTGGAATGGGCGGACATCAACCTGACGACCGGCATGGTCCGTATCCTGCGCGGCGTGCAATGGGTTGGCGGCCGTGAGGTGATTGTGGAGCCAAAAACCGAGCTGAGCCGCCGTACCATCGTGCTACCTCGATTCGCCGTCAACCGGCTACGTCAGATCAAGGCCAAGGGGAGGCTCGTCGGTGATCTCAACCCCGGTCAGGTTGACCGCCGATACCGGTCATGGTGCCGACAACATGATCTGCCGTGCGTACCACGACGCAACCTCCGTCACAGTTGGGCGACGACCGCCTTGGCTGCGGGCGTGGATGTCGCCGTAGTCAGCCGAGCACTAGGACACACGAGCATCGAGACCACGGCACGCTACTACCTACGGCCCGACACCGACGTGCTCAAGGACGCACAGCGAACGTGGGAAAAGGCTCTGATGCGCGCGTAGGCATTACACACCCCTTGACTCGCAACGGCTCACCATCGGTGGCGGCGTAGGTACGATCGAAATCACCGGCAGTGGTGTCACAGTCCAATACGGTAGCGCCAAACTCAAAGCGATCAGCAGCCAGTGTTCCATCGAGTACGGCAACAACGCCTTCGTCTGCGCACCGGGCGGAGCCAGCGTCATCGTCAATGGACGCTCCTACCCCTTCCCCAGCTAACTGGCATAAGGCATTACACATCCCAGCCGAATGATAGTGGCTCGCTGTCCGGCAGCAGTCTGGCGAACGGGAGAACGCTTGGCAGTCTGTCCGCGCCGGAGTCCGGCACGTACCTGATCTACTGGCAGGCACGTATCGGCTCGATGGTCGGCAGCGGTAACACGTCCGCGTCGATCATCTGTAGCGCGGGCAATGCGTCCGCTCAGTGCGCGGTAGCGGTTGGAGGCAACGGCTCCTACGATGGTTCGGCGCAGACATGTACCGGAATGACCCTCGCGCCACTGTCGAAGAACCAGACAGTGCGATTCACGTGGGAAACGACGTCCAGCGGCGGCAGCATCACGTACGGACGCTGCGGCCTCGTACGAATTGGCGAGTAGGATTACACATCCCTTGACAACCGGTATGTGCAGCGATCCGACTATACGTCGCTTGATTCCACGACTCTCACCGTAGGCGGCGGTTCGGGGCGGCTCGTCATTAACACGACCGCGCTCCAGCTCATCTACGGTGAGGCCCACGTGGACCTCAACAGCCGATACTGCGCGCTTGCGTTCGGCTCCTACAACATAATGGTCAACAGTTCCGGTGTGCATATCAACGGAGCGAAGGGAGCGACGAACTTCTAGGCGGTCCGTTGCCACACGTAGATCGCCATGTAGGGCGGGATGATGCTGAACGGCTGGCTACCACCGGCCCAATCGCTCGGGTAGCTGGACGTGCTGCCCGATCCGTTGCCTGCCGAGAAGGTGCCGGCGTCACCGGTATTGCCGGAGCTGCGGCGTAGCGTCAGGCCGTGCTGGTGGCGGGGCATTTCATTCGTGGTCAGTGTGACCTGCGAACGACCGCCCATCGTTCCGGCCGGGTACCCGCTGCCGGCACCCATGATCATGCGCCCCTCGGAGATCTGCCGCCAGCTGCCTCCGATGAACTGCGACGGATTAGTACCGTCGATGTTCAGGAACACACTACCCACAGGCCAGAGGGATGTGTAATCCTCTAGGCGAGCTTGCCGGGGAAGGTGTAGCTCCTGCCGGCCACCATCACGCTGGCACCGCCCGGCGCACAGATGAACGCCTGTCCGCCATACTCGATCGACGCCTGACTACTGGTCGCCTTGAGTTTTGCCTGACCATACTCGATCACGATGCCTCTCGAAGATATCGTTATCGTGCCTGCTCCACCGCCGATGGTGAGCTGTTGCGAGTCGAGGGGTGTGTAATCCCCCTTGCTAACGAAACTGCTGTTCGCTTCGGACTCGGTAATGAAATTACGGGTCGCGCTGCTGATCATGCTATCGACCTGACTCTCACTCACCCCCGACTCGCCATCCTTGCCCGGCTCACCCTGCGGACCGGCCGGACCCTGCGGACCCTGCGGGCCGATGATGGATTCGCCCGGATCGCCCTTCGGGCCCGGATCTCCCTTATCACCCTTCGGACCGGCAGCGGGGAGTTTGAAATGAGCGTCGGTCCTGTCGCCGTTCTTTACGAGTTCCACGCCGATCTGATCCGTAGCGGACACGACCTCGCTGGAGATCGTGTCGAACGGCATCGGCCCCGGATCACCCTTGGGCCCCTGCAACCCCTGACTCCCCGGATCGCCCTTTGGTCCCGCAGGCCCCTGGACGCCGACGTTCATGTTGCCAATCAAATCGCCGACGGTGACGAGAGTCGTGGTCATCGCCTTGACCGCGTACATGCGGCCATCGGTCGCGATGATACCGTCGCCGACCTTGAGGGTCTGGCCGACACCGACCGTGATGCTCGACGTGGACACCTGCGTGTTCGGTTCGATCACCACGCTGGCCAGATATACGGATTGTCCGGCCGGGCCGGTGAAACGTCCCATGCTCTTCCACTCGCCCTTGACCCACACGCTGAGCGTGTCGCCGATCAGCCAGCCATCACCGTCCGTGAGTCCGGTGGTCGGGCGGGAGGAACCATCGGTGTCGGCGCCGATGATACGCAGACCACTGCCGACCTCGCCCTTCGGCCCGACAGGACCGACGACGCCCTGCTCGCCCTGGACGCCCTGCGGCCCCGGATTACCGCGGGGAATCCACAAATTGAGGACTTTGGTGCCGCCGGTCGAGTCGATGGTCGCGTTTGCGTCCGCGGGGCTTTCGACGGTGGTGACGGTGCCGATCGAGATGCCGAAGTTTTTCGCGGCGTCCTCGGCGACCTTGGCCCACTCCTGCGTGTTCTCGGCGAGCTCCTGCATGGTCGTGTACATTGCCTCGAGGTAGCCGCGGCCGTCGGAGAGTTTGAGGTTGAAGTTGATGGTGGAGGGGTCGACGAGCGCTTTGAACGGGCGGCTTGCGATGACGCTGCCGTTCGAGTCGATGATGTCGACGCCCATGACGACCTCGCCGCTGCGGGTGAGTGCGGATGCGGGGACGGCGACCGCGAACGTGGCGGTCGGCGCGCCCTGCACGCGGCTCATGGGCACGAAATCGCCGACCATGGTCGGGTCCAGATCGGATGATGTGGGGGAGTCCGCGGCATACGCGGCGGCCGCGCCCTGAGTGTATGCGCCGGACGTGTTGAACGTGAGACGCGCGGTGATGCCGGTATCGGTGACCGGCACGTGGTCGTCGGTGATCATCACGTAGAGGAATCGGCCGTTGTAGTCGCCCTGATTGACGCGGATCGGGTCGATGCGATCGTTCGCCAAGTCGATGCTGATCGGGATTTTACGGAATGTGTCCAGTACCATGCTGCTGCTCCTAATAAATAAGCCACTCCGGTGGGGGAGTGGCTTGAGACGGTTGGTTGGGTTGATGGATTGTGTCAGGTCGTCGTGTAGACGCGTATCGCCATGTAGCCGTCGCTGTCCTCGTCGAATGTTGCGGTGGGGAGGGCGATGGCGCCGACGGTGTCGCGGGTGACCGTGTTGGGTTGCTGCGTGTTGACGAGCGTGCCGTCGGATACCTGCGTGCCGTTGACGGACACGAGACCATGCTGACTCGTGTCATTCCAGTAGCCCGTAGCGCACAGGATGATGCCGGTGCCCGCATAGTCGCCTGTACCGTATTGATTGAGACTGCTTGGCACGTCCTCGGCGGTCTCGATCTTGAGGGTGAACCCGCTGTTCTGGTCGGTCACGGTATCGTAGACCGCCTGCACCAGCTGAATGCTGCTGTTGATGGCCTGTAGCACGGCGATGGTGCCGGCGTTGACGTCGGTTTTGGCCATGGCCTTGATCTGATCGAGACTGCCGCAGAACGCCTTCAACCCGTCGGGGTTCGCGGCCAGCGCGGTCATCTGATCCGGGTCGGTCACGTCCACTGTGCCGGTGCCGAGCGCCTTCACGGCGTCCGCGCTCGTACGGATGATCGCCATTGCGGTCTTGTCCGTCTTGATCTTCGCGACCGTCGCCGTATCCGCCTTGAGTTTGTCCAACGTCATTACGGTGACCCCGATAGCCTTGCACGCGGCGGCGGCCGCGGTATCACCGGGTATCGTGCCGGCGGACGCCTGCCCGATGAGCAGCAGCACGCCGGCCGCATCAAGCGTCGTCGTGCCGCCTCCCGAACTCGTACCGACACCGCCTATCACCTGGAGTATCGTCATACTGTGCTCGCCCCCTTGAGCGCCGCGAGCCTGATGATGAGGTCAGCGGTCGGCTTGGTTTTGACGTCGACGCGGATCGCCCCGGCGGGTATCGTCTCGTCCGTGTCATGGTCGAGGATGATCGGCTGGCATGCGACCCATAGGCTCATCTGGGTTCGGTCGGGTGGCGGGCCGGCCACCATGGACGCTGCGAGACCGCTCACGGCCTTGGTCGCGGACAGTTTGTCCGCGAACTCGGCGACGGTGACCGTGACGTCCGTCATGCCGCCGACCGCCCGAACCATGGTCTGTGCGGACGCGGCCGATTTGACCGCGTCCTCCACTCGCGTGGACAGTCCCGTGACCTCGCCCGAAACGCTTGTCGCCGTGTCATGCGCCGCGGTCGCCGTGGTCGACGCCGCATCCCACACCGGTTTGCCCAACGTCACGATCTGCGTCGTCCGCGCCGCCTGCGTCTGCCGGCGTGACACCGTTTCGATGATCGAGCCGAGCGTGATGGTAGAATTGGCGGGGTTGAGCAGGTCCTCATCGTAGGCGACGATGCGCGCCTGCAATCGCAGGGCGGGCGTGAAACAGGTGTCGACGACCTGTATGAGATCGCCGATGTCGAGTTTGGACGTGTCCACGCCGCCCGCTTCGAGGGACGCCACGTCCGCCTCATAGGTGACGCGGGGCTTCGAGAGTTCCGCGAGATCGGCGACCGCCTGATCGTAGAGTTTGCTCACCGAGTCGATGTCGGTGTGTTCGATGACGCCGTAGGCGGGGAGTTTGCCGCCCTTGCCGTCCGGTACGCCCCATTCCTCGAGTATTTTCGGGTCGGCGTCGAGGTATGGTTTGCCGGCGACACCGGTGATGGTGATCGGCTTCTCATCCTCGCCCTCGCCGCTGGAAACGCTTTTGCCGTACACGTAGAGGCGGGTTATCACATCCTGATCACTGAACGTGCGACGCACCGATGTGAGGTTCGCGCCGTACTCGAACCGCTGCCGCGTATCCTCGCCAACGCGATGCACCAGCGACACGTAGCGTTGCTCGACGCCCGTACCAGTGCCGAGGATCTTGATACGGGTCGCGATCTCCAATCCGAGCGTGTCCGCGATCTGCTTGAGCGCGTCATAGCCGCAGATGCGTTCGAGTTTGAGTTCGATCGCGTTCATGTCGGTGGCGATTTGGTCGACCTGCCATCGGGTGCCCTGCAGCACATATTCGAGCGCTCGACGGGGCGTGACCACCGTCTCGTGATACTCCTCGATATACCTCGCGGTTTGCAGCTCCTGCACGCTGTTCTCGAAATGCGGGGTGGAGACGAGCGTGTCCTCTCTAATGTCCTCGGGACTCACGCAAATGTACTCACGCCATTCGCCATCGTTGACGAGGAGCCGGTCGCCCTTGGCCACATCCGTGTCACACGTCATGTCAAGCGTATCCGACCACTCGTCCGAGATGCCGCGTTTGACGACCGCCTCCACCGGGTTCGCGATATCGCCCTTCGGAGTGCCCCACCGGTCAAACAGGATGAATCTCACGAGACAACCTCCTTAGATCCGATAGCGGGGCCGGTACGTGAGGCTCGCGGTGCCGGCGCTCGTACTCGCCGTGATGACGCCCGGCACGAGCGCCGAATAATCGCTGTCGACAGTGGGGAATATCACCGTGCCGCCGAACGTACTCGAACGATTTTCACAGTCCGCGACGAGCTCCCTGGCACCGTCCGCGTTGGTCAGGTCATAGATCAGCGCGGTACCACCGATGGTCAGGTAGAGACGTTTGGTGTCGGCCGGCGGGACCGCGCGGATGGTCGGACGTGACGGCCTGTTGCCCTTGACATGCGCCGACACCGGGGTGACGCCGAACTCGAATCCGAGCGGGACGCGGCCGATGAGATCGGGCTGGGCGAGGAGGGTCAGGTCGCAGGTCGAATACCGGTAGATGCCGCCGTGCCCGTATTCGTCGGTCCATGCGCCGACGGTGAGATACCCCTCGTACCAGCCGGGCATGACGCCCCATTCTAGGGTCATGTCCATGCCGTCGAGCGACCCCAATGTGACCTTGGTCTCCCACGCGTCCATTTCACTGCCCGTGGTCGCCACATGCATGGTGATGGTCCGCCGGTCGGTGAACGTGTGCCCGGACGCGTCGCGCAGCGACCGGTTGACGCTGCCGGACATGCCGGGCACCGTCGCGAAATCCGATACCGGGTCGCCCACGTCGATCTCGACGCCGCCGAGGATGAGACTGATACCGTAGTCGCTGATCGGTTTGCCTGCCAATCGGAGACCGGAGTCGTCGACCGGGATACGCAAACGGTCGAACGTGCCGTATCGGCGCAACTGACTCATGTCACCTCACTCCCTTCTCACGGCGCTTCGCGAGCTCGCTATCAACGTATGGTGCGGTCGCCATGGCCAATTGTCGAGGCGTACGGTAGACCTGCAATTGCGGGAGCCCCGCCAACGCGCGGGTCATGCCCTCGTAGATCGCATCCTCCGACACCCCGCCACTCGGCTGGACCGTCGTGCCCGCGGCCGGCATGGACCGGGTAACCGTGTCCACGACCGTGCCGATGCGAGCCTTCGCTCCACGGAGACTGCCGTTGATATCACCCATCACGCTTCGGATGGTGCCGACCGCGACCGGTGCCGCGTCCGTCATGCCCTCGGCCAGACCCTCGACCAATGCGCGACCCGAATACGGGGTCCAGCCACGGCCGCTGAACGGGCCCTCCTTCGCGGGGGAGTGGGGCAGGAATCCGGCGATGGCGTTCATTACGCCCTTGATCGCGCTCTTGGCCGCGCCGATCATGGATTTGATACCGCGGATGAGGCCGTTGATGATGGCCTTGCCCGCGTCGACGAGCAGGTTGCCGGCGCCGGCGAACAAGCCCTTGATCGCGCCCATGAACGTGCTGAGCACGCTCTTGACGAGATTTGCGCCGTTCGTTGCGATGCTTTTGAACGAGTTCCAAGCGCCGCGCCAGTTGCCGTTGATCAGGTTGACGACTACGCCGATCACGCCGGACACGATGCCCGTGACACTGCGGATGATGCCCATCGCGCCGGACACGGCACCCTGCACGACCGGCAGGATCGCCTGAATCACCGGAATCAGCACCGACCGGATCGCGCTCATGATGCCGTTGACCACGCCGGTCACGATGCCGAGCACGCTCTGCACAAGCGGCATGAGCGCCTGAATCAGCTGCATGGCCGACTGAATCACCGTCGAGATGACCGGGAGCAGCGCCTGAATGATCGGCATCAACGCGTTGATGACCTGCGTGGCCGTGTTGAACACGTTCTGGATCACCGGAATCAACGAGGATACCAGCATGTCGACGATGGGCTGAATCGCCGGAATGATTGCCGCCAACACCTGAATGATAATTGGCAGCACCGCGGACGCCAACGACGTCAACGCCGACAGGAACGCGGTGATCGACGGTTGTATCGCCTGAAACGCCGACAGCAGGGTCGACATGATACCCGACGCCATCTCCGTGAACGCCGCACTCAACTGAGGTGTCGTCGCGATCAACGCGCCCAACGCGGTCACGATCAACCCGATCGGACCGCCAAGCACCGACAGGGGAGCGGTCAATCCGCCGAGCGCGCCACCCAGCAGTGGAATCTGCGACAGCAGCGGACTGATGCCGCTCGCGCCCAACGCGACGAACGCGGCCGCAAGCGGTGCAATCGCACCCTGAATCGGCGCGAAGATGTTGCCGAGGTTGGAGAACACGCCGCCGATGGCGTTCACCGCGTCCTGGAATGGCTGCGGGAGCGTGTTGACCAAATCACCGAACAGTGCGGGGATGGCGCCGACGACGCCCTTCGCGATCACGCCGATGCGTGGAACGATGTTCTTTAACGCGGTTCCGATGCTTTCGGCGAGCTGCTGCGACAGGGCGCCCATGTCCGCGTTCTCGTTACCGAGGCCGGCGAGCCAATTGCCCCACGCGGCCTTCATCGCGTTCACGCTGCCCTCGATCGTGGACGCCGCCTCACGCGCCGTAGTACCACTGATACCGAGATGCTGCTGGACTCGGCTGATGGCCTCGACCACATCCGCGAACGAGTCGATGGAGAGGTCGTTGCCCTCCTTCATCACACCGGGGAGCTTGCTCGCGTCCGACATGAGACGCTGCATCTCCGACTTCGTACCGCCATACCCGAGTTTCAAGTTGTCCAACATGGCGTAGTTTCCGCGGGCCATTGACTGGTATGTTTGCTGGATGAGCTCCATGTCGGTGCCCATCTTGTTGGCGTTGTCGGACATGTCGATGATGGCGCGGTTGCCCATGTCGGCGGCCTTGGACGTGTCGCCGCCGAGAGAGCTGACCAGCGAGGCCGCGAATGACGTGACCTGACTCATGTAGTCATTCGCGCTCACGCCCGCCGTCTGGTACGCTTCGGCGGCATACGACTGGACCTTGCCCGACGCGTCCTTGAACAGGGTGTCGACGCCGCCGACCGCCTGCTCCCATGACGCGTACGCGTCCAACGCCTGCTTGCCGGCGGAGAGTACGCTGGCGCCGATCGCGGTGACGCCCGCGCCGATCGCCGCTACCGCTCCGGTCGCGAGCCCCTGAAGCGCGCCGAGCGCTTCCTTGCCGAGCGACTGGAAACTAGACGCGGCTCCACGCGCCATGCTGCCGAACGCGCTGCCGATGGACGATACCGCGGACTGCGCGCCCGCGGGGAGTTTCGCCCACACGCCGGACGCGGCCGTGGCTATGCCCGACGTGTACCGGCCGACCGTGCTGCTGATGCCGGCCATTGCCGAACTGATCGGCGGCCCGATCCTCGCGCCGATCGCCATGAACGGTTTGGAGATCACGCCGACCGCGCTATTGACGGGTCCAGCCAATCGTATGCCGATCGTCTGGAATGGTTTGGCGAGGGCCGACGCCGCCGTGGATGCGATCGTGCTGACCCTCTGTCCCAGTGGGGCGAGCTTGCCGGCCACTGTACTGGTGACCGATGCGAATCCGTTCGCGAGTTTCGATCCGAGTCCGGCCGCTGTTGACTGGACGGTTTTGATCGCGCCGGACAGGCCGTTGCTGATCTTGGCACCCAACTGGGTGGCGAAACCGCCGACGCTCGTCAACGCGGAAGAGAAGAAGGATGTGATTTTAGCACCCAACGGTTTCCAGATCGCGTCTATGCCTAGGAGGCTGCGGGCGAGCGAGCCGAGGGCGCCGGATAGGCCGGTGAAGCTCGACTGGCCGCGTTCGACGCTCTGGAATCCGGCCTTGAACGAGGAGGCCATGGTTCGTAGCGAGCTGGTGCTTTTCGCGTTCGCCGTGGATAATTCGGCCTCGGCGGCTTTGAGGACACGTAGCGCCTCGGCTTTCTTCTCGGCCGCGGCCTCGGATTTCTCCAACGCCTGCGCCTGCCGCAATTGTGCCTTCTCGAGGTTGATCGCGGCGGTCTGCGCCTGCGTGGATTCGGGCCCGTATTTCGCGATGGCCGCGTTGAGCTTGTCCTGCGCGGCCTGCACGTTGACCGTGCTCTGACGATAGTTGAGGAGCGCCGCGGACGCCTTAGATGTCGCCTGTGCCACGTCCTGACGGAACGGTTTGAGCATGTCCGCGCCCATGCCTCCGCCGGCCGAATTGAAGCCCTTTTTGAACGAGTCGCCGAAACTTTTGCCGAGTTTCGACGCTCCGCTTCCGAACGCGCTGCCGAAGCGAGTGGCGCCGGACTTTCCGGCGCCCTTCATCTCCTTGTTGACCGCGCTCCGGAAGCCCTTCATGGTCGGGAATATGGAGATGTGACCGGTGCCGACCTCTGCTCCTCCAGCCATCACGGCTCCTCTCTCTATCCTGGTTATTTCAATCGAACATGCGGCTCATGGTCTGCCGTGCCGCCTGCAGTTCACTCGCGCTGATCTCCGGCTCCGCTGTCGGTCCGGGTTTGTCTCCGCCGGCCAGATCGCCGAGGAGACGGTTGCCGCCGAACGCCATCAGGGCGACGATGTCGACGCCGCCCATGGGGAAGCTCAGTCCGAGGTTCGCGGCGCCCGTGTAGGTGCGCGGGTCAGTGGAGAACGATTCGTGGAGGGCGATCGCGTCGATGTAGCGGAGGCGTCGGCCTAGGTCGCGTTCGAGGCTCCATCCGGCGCGTGCGAAGTCGGCGCGGACCGCTACTCCAGTGCTGCCGTGGAGGGTGAGGCAGAATTCGCGGATTTTCCCAGATCGGCGACCCCCTGAGTCTTCGCGATCGTCTCACCATAGTCCTGCAGCAGGTTGTACGCGACCTGCAGCGGCTCGTCCTCGAGACGGGCGGCCTGTTCGGGGCCGGCGAAAGTGCTGAGAATGCTCTTGATCTTCGCGAACGACTCCTCGTCAGATTCCGCGGACGAGAGTCCCTCGAACTGGGAGATGGAGAGGTAAAGTGGGAGTTTGTAGATGTTGCCACCGGGCACGAGAGCCCAATACGAGTTGTCCTTGATGATGTGACGCACCTGCGTGGCCTGCGCGACCTCGGTCAATGCGGCCTGTTCGTCCTCGTCGGTCCACGAGTCAAAATCCGCGGGGGTCGGCGTCCAAGCGTGATCGGCAATCATGATCGGTTCCTTTCTACGTTTCCCCCTTCTGTTGTGTTTGTGTGTTTCCTGTGAGAGGTAGAAAGGGTAGACCCTCTCACAGGAGGAACCCTTTAAGGGGAAATCCCCGTGAGGTAAGGTTCCTGAAGACCCCACGGGGACGAATAATGTGACACCGGTTGCCGTGGATAAGGTAACCGGCGGAGAATGAGAACGTCCTAAACGAACAGGAAAGAGGCTAAGGATATGACCACTCAAACCGAAACGGAAGAAACCGACAACACCGACGATACGGGCGATCACAAGTCTAATTGCGATGGCATTGTTTGTGCGATTATTTATGCAGCGTACTTTCTGTTTATTGCTGCTGCTTGTACCACATTATTTAGCGATCCCATTTCCCGTTCCGGAGTAAGCCGTGAGGCAATTGTCGATACCGTCAAAACTGCCGTCAATAATCTGACGTTAGCTGGATTGGCGCTATCGGCTGCCGGTGGACTCGTCGCCCAAGGGCTTCAGCTTGTCTGGGATGAGGAGACCAAGAAGCATTGGAGACTTACCCTCATTGCGCTGCAGTGGCCGGCAGCGTCCATATGACGCCGCAGTTCTGCCCGGTCGCGTCCACCGCGATCCCGTTGCCGGCGGAGAGGGCTGCGGGGCCGAACGCCGTGGGTTCGCCGATATCGACCGGCGAGGCGAGGTCGGTCACGTCCCGGTAATGGACCGGCGAGGGCATGGCCACCCCTTGTTCGATCTGGTTCATGGCCTGTGATGACAGTATGTCGCCGTCACGCCATTCATGAGGAGAATAGACCATATGTTCCTTCCTGTGAGAGGGCCCGCAAGCCACTCACAGGAAGGGGTTGCTGGGGTTAGTTGGTTTTCTTGTCCCACGCGGCGAGCGTGTCGGGGTATTCCACGGCGGCGATCTGGCGCATGGTGACCACGTCGATCCGGTCCTCGTCCACGAGCTGTTTGACGTGGTCGAGGACCCGCTCCCACACGGATTGTTTGATGACGAGCGCGCCACGACCGGACAGGTCGGCGACCTGGTCGTCCGGCATGACCTGATGCTGGCAGACGGTGACGGTCAGGTTGTGTTCGACGGCGAAATCGATCGCGTCGAGCATGCTCTGGATGCGCGCCTCCGCCGGGCTGGTGCCGTTGAGGTCCACGCTCATGGTGGCGATCTCCCGGTACTGCGGGTCGAAGCAGGTCGTGTACGCGTTGACCCCGTACATCCAGCCGGCGCGGATGAGCGGCCAGCCGGTCTTGGTGAGGGCCTCGTCGTACGCCTTGCCGGTCTTGTTCTGCGTGCTGGCCACAAAGCTGGGACGCGGGAACGGTGACTGGAGGCGTGCCGAGGCGAGCTGGTTGGAGATCTGGGTCCAGTCGCCCGTAGTGTAGTCGGGCAGATCACCGGTCATGCCATGGGGCCTCGAGTACACGCCCATGTCGAGCATGCCCGCGTCCACGAGCGGCCGGAGCGTGTCGTCCGGGTACGTGGTGGGCGTGGCGTCGTGGGTGATGTTGTACGCGGCGACGAGACCGCGCTTGACGTACAGGGGCAGGATGTGCGCGGCGAAATCATCCGGCGTGGCGTCGTGGGTGAACACGAGGCGGGCCTTGTGGCCCTTGAGCGGGTCGAGGACGATGCTGTCCACCCAGATCGTGCCGGCCGGCTGGATGCGCAGGACCGTGTTCGCGGTCAGCGCCTCGTCCACGTGGTAGAGGGCGAGGTTCCAGCCCGCGTGCTCGCCGAAGCCCGTGTCCTCGCCGGCGATGGAGGTGAGCTTGCCGCCGTTCAACGCGACCACGTTGATCCTCGCGTCGGGCAGGCTTTCGGGCGCGACCCAGTACCAGACGCCGATCGTCGTGCCGGCCGTGGCCGTGAAACCGTCGAACGCGTGATCGAGGTTCATGCCGCCCTCGGGCGTGACGAGCTTCAACGCCTGCTTCGCGTACTTGACGTGCGTCGCGTCCAGCGTCGCGCCCGCGGGCGCGGGAGTGGGCAGGACCGGCAGGACCGGGTCCGTGACCACGACCGCCACGGAGGCCGCGACCGCGGGCATGCCCTTCGCCGCGACCGTGATCGAGGCGTTACCCGGTTTAAGCGCGGTTAGGCTAAATCCCCCCCCTCAACGTTTTCGACCGACACGATGTCGGGATGGTCAGAGGTGACGGTCACGTCCTGCGGCGCACCCTCCGGCAGCACCTTCGGGGTGATCGTCTGCTTCTGGCCGGCAGTGAGGGTGAGCGGTCCGGCCGGCGTCACCTCGATCGACGTCGGCACGATGGCGGACGCGGCCGTGACGGTGAACTCGAACGAATCATCCTCGTAGCCGTCCACGTGCGCGGTGATGGTCGCCTTGCCCTCCTTGAGGAGAGTGAGGATCTTGTGCATGGGTGCTGCACCGACCTTGGTGAACGCGGCCACATCCGGGGCGCTTGACGTCCACGTGACCGTGAGATCGGTCGCATTGTCGGACGCGGTGACCGCGAGCGTCACATCCGTACCCGCCACGCCCGTCGCCGTGGTCTTGTCGATGACGAGGCGCTTCGCGTCCGTGGTGAGGGGCGCGGGCAGGGTCGCGGTGCCCACGGCACGCGCGTACGCGCCCTGCGTAGTCACATGCGCGACCGTGATGATCTGCCCCTCCGCGCCCGACACCTGATTGTTCTCCGGCCAGTCCAGCCAGCCGTCCGCCTTGACGAGCGCCTGATCGTACGCGATGGTCGGCGCGGTGTTCGCGTCGGTGATCCTGTAACGGCGCAGCTCGCCGTCCGCGAGATCGGGAGCGACCGTGATCGTCTGACCGTTCTCGATGGCGGTCGCGGTAACGGTCAGCACGCCAAGCGACGGGGTGGGAGTACCACCGCCGTGCTGGTCGATGTAGTCCTTGAGCGGGGTGCCGTCCGCGAACATGATGTTCTCCGCGAGAACGATCGGGAACTTTCCGACCGGACCCAATATGCCACCCAGTACGACGCCGGGCCTGTACTTGTCTGCCATGGAAGCCTCTCCTAGTCTCATCTGGCCGAGCCGGGCCTCGCCCAGCACGGCCGAACCATCATCATTACGGGTATTCATCAGCCGACCGTGATCGTCACGTTCACGGTCGCCATGTTGTCCGACGTGTACACGTCGGTGGGAACACCATCCACATCAACCGTCGCGGTCTTGGTGAACGGGAACGTGAAACCGGAGCTGGTGAACTTCGGCTTCGCGAACGCGGTCGGAAGCGCGAACACCAAATACTGGCCGTCACCATTGTTCGCACTGGCGTTGGGCGTGTAATCGTAATCGGCCTTCACGGTTTCGGCGGTGACCTCCTTCGCGGTCAGGCCCTTGAGGAAGTCGGCGGTGAACGTGGCCGCAAGATTATTGTCGGCCGCACCATAGTAGGCGTGCTGAGCCGGAGCCGGAGCAGTCACCGTCAACTGAGCGGTCGCGGTCTTCCCGCCATCATGCGACGTCACGGTAATCGTGGACTTACCAGCCTTCACACCATGCGCGGTCACCTTATTGCCCGCAGACGCGACCGTCGCATTCGCCTCGGCCGAGGACACGACCGTATACGCCTGATCAGACGCATCAGCCGGCGTGAAACCAACCGTAAACGTCACGTCCTTGCCTTCCTCAACCGATGCGGTCGCAGGAGACACGGAAATAGACTCAACCGGCTTCACAGTCGGAGACGGTGTATCACCGCCACCGGTTTCCGGCGTGTAGTAGGACTGGAGGTAACGGCTGTTACCGTCATCAACCGTCGCATCCTTCTGCCACGTGGCGGTCAGCGCGAGGCCGGAGACCTCGCCTCGGGTATCCTGCGCCGGCTCGTTGCCGGTGATCTGCACGACACCCAGACGACGACGATGCGGACCAGCCTTGTACACCGTCTCCTGATATGCGAACCATTTAGTGTCCTGCACCGTGTCGCTCACGTGGTAGACGCCATCAGCGTCGGGCTTGCCGATCGTCATCTCACGCGTCAGCGCATTATCCTCCGCGACCGTGAACTGGAGCGTCAACGACGGGTCCGCGTTCAACTGGTAGCCCGGCTGATGGAACTCGATCGCATCGTCCGCGTCACGCGCATCCTGCGGTGCCCCATCGGACGTGATCAGACCAACAAACGAGCCGTCCGCGAAAATATCACCCAGCGTGGTGATCGGATCCTTGACACCGGACGCGATCATAGCGGCCACAAGCCGCTTGGTCGGATCATACGGCGCCAGTTTGATCATGGACGTGACGACGTACTTGACGGATTGCAGGTCGTTGCCCTGGGAATCGGCGGTCATCATTTCCTCCTTCAAAAACAGAGACCCGACCGTTGTGTTCGGTCGGGCCTGAAAAAATTTCGATTGGCTAGTATTCGCCGATCACCGTGTACGCGATGATCAGGTAGTAGTGGGCGTACTGCTCGTCCTCCGTGACCGGGTATGGTCCGTTGCAGGAGGAGCCGTCCACGTTGATGATGGGGGAGCCGGGCACCGTGGCGATATCAGGGTCGGCGAGCAGACCGAACACGCGTCGCGCCAAATCCTTGCACGGCTTGTCGTTCGATCGCGACCAGCCGTACACGTTGACGCCGATGCTGCGGTCGAACGCGGCGAAATCGTCCCGATATCCGCCGTCGTCACGGATGGTGACGAGAGGCACGGTATCGGGGAGGATCACCGGGTCGGGGCGTTTGTTCCCGACCTGCACGCCGGGCACGTCCGTGAGTTTCGACCGCAGGTACTGGCAGAGCCAGAGTTCGAGATCGGGTGGGAGGACGACGCTCATACGCGCGCCGCCCTCAACGCCCGACGCAGGTTCCCGGTCTGCGATTCGACCAGCATGGTCTTCGGATCATGGCCGACGACCATATAGGTCGTTCGATGCGCGTGCTCCACGGCCTTGACCTCGAGCCCGTCACGGTATGCACCGGTGTCGACGGGCGCGTTCGCCTTGGCGACGCCGAGCGCCTTCTCCGCGGCACCGCGCGTCATGGCGCGAACGCCCGCCGAGTGGAGAATCTCGTCGAAAAACGCGTCGTTGAAATCAATATAGGTCTGGCCTGCGTAGGCCATACGCTCTCACCCCCTGTATTCGGTTAATGCGACCTCGAGTGTGGGTTGCCAGCCGGTGAAACCGTTGACATCCCGCGCGGGGAAACCGCTCACCTCCCATAGGCGGCCGTCGTCGGGAACCGCGCGAATCCGGTCGAGGATCCGCACGTCCGCAGTCGGGTCGTCGATGGTGAGATACGCGGTTGACGTGGTCTGCACGTCGAGCACGTTCGGCGTGCGGGTCGATGTGCTCGACGAGAGCGCGCCATGGATTGTGAGCGTGTCCGGGTTGGTCCAGTCCAACGCGTCCTGCGACGGATTGTACGGGTCCGGTACGCGCCTGGCACGCAATCGGACGAACTCGGTTCCGCCGGGCAGGTGGAATCCGTTGTCTTTGGTCGTGTTGAGATCGTCCAGTAGGCTCATGGCATCGTCCCGAGCTTGTAGTGGCGGAGTTTGGCGAGCTCGCTGTCCATGAGCGTCACGTTGTATTTCACGCTCGATCCGTTGACCGACTGGGATTGCACGACGCCGGCCGAGGCCATGCTCGCACGCTTCGCGGCGTTGATGAGCACGCCCTGCACGTCCTGGCAGTCGTCGTATCCCGCGTGGATCACGTACCGGATTGCGGCGATGCCGACCGGGAACGGCCGGCCCGTGGTCTCCACGAGACCGGTCTCGGGGTCATAAGCGTAGGAGAGCGGGTTGCCGGCCTTGTCGGTGAGCGAGTCGATGGCCGTGATATGCCGGGCGGGCAACCGGATGATGCGCCCGCCACGCGAGTTGACCGCGCCGGACAGGATGACGTTCGGCATGACATGCCAGCCACATTCACGGCGGATCGCCGCCTGCGCGGCCCGCAACCAGAACGCTCCGTCCGCGTCGAACACAGCCGGGTCGGGGATGATATCGGGGATCGTCGTATCGATCGTCGGCTCATCCATCACGGCCTCCCTCACTAACTCACTTGGCGGCCATCGAGCCCGCCGCGACGAGCGCGTTGCGGAACGCGATGTACTCGGCCTTGGTTACGGTGTCGCCCGCGGGGTCCGCGACGAACGCGGCCTGCTTGACGAGGCCCGCCGCTGCGGTCGTGGCCGCTCCGGGCGCCGCCGGCACGACCGGAAGGTCGACGAAATCAAAGCCGGTGCCATCGGACTTGACCCTCGGCACCTTGCCGTGGCCGGTGTTGCCGTCGTAGGATGCGAGCTTTGCCGGGGTGACCGCGCCCGCGGCGATCTTCGCCGCGGTGACGCTGCCGTCCGACGGTGCCGCCGGCGTCGAGCCGCCGCCGAGTTCGACGGGATTGCCGTCGGCGTCGACGATCGTCACCGGCGTCGGATACTGCGACACATCCCCGGCGGCATCACCGCCGGTCTGGAGGATCTTGGTGACGTCACTCATCAGCGGTCACCTCACTTAGTGGCCTTGCCGAGCGTGATCTTGACGAACGCCTTCGGGTACTTGACCTGCAGGCCGATACGCTCGCGGATGCGGAAGCTGATCAGGTCGTGGGCGAAATCGGTGTCATGCGAGTTCGTGGACTCGGCGCGCAAACCGCCCTTGCGCATGACGGCGCCGCCGAGACGGAACGCGCCGACGACCGCGGTGCCGGCCGCGACCGCCTCCGTGACCACGGTACGCAGACCCCACAGCGGCGGATCCTGCATCACGCCGCCGTTACCGTACTGTCCCTGGAAGTAGCCGCCGCCGTAGTACTGTCCATTCGCGTCCTTGGACAGGCGGATGGTTTCGTAGTCGGCGGGGTTGATGACGAGCGCGTCGGCGCGGAAGCCAGTCGCCAGTGCAATCTTGGTGCGTGCCTTGAAAATACGGTCCGGGTCGCTGTCGGTGGCCTGCGCCATGGTCTGGACGCCGTCGCGGTTGAGCAGGCCCTTGATGTTCTGGCCGGTGCCGTCGCCGAACAGCAACTGGGTCTCCTCGAGGAGCTGCAGGTTGTATCGTGCGTGGTTGTTGATCTCGGACACGACGTAGCCGAGGTCTTCGGCCATGTTGTCGCTGATCTTCCAGAGGGCGGCGATCTCCTTGAGGCTGTCGGACGTCCACGTGGGTTCCGGCAGGTGCACCTGCGGCTTCTCGCCGCCTTCGGCGACCATGCCCGGCGCGCCCTCGAGGGCGCTGTAGATCGGGTATTCGACGGTGTTGTTGCTGCCGGTGAGGGTGATGCTGCCGAAAAGATCGGCGACGACGAGCGGACGCTCGTACGGCCACACGCCGTTCATATCGATCTGCGTGACGACCGGCTGGTATCCGGTGTCGGTGGTACGTCCCGAGCCGGCGACATGAGTATCGGTGTTGGCCTTGTATTCGGAGGTCACGAAACCGCCGCTCTTGGTCTGTTCGACGGTCAGGCCGGCCTTCTTGAGCTCGTAGGCGTACAGGTCGCCGAGGGAGCGGATTTCAGCGGACTTGGCGTTCACCACGTCCTCCTTTCGCACGTTGAGGTCGTTCACGCCCTTGAACAGGTCGACGCGCTCCTGCAGCGTCTTGGCCTCCTCATAGTGATGCTTGAGGGCGGCGAACTCGTCGCCCGTGAGGTTGTCCATGCCCTTGTCGATGAGTGCCTGTGCCGCCTTCTTCTCGGCGGCGAGCTGATCCATGATGTTCACGGGATCCTCCTTGTTGTTGTTTGCCAGCGAGAGGAAGTCGCTGATTTCCTTGATTTCCCTGACCTGATTGTGGTCAAAGTCCTTTTTCGCGGCGGTCTCGCCGTCCTCGGCATCGTTCGCGGTATCACCGTCCGTGGTGTCGTCGGACGTGGTGTCGTCCGGCTCTTCGTCCGGCTTGTCCGTGTCGTCGGGCTTGTCGTCGGCGGACGGGGGTGCGGAATCCTCGAGGAGCGCGGTCAACGCGTCCACGACGCCCTGTATCTTCGACCGGTTCGCGTCGCTGATCGCGCGACCCGATTTGACCTCGAGTACCTCCGCGCCCTGATTCGCTGCGATCTGCACGAGCGAGATTTCAAACAGTTTGATCTGTCGAATCTCCCTATGCCCGTCTAACGGGGTCTTGGCGTCCTCCGCCTCGACCCACGCGGTCTTCTCCGGGACGAATCCGATGCTCATCTGATGGATGAGACCACGCTGCAGTAGATCGTAGGCGCGTTTTCCCTCCGGAATATCCGTGTCGAGCTTCGCCGTGATCAGGAGGCCATGATCATCCTCGACGGCGCTCAACGTCTCGCCAATAATGTCGTTCGGGCTTCCATCCCTGTGCTCCCAGTGGATCGGGATGCCCGCGCCGCCGTCCGGGTAATCGGCGGATAGGGTCTGCGCGAACGCGCCCTTGACGATCACGTCATCATACAAATCCTTGTCCCATGTGGACGCGTAGCCGCGGAACACGCCCGTGCCGCCGCCGCTATCCTCCGGCGCCTCCCTGACGTCGAAGCTCCTGAATTCAAGTTTCGTCATCGGTTTCTCCTCTCGTCATCGCGTCCCACCTTCGCCGGAAGTTGGCATCATACTGGTAGAGACGCTGGAATTCGTCGAACACCGCGACCGCGGCGCTCTTGCCGTTCGGGCTGGCCGCCTGCTGCGCGTTCTGCGTGCGCCCGCCATCCTGCGGACTGGGCTGGCCGCCCTGGGATACGTTGAGCGGGGTGATGAGATCGTCGCCGCCCTCGACCTTCGGCATATCGAGGATTTCGCGCGCCTGATTCGTGCTCATGAAAGGCCGGCCGGTCGCCGTGGACAACGCCTGATACTGGGTCTCGAGCGTGCCGCGCAGCTTCGCGTCCAAGTTGGCCTTGATGTAGCAGTCGGGTTCGCCGACCGCCGCGGGGAGCGTGAGGTTCAACGCCTCCTCGAACGCCACGAGATACGGCAGCAGCTCGACGTTCCACAACTTTTCCTTGTACGCTGCGATGTTGGAGTTGGTGCCGGTGCGGAAGCCCACATTCTCCGGCGAAATCTGGAACGCGAGTGCGACCTGCTCATTGATCCGCTCACGCGCCTCCAAATCGGCCATATCGACCGGCTTGAACAGGTTGTCGATGGTCCGAATTTCCATGCCATCCTTGAGAGTGGGAATGGAGCCGGCCATGCCGCCGTTGGCCGTGTAATTGCGCAACCCCTGCACGAACTCGTCGTAATCATCCTGGTTGGCCCACGGCATTTCCTTCGGCCTGAACACGTACGCGGGAATCTGATAGCCGTGTTCGGCGATCGAACGCCGGTATTCGGCCATGGCCCGCGCCTCGGAGAGCAGCGGGCGGAGCACGCGGGTGATTGGATCGCCGAAATGCAAACCGTCCACGTAGCCGACGTCCAAGAGGATGCGCGGCGACGGCAACTGGTACACGCCGCCGGGGTTCCCGTCGACGGAATCGATCGTCACGCCCGTGATCTCCCCGAAACCGTTCGCGGATAGCGAGTAGCCCTCGACGGGGATACGCCGCAGCGTATACTCGCCGTCACGTTCCAATCCCAATGTGGCCAGCCATTTGTCCTCGAGGAGCATGTCGCGGATCAGGGAGGCATAGAAACGGTATCGGCTCATGCCCGGCAGGCGCGACGGGTGGCGGACGAGCCGGACGAGGGGCGTGTCATGCACCTCCTCCGCGTCACCGTCCGCGTTACGCCGGTAGACCTTGAGCGGCAGGGACGCGAGCTGACGGGTGATGTAGTCCACGACCACTCTCACCGCGTATTCGCGGCAGTAGAGGCCGTTGGCCGCATGCTCCCACTCACGTTCCGTGGGCCAGTCGATGACCGACGGCGTGGCCGCGTCCATGATGGTCGGCAGGTTCGCCGGATCCGCGGATTTCAACGCCACGGCCGCGGGACCACGCAGCAATCTGTCCAACAATCCCATATGGTCCCTCCTACGATTAGAATCTGACTCTCACGCCGATGCTCGGCTGGTATTTCGGCGGCTCCGGTTCCCCGCTCATCGTCTCCAACGCGTACAACGCCTCGGATTCCGCGATCAGCCCGCTGATATGCATCGCGCTCTGCGTCCGGTCCCACACCTCGACCTCGCCGAGACGGCGGGTGACCGCCACTGCTACCTGCTGCTCGACCGCGGGCTGGGGGAGATGCCGCAGCTTGCCCTCGCGCACCCGGTCACGGAACCGTCCCGTGCACGCGCCGACCCTGAACCCCTCGATCATGTGGACCGTCCAACCAGCCTCCGTGAGCGGATCGCAGAAATCAACCGCCGGACAACCCTTCGACTGGATCGCGATCTCATGAATGTTCGGCCACGCGTCGCGCAGGAGCCGCAGATAGTGGGGCACCCAGAGCATGCCGTCACGCCGCGCGATCAGCTCGACATGCGGCAGCCCATCCGACCGGTAGCCGGCCGCGGCGATGTACGTGGTCTCACGATCCGCGCTCGTATCCACCGACAACACCACGCGCCCATCCACGGGGATGAACGAATGCTCGTCGATGCCACGACGCCACATGCGCGGGTCGATGTACGGGGTGATATCCGCCGTAACCCACTGGCACAGCACCTCCGTGCGGAACGCGGCCTCCGTGAGACCGTTGATGTCCGCGCAGATCGACCGGTAGGTCATCGGCCCATACCCCATGCTGGGATTCGCCTGGCGGATCGCATCCCGGTCGTCCAACGCGCAACCGTCGGGAGCGCTCCACTCGAAATATCCATAGGAGTCGTCGTGGGTCTCACGCCAGTCGTCCACGCCGGCGGAGCCCGCGACCACCTGCTCGTTCCATGATTCGGCCAACGCGCGGCCCTCGTCCACGAGTTTGCGGAGGATCACGCTACGGTAGTCGCCCGCGTTGCTGATACCCCACAATTGGGATGACCAGATCGCCTTCGTGGTCTGGCTGACCGCGTTCCAACCCTCATCCGTATGCTGTTCGCGCAGCTCGTCGAACACGACCCTGCTCGCGCTCTTCGAGCGGATGTTCTTGTCGGCGCGCACGATGTACTGCGCCTTGTTGCGGCAGACGATCGCCTCCTCGCCGTGGCTGTTGTTCACACGCTGCACGCGACGCTGGAGCGCCGACACGGTAAGCGCCGCCTCCTCATCCGACTGCGGATTCGGATTACACCAGTTAAGCACGGCCTGATAGGGGGCGCGGGCGTTGTCCAAAGTCTGCGCGGCGCCGACCACCAGAAACTTCCATGCGGGAGACAATTCCGGGTGCCGACCCGAGTCGACGAACAGCCACCACGCGCATAGAACGCCCATGACGGTGGTCTTGCCGTTCTGACGCGCCACCAATGAGATGACGCGACGGAAACGGTACGAGCCATCCGGGTTGAGTTCAAGCGCGTGGATCAGCAGCCATTTCTGCCACGGGTAGAGATCGACCTTCAAAAACCGCTGCGCGAACTCGATCACCTGGAAGCCGTTCGTGGTCTCCGGCGTCAGTTCGCGCAACGGCGGGGTGTATACGCGGGGGCGGGTGATGCCATGGTCGTCGTCGATGATCTCGCCGTAGTCCATGGCCGCCTCCCCTGTCACGAGTTGTTGATCTTCTCGAGGTACTCCTCGAACTCATCCGCGACCGGCTTCACGTCCTTCGCCGCCTGTCTCACGATGCCGCGTGCCGCCGGCGTCGCGCCGAGCTCGCGCAGCACGTTCATCAGGTGCGGCACGAGATAGAGGGCCTTGGTGACCTCCTGACCGGTGCCATGCATCAGCGCATAATCGATCTGGCGCGCGATCGCACGACCCGCCGCGGTCACCGCCGCATCCGCGTCCGTCGTATCCAACGCGCGCAGCGTATCCTCATACGCCGCCGTGATCGCTGCCCCATCGCCCGGCTTATCCATCAACCGGATACGTCGCTCCGACAGCGTGTTGCATGTGTCGATCGCCTTCAGATCACCCTGAATCGCCTGCGGGTACGCGGCACGATACAGGCTGTCGATACGCTCCAGTTCGAGAGCGCGTTCGGTCGGCTGGTCCTTGCCGCGCCTGGCATCCTCCAGCGCGCGACGGATCGCGGCCAACGCCGATGAGACGGTCTTGTATCCCAGCTTGTCGCGAATCTGCTCGAGGTCCGTGGCGGCAACGAACAGACGCAACGCGCGCTTATCCTTCTCGCTCGCCGTCACGGCAATCACCTCATTCCGTCAGTAGATCGGCCTTGCGACCGGTGTAATCCTCCCAGCGTTTGAGGATCACATCACAATAATGGGGGTCCAGTTCCATGGTCAGGCATTTCCGCCCGGTCTGCTCGCAGGCCATGAGCGTCGAACCGCTGCCTCCGAAACCATCAAGAACAGTCTCGCCTACACGGCTGCTGTTCCTGATCTGGTAGGCCATGAGCGGCACCGGCTTCATGGTCGGATGCTCAGCATTCCTGGCCGGCTTCTCGAACTCGAGCAGCGTGGTCTGCTTGCGGTCGGAAAACCAGCGGTGGGAGGCACCGTCCTTCCAGCCATACAGGCAGGGTTCATGCTTCCACTGGTAATCCTGACGGCCGAGAGAGAAATTGCTCTTCGCCCATACGAGAATCTGCCGGATATGCAGGTCGGAGGCTTTCGCTCCGGCGAGGAAGTTCCCTGCATGCGTCGCCGCATACCAGATATAGAATGACCCTCCGGGCTTGAGCACGTCGACTGCAGTGGAGAACGCCCTATGAAGAAAGTCCACGAACTTGGAGTCGTCCGACCATGAATCATTCTCTATGGTGAGATGATCCTTGGTCTTGCCGACGATCGCTACGTTATAGGGCGGGTCCGTAAGCCACAGATCAACGTCCCCCCCCTCCCCTGTGAGTTTCCGCATATCCACGGCGCTAGTGCTGTCGCCGCACATGAGACGATGGTCTCCAAGCACCCAGATCTCGCCACGCTTCACGCGCTGCGGCGCGTTCTCGGGCACCTCCACGTCCTCGACCTCACCGTCGTCGCGCTCCGGTTCGAGAGCGGCGATCAGATCGTCCACATCATCCTTCTCCCAGCCGATGCCGTCAAGACTATCGACGTCCTGCAGCAGGTCCGCGAGCGTCCGATCATCATAACCACCGAGATCAGCGAGACGATTATCCGCCAAAACGATCTGCGCCGCCTGATCATCATCCACATCCACCGTCGTCGCCTGAATCGACTCCCAGCCGAGCTTCCTCGCGGCCAGATACGTGTGATTGCCCGCCAGAATCTCCATCTGATACGACGCATGCGAACCGATATTAACCACGATCGGCCTATACTGGCCCCTCACCCTCAACGATTCCGCAATCGCATCCACATCACCACGACGCGGATTCCGATGATACGTCCGAAGAGCATCAAGAGGAAACGACTCAACCCTAAGATCAGGCATAAACGGCTCCATTCCAACGCTAACGCGCGATAGGGTGGTAAAAAACGGGGGGAGAGGCCGACCGGCCATGCGGATAGTGGGCCGTTTGGGGGTGGTTTTGGGATTCTACCGCCCCTCCCCATTTTGTTTGGTGTGGTGTGGCTTGGTGTGGGGTTAGGTGTGTATCCATTGGCGGCTGAGTTGGCCGATGGGGGTGTTGGGGTCTTTGTTTCCGCGGAGGTTGTTGCATTGGGCGTGGCTTGGTCTGAAGCCGGCGGGATCCTCTTGGAGGTCGGGGCGTTTGCTGACGGGGTAGTAGTGGTCGAGGTTGAAGCTGTCGTCAGTGGTGTTGGGGTCGACGTTGTAGTCGATTGGCATGCCGCAGAGCCAGCAGGGTGCGTTGTTGTGTTTGCATTGCTGGAAGAATTGTTTTCGGGCTTTGTTGAATGCTCTTGTGTTTGTTCGGGTGCGGGGTTGAGTGGGCATGCTTTGTTGTCATCCCCCTCGTTGTTGTGGTGTATGCATGTATATGCGCGTATATGCGCGTATATGAGTTGAGGCCATCCGGTTCGTTCCGTGATGGCCTCAATATAGTGATCTCGGTACGAGAGTATACCACGGTGTGGCAACAGCCTACTGCCGGGCTGATGTCGTGTGTCCGTCGATGTAGCCCAACTCACGCGCCTTCGACACCCAACGGCCGGCCGTGGACCTGCTGACGCCGAGCATGCTGCACATCATTTCGCGGGCGTCGCCGTCGCCGTATCGAGCGGCCACATAGATTCGAGCCGTGTACAACAGGTCAATCGTGGTGGCACCGCGTTTATGTGATCTTGGTATGTTGACGGGGTAATATGGGATTAAACCTTTTTGGCGGTCTAGGATGTATATGTTTTTGCTGATTGCCTTCTTTTTTATCGTGGCGTAGAGGATTCTGTTTTCGGCGGGTAGTGGGTTGCCGTCTCTTGTTGCGACGGTAAGCGATGTAATATGGAATTCATTGTCCGTCGTTGAATGGACTATTCTGACGGAATAGATTATGTTCGGTTCTTCATGGATTGTAATGTTGTCTTCATTGAATTCCTGTGGTACAAACAGGTCTGCTCCGATGTTGATTAGTTCGGGCATTGTAGTCCCCTTATTTTCTGCTTGCCATGGCGAGCGGGAGTATCTCACGGATGCTGAATTCGTAGTATCCGTCGGATCCTTCGACTGGTTTTGTGCTGGGTAGTTTGCCTCGTCGGATCCACATGAGGATTGTTTTGCGGCTGATTTGGTAGCCGTATTCGTCGTGGAGCCATTGGGCGCATCCTGCGGGGGTGAGCGTCTTGTGGTATTTGTCGATGTTGTTTCGGGCTTGTTCGCGGATGTCGTCGGTGCGGACGAGGTTGCCGCATTCGCAGATGCGGAATAGTTCGTTTTTGGCGGCGGTGATTTCGCGTCCGCATTCGGGGCAGTGGCCGATGATGCGGCGGGTGCGGGGGCGTCGGTCGACGGGTACGTTTTCGATGCGGATGATGGCTTTGGTGATGCTGCGGAGTGATTGGCCGGCGTGGGGCGCCTGGCATAGTTGGTTGAGGTGGGTTTGCATGCGGGTGATGAGTCGTTGCCATTTGTCGGTCCATGGGGCGCCGGTGTCGAACCATGCGTCTTGGAGCATGCTTTCCACCTCGTCAAGCATGTCCTCGAGGTGCGGGTTGACCGGGAGCGGGGCGTCACCGCCGTGGGCGTGTCCGCTGTTGGTGGGGTCGGTGAGCTTGTATTCGTGGCGGGCGAGTCGTTGGAGGAGCTGCATGTCGACGCGGAGCCGGTGGAGTTGGGTCGCGTAGTCGCGTCGGCAGGCGGCGCATAGGGTCCATGGTGTTTCGACCGGGTTCTGGCAGTTCTGGCATTCGGGCATGGCTTCTCCTCGGGTATGATTGGTGGTGCAGGTGGCGCATTATCTTTTCGTCATCTTTTTTGGTTCTCCCGTTCTGGTTGGCGTCAGGGGAGGATCATTTTTCACTCGAATAGTGGCGGTTCGATGAATTCGGGGTCGGTGGTGCGTACGCTCGGGTGTCGTGTCATGCTCTCTTTGAGGATCGCGTGGACCTCGGGTAGTGGGATGCCTAGGAGTCGTGCGGTTTCCTCGGGTGAGGCGACGCCGCGCGCGTTCCAGCGGATGACCATGTCCTTTTTGGCTTTGCTCGTCATGGTTTCACCTCCTCGAGCACGTTGATCAAGCGGAAGCCGGGGTAGAGGACGTTGTGGCCGGCCGGGTGGCGTTCGAGGACCTCGGTCAGGTAGTCCCAGTCGAAGCAGGTGGGCCCGTGCATGCCGTCGGGCTCGTATGACAGGTATCCGTAGAGGGTCTGTCCCTCCTGCGTGACCGCGATGAACCGGTGCCGGTTGAGTTCGCTCAGTGGCGTGCGTTTCCAGTCGATCGAGACGCTGACGTTCATGATTCCGCTCCCATCCAGTCGCTGCCGTCGGCGTGAATCCAATCGCACGACATGGCCTCCGGGGTTCGGACGAGTCCCCGGGTGATGACGATGCAGGTGACGCGGCGTCCGTCACTGGTCTGGTAGACGCGGGTCTCGGTGCTCGTGTCGGGCGATTGGGCGGTGCCGTCGCCAGTGTTGCCGCATCCTGCGAGAAGGCCGGCGAGGATGATCAGCAGGCATCCCGCGAGCACGCGGAGCTTGCGGTGGACTATCGTATTGATGCTCATTCGTCCTCCCCGTAGAGGTACTCATAGGTGACGTTGGTGACGATATCGATGAGGTCGGTGCGGAGTCGGTGTCGCATGCTGGTGTGGCCGCGCTCGTAGGTCTGGATGTCGACGGCGCGCCCCTGATCGTCAAGGGTGACGACGGAGAGCGGCACGGTCTCGGTGTTGCGAGTGAGCTCGTCCTCGCAACGGTAGGTGATGCAGATGGTTTCCCTCATTGGTGATCCTCTCACTCGTTGATGTACAGGGTGCCGCTGTTGGCGGGTTCGCTCGTTTCCTGGAAGCGCAGGGTGAACGTGTCGTCGTCCTCCCGTTCGACGCCGGAGACGAGCCGCGCGTTGTATCGCGCGGTGACCTCGCCATCCCTGCGTTGCACGATCCGGTACACGCTCGTGAACCGGAGCTTGTCGATGGGGACGAACTTTCTCATTCAATTTCCTTCGTGTGGTTGTGCAGATCTATGACGGCCTGCATCACGGTTCGCGCCCACTGCGTGTACTGGTAGCGCTGATGCGGGGTCGCCTCCATCCAGCTCAGACCGGCGTCGTCGAGCAGCAGGGCCTCGGCGCCGGCTTGTAGCTCCTCGTCGGTGGGTGCGCTTTCGGTGATCGCGGTCTCGAGCATGCGTGTCTGGTCGAGGCACCATTGGGCGCCCATGAGGAACGCCATGGTCTCCTCGATCGAGTGATCGTATCCGTGGGATGCCGCCGCGTTCTGCGCGGCGATTTCGAAGTCGCTCATCATTGGTTGTTCTCCGCGTTCCGGTAGGTGTCGGTGGTCCTGTAGTCGGCGAGCACGCTGTCGAGCATGGGCTCGTCCTCGGGCAGGTAGACGGTGATCTGGCTGCTTTTGCGCCCGAATCGCATTGTGTAGGGCTGGCGTTTGTGGTCGGCCGTGTACCGGTCGTGGGCCATCCGTCCGAACGTCGTCGTTTCCGAGTAGGCGAGCGGCCGTTCGAGTCTGTTCGCTAGCCATTCGCGGACGGGGAACGCCTCGTGGCGACGGTCGGCTGGCACGGTGGGCCCTTTGCCTCGCTGCACGCTCATCGTCCGTCACCCCGCGTTCCGTAGTAGGCCGTCAGCGCGATTCCTGTGATGATTCCGGCGGCCCCGGTGGTGATGAGGATGAGCGCGCCCAGTACGCGTATTTCGTTCATGTCGTTGGTTCCTCTCGTTTGCTGGTGATTTCGCCGATGATGGTTTCCGCGGCCTGGTCGGCTGGCGTGCCGTCGCGGATGAGTCGGATGAGGCGGCGTTGCGCGTGCCATCCGTCCGACCAGTCGGGGAGCTTCTCGAGCAGGTGCCGGCCGATCCACGCGTCGCTGGGGAGTTCCGGGCGTGCGGGGGCTGGCAGGTGGTCGCGCCACTGGCCGTTGGTGAGCCAGTTCGCGGGTTGCGGGATGAACCGGGTGGGCTTGTTCTCGTCCCGGCAGGCTTTCGCGTACGCCCTGGCGGCGGCCTCGAGCTGGCTGGGCATGGCCCCGTCGACGAGCGCCTTCGCGTAGGCGTCCAGAGTGCGAGCCCGGTTGCCGTGCTTCGGGTACGCGGCCTCGAAGCGCTTGAAGCCCTCGTCGTCGGTTTCGCCGTCCGCCGTCGCCCCCTCCGCGGAGGGGGTAGGGGGAGGAAGTATTTGGTTTTGGTTTTGGTTTTGGTTTTGGTTTAAACCAAGGAACTTCGTCCGAACTTCGTCCGAACGTTCGGTGGCTGTTCGGTCGGTGTTCGCGCGAACTTCGTCCGAACGTGTTTCGTCCTGTTCTGTCGTAGGCTCGTTCTGTTCGGGCGAACGCTTGCTCGCGCGTTTGCGGCTCATGCGCTCCTTCGCGGCCTCCCGCTCCGATTCCACGCTCTCCCTGCTGTTCTGGTGCTGGAGGTAGTCGTGGATCGCGTACATGCCGTCGTCGGTCCTGTCGACCAGTCCGGCGGCCACGAGCGTGAGCACGTCCTCGTCGTCGGCGCCAATGCGGCGCCACGCGCGCATGCTCATGATCCCGTCGTTCAGCTGGTCGGAGCAGTAGCTGATGGCGAGCGTCCACATGGCGAACGCGCGCGGGCTGCGTTCGATGAGGTCGTTGACCTTGTCGTTGAGCCACAGGCCGTTCGACAGTTTCGCGTATCCCTGTCGCGCCATGGTGTCACTTCCTTCCGCCGAGCCATCCGATGAGCACGGTGAGCGCAAGCAGCAGGATGGTGGCGATAAAGCCGGTCATTATCGGTCCTCCGGGCCCAACGGGAGCCCGTGGTTGAGGATCAGGGCGAACAGTTCGAGGGGCATCCATACGAGTGTGGGGGTGCCTCGCACCGCCCTCGCCTCCCTGCGGACCATTGCCTTGAAATCGTCTCCCGCCCTGCACGCGTCGAGGAACCGTTCGGCCATCGCGGTGTCCATGACGGCCATCTGGCGTGCCATGCCGTTGAGGCTTTTCACGCCCACGCCCCTGCGGTGGCGGACGAGGACCGCGTACGGTGCGTCCATGTTCGCGGCCTCCTCGAGCGTGCGCTGCCAGAAGCGCCGGTATTGGGGCTGTTTGGTGTCCTTGCATTCCACGCAGACCTTTTCCCCCGCGTAGCGCACGCCGGCCAGATCGCCCTGATCGGCGTCGCCTTTCAGCGGCATGCGGTCGATGCGGGTGTCCTGCAGCGCCCACGCGAGGTAGCGGACGGTCCACGTCTCCATGCAGGTGCCCTTGTTTTTACTTGGGTTCGCCATGCCTCGTCCCCTCGATCTGGATCGTCTCGAACGTGGGCTGCTCGGCGGGGAACATCGACGCGAGGGTGTCGGCCGTCTCCCTGATGCTGAACTCGCTGTTGCACGCGATCCGGTCGTCCTCCGCGTACTGGAAGCGCTGGCCGCAGGTCCGGCACCACAGCGGTTTCGGGTTGGCGGCGAGCAGGCGTCGGGTCTCTCGCAGGTCGACGGTGCCCTCCTCGGCCCATACCGGTTTCCTGCAGCGGGGGCACAGGCTCCACGGGGGTCGTTTGACGACCGGCTTGGCCGACGCGAACAGTTTCTTGAGTGCCTTCTCGGTGTCTCCGAAGACGGCTGGCCAGTGGTCGACGATCTCCTGGTAGCGTTTCGTCGGATCCTGCTCAAAGTCGTCGCGGAAGCCGTTGAATTCGTCGATGCCGTGGAAGATGTGCGTGGACGCCATCCACAGGAGCGCGACCGCGGTGAAGTCGGGGTAATATCGGTCGGGGTTTACGTTCACACGGATCGTGGTGTCGTACGACAGTCCGGCCTGCGAGTCCAGTGCCGTGTAGCTCACCTCCATCGACCGGGCGATCGTGATCGTCCCGTCGTCAGCGTTCGGTGCCGTATTCATTCGCAAGCTCCTCGAGTTCTTTTTCGCATTCCGGGCATTGGATGGGCCGCAGCGGGTAGATCGCGCAGCCGTGGACCGGGCACGTCGCGTCCGTGTCGGGCGGCGTCTCGTCGTGGTACAGGTGCAGTCGGGGCATCAGAACGCCGGGTCCTCGGGGTCGTTGCCGTACGAGTTGTCGGCCCACGGGTCGGACGGCGGCGCCGCCTGCTGCTGCCGTTGCGGGGCGTACACGCCCTGCTGCGGCTGCTGTGTGCCGGCGTTGTTCTGCTGCTGCCGGTGCTGGAATCCGAGTGCCTGCGCGTAGACGCGCAGCTCGCTGCCTTGGCTCCCGTCCTTCTTGGTGTAGAACCTCTGGGACAGCAGGCCGGTGACGAGGACCTTCGCGCCATTGCGCACGTAGGGGAGCTGTTGGGCGGCGGTGGGAGAGCATTCCACCGTGATCCACATGGTGCCCTGATCCTGCCACTGGTGCGACTGGTCGAAATAGCCCTGGGATACGCCCACTCTGAACGTGGTCACGCTGTTGCCGTTCTGGAACGTGTGGGTCTCGGGATCCTTGCCGACGTTGCCTTTGAACGCGATGTTGACGGCCATCACTCACCGCCTTCCTGCTGAGGTTCGATGTCGTTCGTGGTATCGGTGTCGGCCGGCTCCTCGGGTGCGGTCGGCGATTCGTCCTGCGGTTCCGCGTCCACGGCGACCGGCTCGTCGTCGGTGATCGTGTCCGGGAGCGGCTTGAACACGTCGGAGTAGTCGGGCGTGGCCTCGTCCTCGACGATCGCGGTCTTGGTCTCCACGCTGAGCGGGAGGAACGCGGCGGAGCGGCGGATCACGGTCTTCATGGCCATGGCCTCGAAATCGGTGTGCCACGGGCTGTTCTGCTTGCGCGCGGAGGGGCTGCGCTGCATGGCCTGTTTGATCTCGTCGGCGTTCATGACCTTGAAGTAGTGTCCGCCGTCCTTGAAGTTCGCGATCATGTACACGTGGGTGAGCTTGCCGTGGTGCGCGCACGGCACATGGCGCAGGTCCTCGTTCAAACCGTACGAGTACTCGAACTCGTCGCCCTCGTGGACGACGCGGGCGCTGATGTCCCTGATCTGGCCGGAACGTCGCGCGAGTTCGAGGATGCCCTTGTAGCCGAGGATGAACGTGGCCTCCTTCTGGCCGGTCCGGTAGTTCTTGTTGCCGAACGGCAGGATGTACGCCATGCCGAGCCCGTTCACGTTCGACGGCTCCAAACCGAGCGACGTGCAGCGCATGAAGCAGGACAGCACCGATTCGACGGTGCAGTTCGCGAGCTCCTTCTCTCGGTTGATGGTGCTCAGGTACATCTGGTAGAGGCGCGGCGCGCTCATCTCCTTGGGCATGACCGCCATGATGCGCGGCCATGACTTCTCCAGCAGCTGCTTCATCTGCTTCGCTGGGTTCATCGCTTGGAGTTGGCGGCCCTGCGCCGCCTGTGCGAGTTGTCCCATGATTAGTTCTCCTTCTTGGTGTTGAGTTTGGTTATGGTGAATCGGCGTTGGTCGTACGCGGGTTTCGCTTCGACCGCGGGCTTGGACTTGTAGTGGATGGTCCTGTAGCCGACCTTCCACCCGCCGCTGATCAGGCCTTCGCGGTCCGCGCCGACCATGGCCTTCAGCTGGGCCGCGATCTTCTCCTTCGCTTTCCTCGCGTTGCTTTCGGTTTGCGCGTATGTGTCGTACATGCCGGCGAGGTCGTCGAATTCACTGTCCTCGACCTGCTCGTAGCCCTCCGGGTAGGGTTGGGTGGATTGCGCCTTGTCCACGTCCGCGCCGGTCAGTGCGGGCATCTCGTCGCGTTGGACGAACCCCCAGAACTCCTCCGCCTTGCGGGTGACCGCCTCCACGTCCTCCTCGTCGCGCTCGAACCTGATCTCGACAGGTTCGCTTTCGCCGATGTCCGCGTACACGTAACCCCAGTCGAAGCCTGTGACGGCGAGGTAGTGGGTGACCTGCGCCATGTAGTAGTCGGGGATGCACAGGATCCCGTCCTCGCCGTGCCAGTCGTTGCGGCCGCGGATGGCGTTCGCGGTCTTGATCTCCAGTACGCCGAACGAGTCCGATTCGGGGTCGTACAGCCAGCCGTCCAGCGAGGCGTGCATGCAGGGGTGAGCGGCGGCCGCGATGCTGATGTCGGTGCCGTCGACCGTGATCAGCTCGGGGTGCAGGGTGCGGAAGCGGCGGCGCAGCTCGACCTCGAGGGCGTTGCCCTTGACGATCGCCCACTTGCCGCTGATGTCCTCCGGCGCCTGACGGCCGGTCTTCTCCAGCCACAGGTCGTACGGGGACGCCCACTGGTTCAGCCCGAGGATCGTGCTCATATCCGAGCCGCCCACGCCCTTGTCGCGGAACGCATGCCACGCGGCCTCGCGTCCGGCCTTCGTGGTGCCGTTTCCACGGAAACGATGCACGTTGAACGCGTTGCCGGTGTCCTTGGAACGCTGCTGCGCCCGCGCGATCAGGTTCGAGCGCGTGACCTTCCCACTCACTGCATGTCCTCCTCGGACAGGTATCCGTCGTCGAAAGAGTCGACTCTGTCACGCAGGGCGACGATGCCGGCGATCGCCTCGTTCGCGTCCTGGGCGATGAACCCGTCCCGGCTGGTCATGGCCTCGTGCAGGACCTGTTCGACGGCCTTGTACGCCCCGTCGAGCAGGGTCCGGTAGCGGCCGAATCGGGCTTCATCCCCCGTCTCCATGTCGGAGGTGCTGTTCGTCGGACTTGTCGGGGCGTTGTTGAGGCTCGCGTCGAGGTGTTCGCGGGTCGCGTGCAGTCGGTCGAGTTCGTCGATGATGATGTCGAGGGTGCGGTTGATGCGCGAGTCGGTCGACTCGATGATGGGTTTGGCGTTCTCGTCGTCGCTCTCGTAGGCGACCGGGGTGAGGCATGTGCCGGTCGAGAGCAGGCTGAGGAAAACGAGTTGCCGGAGTAACTGCCGGCTGGCCTTAACCTTGAACAGGTCAAGGTTTTTGCCCAGCTGGCCGCTGAAACGGTTGACGAGTTCGATGTCGTCGGTTTGAGGGGTGTCGGTCATTTGGCGTGTTTCCTTTGGATGAGTTGGTTGATTGCGGCATGCATGAGTGTGTGGAACGTATCCCGGTCGGCTTCGTAGAGGATGCGGCGTAGGCCCGTGTCGGTGACGAGTCGGTCGAGGAGCTGGGTGAGGTCGTTCATTTGCGTTTCTGCGCGTAGAGGTATTCCCTGCGGGTCATGGTGTGGGCGCGGTCGTATTTCTCGACCTCCTCGGGTCGCCATCCGCGGACGCGGCCTCCGGGGCCGAGCACAGGGGTTGGGGCTGAGCCGCGGTAAACACGGTCGTACATCGAGGTAACGGTGATGCCGTAATGTCTGGCCAGATCGGCGTATGACAGCAGCTTGCACATCGTGGTATCCTTTCTGTGAGTTCTTTCTCTTGCCTCGGTTGCAGCCGGGGCTTTTTTGTTGAGCGGTTGCTCGTGGACGGTCGTGGAGTTGCACCACGAGCCCGGCCTTTGCCGCGTACATGACCCGCGATCTCGGCTGGGGGCCTGCCTGCTGCCGCCCGGTGCCGGGGGGGAAATACGTGGACAAGGTTGCGACCCCGGCGTGTGTGGCCCGGCGCGGGGAACATGTGTTGTCGCGCCGGGAGTATGGTCATATTCGGTTATTTGGTTTTAACGACTGGCCTTTGTCGCCGCCCGCCGGGGCGAGGAAGGGTGTCCCGGCGGGCAAGACTGTTATTCGTCGAGGTCGTCGAGGTCGGCGAGGATGAGGCAGGCCAGGCGGATGAAACCGCCCGCGCCGATCAGCCACGCTGCCGTCATGCCCCACGGGTCAGTCGGCCACCAGTGAGTGACCACGTAAAGGAACGCTCCGATGATGAGCACCACGCAAATCAGGCCGGTCGTATACGGGTAACGATGCGAAAACGATTCACGCTTCATCGTGATTCCTCCTTCGATTCCTTGAGGGTCCGGTTGATCTGGCGGGCGAACTCGCGCATGGCGGTGGTGGTCATGCCCTCGACGATGTGAACGCGGTCGGCGCTGGCCATCCAGATGCGCCACGAGCCTGCCGGTCCCTGACGGTCGATGGAACAGTCGCCGTTCCACGTCATGCGAGTGATCTCAGCCATCACGCAACCTCCGTCGAACCGGCGGCGTTCAACGTGTCCGCGATGACCTGCGCCGGATCGCCGCCGGTTTCGTTGATGGCGGCGAGGAACAGCTTGAGGCTCATGTCATCGCGCGGTCTCTCTTCGGTACGGAAGCTCTGGACGGTCATCCGGTTCACCTCTGCAGCTCTTGCCACTTGCGTGTCCGGAACGTTCCCTGTCCTCAATGCCCTCCATGCCTTGCGCGTGAGGCGCTTCGCGATCTTCTTCATGCCGGGCTTCAGCGGCAATGCCGGACCTCGGCCGATGCCGGCGTTCGGCGGCAGTCTCTTCACTGTCTGCATGATGACTTTGTCCTTTCTGGGACTCAGGCGAGGGCGAGGACGTTGTCCGGAACCTGCGGGTATCCGAACTCCCGGGCCTTGGCCGCCCTGACCTCCGTCGTCTGTCCGGCGACCTGCCAGAGGTAGTGGCACCAGTCCGTGTCGCTGACCCCCTCCGGCTTGTGCGTCTCGCTCCAGCCCTTGGCTTCCGTCTCGCTCATCCTGACCTCCTCTATAGCATTTGCTCTAACTGACTCCCAATATAGCGCCTGCTATATCTCATAGCAAATGCTCGGCGTGTCTGCTATAGTTGCTGATATGGCAGCCAATAAGAGAGAGCGAAGCCTTGTCGATGAGGTGTCCGCAAAAGTTATGGACAACGTGATCCAGCACGCAGGGATGAACAATTCCGCCATCGACCGAGCGTCTAAAAGCGCAATTGGATACAACCGAGTGCGAGATATCAGGAACGGACTCAAGGCGCCGATCCGTCTGTCTGAGTTTCTGATCATCTGTGACGTGTGCGGTGCGGACCCGGTCCAGACGCTGCGCGACATCATCGCCGAGGCCGAACGCTTGGAACGCGAACGCGCCGCCTCCGATCTGGCGGATCGCATCGTCGCAGACCCCGACAGCTTCGATCTCGCGGCGAGCACCAACCCCGACAAGGAAAACGAGATGAACACTCCGCGTGAGTAGGAAGGGAGAGCGGGCATTGCGGTACGAGGACCTGCTCGACGAGGCCGCGAGAATGGGCGTCAGGGTCGAGGAACGACCCATGGCGCCCGGCAAATGCGGCTACTACTACGATCCCGGCCATCTCATCATCATCGACGAGAACATGCCGGACTACATGCGACGCTGCACACTCGTCCACGAGCTCGTGCACGCCGAACACCACGATCAGGGAGGCCACGGCGACGCCAAGGCCGAGCGCCGGGCACGGCGCGAGACCGCGCTACGCTGCATCCGGCCGGTGGACTACGCGACGGCCGAGAGGATCTATGGAGGCGACAGCTTCTTGATCGCGCAGGCTCTCGACCTGACCGTGCAGATCATCGACGACTACAAGGCCATACTGCATGGCGAGTAAAAGCAAAGCCCCGGCATCTTGCCGGGGCTGTGGGCTACTTGCGGAGATTTATATGCCTGCGCTTCGCGTACATCTTCATCGCTTCGTAGCATTGCGCCGTCTGGAGCGCGTCATCGGAGGCACGATGGGTCTCGACTTCTCCAATGCCGAGCAGCTGGATGAGATCGACGAGACGGTGACGGGGCTGGGTCGGGAACAGTCGCTGCGCTATCGGCAGCGTGTCGACGAGTGTGGTCGGATGGATCGTGTTGCCGGTGCGAGCCGCCTCATGGCGCAGGAACTCGCCGTCGAACCGGATGATGTTATGGCCCACGAGAGGATCCGAGCCGATGAAATCGAGGAATTCCGGCAGCGCCTTGTCGATAGTGGGCTTGCCCTGCACGTCGGAGTCGGTGATGCCGGTGATGCGTCGGACCTGCGGCGGGATCGGAATACCGGGGTCGACGAGCTGACTGTACGTCGCCACGGGTCTGCCGTTGCGCACACGGACGGCACCCAGTTCGATGATCCTGTCCACCTCCGGCGTGAGCCCGGTGGTCTCCAGATCGACCGCGGTATAGTCACCGGCGGAATCCACCCTGACCTTCTTCGCCCTGGCACGCTTCGGCTTCGACTTGAATCGTGCGTCCGGGGATGTGCGGGCGGCGAGCACGCCGAAGACGGCCGTGACGAGCGCGCAGCCGATCAGGCCCTCGATGCCGCTCTCGCTGAGGGTGAAAAGAGAGTACACGGTGGTGATGCCGAAGAACACCGCCAAGATGATCCACAATGTTCGTTTCTTCATGAGTTCTTTCCTTCTCCTCGACCGCAGTCGTCGAGGCATAGGGCACAGTGTATCCGCGAGGCGGGAAAGGCCGGGTGTCGCGCATGGCGAGCGTAACGAAATACACCACTAGTAAGGGTGAGACGCGGTATCGGGTGAGGTATCGCAAGCCGGACGGGAGCCAGACCGACCGGCGTGGATTCCGCCGCAAGGTCGACGCGGAGAATTGGGCCGCGGAGCACGTGACGGTCGCGAAGGCGCGGGGCACGTTCATCGATCCGCAGGCCGGGCGGGCGAGGGTCGCGTCGCTGTGGCCCGCGTGGATCGCCGCCAAGAGGGTGCGGGTGAAGGCCAGCTACCTCGAGAGCCTCGAACGTGAATGGCGGGTCAGGGTCGAACCGCAGTGGGGAGGCCGCGAGGTCGCGTCCATCACCCACGCCGAGATACAGGCATGGGTCGCGGACCTGCACGCCGGCGAGACCGACGCCGACGGCAACGTCACCAGAAAAGGCTCGAGCTCGACGGTGGTGCTGCGAGCCGAGGGCATCCTCTCCGGCCTTCTCGAACAGGCGGTGCGAGACAGGCTCATCCCGGCGAACCCTTGCCGTGACCTCGAACTGCCCCGCAAACAGCGCAGGGAGCACCGGTACCTCACCTGCGCGGAGCTGCTGCGGCTGGCGGACGCCGCCGGGGACCGGCGCACAATCGTGCTCGTGCTGGGCCTGACGGGTCTGCGTTGGGGCGAGATGGCCGGCCTGCGCGTCGGCGACGTGGACCTCGGGCGTCGACGTCTCTCGATCAGACGCAGCGCCACCGAGGTCAAAGGGAAAATCGTCGTCGACACCCCGAAGTCGGACCGCTGGCGGCAGGTCGTGTTCCCCGCCGTGCTGGACGCCCCTCTGCGGGAGGCGTGCGCGGGCAAGTCCGCCGGCGATCTGGTGTTCACCGGCGCGGACGGCGGGTATGTGCGCAGGACCCACGGGCCGAACACCACGTCGTCGTGGTTCTACTGGGCGCGCAAGCGTGCGGGCATCGAGGGGAGCATGACCGTCCATGACCTGCGGCATACGGCCGCGAGCCTGATGGTGCATGCCGGCGCGAACGTGAAGGCCGTGCAGCGGCAGCTGGGCCATGCGACCGCTTCCATGACGTTGGATGTGTACGCCGACCTGTTCGACGATGACCTGGACGCGGTGGGCGAGTCGATGAATTCGATGCTTTTGGAGAGTGTGGGCAATATGTGGGCAAAAGAGCAGGGCGAGGCGTCTTAGGTCAAGCGGGAGTAGGGGTTTCGGGTGTGATGTGTGGGGGTTCAATTCCCCGCATCTCCACCAGCAAAAAGCGCCACTCCAACCGGGGTGGCGCTTTTTCGTTGGGATACCAACGATTTCGAGCCGTTTCCGCCGCCACAGCGCTCGCCGACATGCCGTTTCGGGTCGTTGTAGAGGGTTTCTGGGAGCGGTATGTGTGGTGCGGCATGTGGTCTGACGGATTCTGCAGCAGAATCCGCTGCCACAAGTGTTCGGAAAAAGGATTCTGAGGATGTTGTGGCAATGCTCGTCCGAGACGTTGTGGATGCGATTCGCGTAAAATGGCAGATTTCCAAGGATTCGGCCATTTCAGGGATTGCCACAACTCTTGCGTTGCGTCGATTCCGCAGTGTTGTGGCGGGACCTGTTGCCACAAGTGTTTGAAAGAACGCAGTTGCGTGCGATGTGGCAGAGATCATTGCCATAAGATCGCAAAAATGAGGTTTCGGTCGAGTTGTGGACAAGCAGAGGGCCACAACAACGTGGAATCGGCACGTCGTACGAGTTGTGGCAGGAACGTCTCGGACCGCTATCTCGATATGGGGATACCTTGGGAGGCAATACCGGCGATGGGGCTGTGGCGGTGCTCCCGGAGGGTGGATTAGAACGTTACGGGCCGGTTGCCCCGGATGGCGCGTGTATGCGTCGGATTTCGGCGGCGAGCAACGCCGTCGGACTTGACAGGGTGGTCGTTGTTGACGAGAATACATACTAAAGCGCTTTAGTTCCCGTGTTCGTCGGGATCGACGGGATAGTCGGGATCGAACGGCGCGAACAGACAGGGCATGGTCCGTGAGCGCGGGCGTCAAGGACACACGATGACGTGACCGCGATGCCGACGGCGACATCGACGGACGACGGCCGACAACACGACAAGACACGACAAGGAAGTGGCAGAGCACCGATGTTCCTCAAACCCGAAGCGCAGCTGGAACGCTGCAAACGCATCCTCCGACAGCGCGTCGACCCGCATGTCCACCCGGTCGTGGCGCATCTGGACGTCGAATCCTTCGACATCCCCGGCGAGCCGATGCCTTCGGCCGAGTTCTTCGCCAGAGTCGCCGCGGGGGACATCGAGTTCACGCCGTTCACGCTCGGACGCGAATGGGGCACCACATGGGGCACGGTCTGGTTCCGCCTGACCGGTCAGGTTCCCGCGGGATATCCGAAGGACGGACGTGCGCTGGAGGTCGTCATCGATCTGGGTTGGTATCCCCACTCCTGCGGCGGCCACATCGAAGGACTGGTCTACCGTCCTGACGGCACCGCCATCAAGGCCGTGCACCCGCTCAACCACTGGGTGCCGTTCATGTCCGCCGACGGCGAGACGCAGGTGCCGATCGACGCCGACGGGCGATTCACGCTTTATCTCGAGGCCGCCAGCAACCCGCTGCTGCTCGGCGTGCCGCCGTTCATCGAAACCGAACTGGGGGAGCGCGCCACCGGCAGGCCGGACGAACCGTACGTCTTCAAATCCGCCGACCTGACCGAATTCGACCGTGACTGTGACGCCTACCGTGTCGACCTCGACGTCGTCAGCTCCCTGATGGAGCTTGCGGACAAGCGCTCGCCCCGCTACTGGCAGCTCGCCAAGGCCCTGCAGCGCTCCCTCAACCTCTTCGACGAGCGCGACCATGACTCCGTATCCGCCGCACGCGAAGCCCTTGCCGACGTTCTCGCCAGACCCGCGAACGCCTCGGCGATGAACGTCAGCGCCGTCGGCCACGCGCACATCGACTCCGCGTGGCTGTGGCCGGTGCGTGAGACCCGCCGCAAGGTGGCCCGCACCGTCTCCAACGCCCTGGCGCTGATGGACGCCGACCCCGACTTCAGATACGCGATGAGCTCCGCCCAGCAGTATGCATGGCTCGAGGAGGACCATCCCGATCTGTTCGCGCGCATGAAGCGGCGCATCGAGGAGGGGCGGTTCATCCCCGTGGGCGGCATGTGGGTCGAGGCGGACGGCATGCTGCCCGCCGGCGAGTCCCTGATCCGCCAGATCACGTTCGGTCGCCGCTACTTCAGGGAGCATCTCGGCGTCGAACCGAAGGGCATCTGGCTGCCTGACAGCTTCGGCTACACCGGCGCATGGCCGCAGATCGCCCGCAGGGCCGGCTACGAGTGGTTCCTCACGCAGAAGATCTCGTGGAACGACACCACGAAGTTCCCACACCACTCGTTCCTGTGGGAGGGCATCGACGGCTCGCGCATCTTCACCCACTTCCCGCCGTCGGACACGTACGCCGCATGGTGCAAGGCACAGGAGCTCGACTACGCCGAGAAGAACTTCCAGGACAAGGACCTCGCCGACCGCTCCCTGCTGCTCTTCGGCTTCGGCGATGGCGGCGGCGGTCCCACGCGCGACATGATGGACCACCTGCACCGCTTCGAGAACCTCGAAGGCGTCTCCCGCGTCACGATCGAGGGGCCGGACGACTTCTTCGACAAGGCGCGCACGCAGATCGAGGAGAACGCCGGCGACGAGATGCCGACGTACAAGGGCGAGCTGTACCTGGAGCTGCACCGCGGCACCCTCACCTCCCAGCAGGACATGAAGCGAGGATGCCGCAGGGAGGAATCGCTTCTGCGCACGGTCGAATACCTCGGTGCCGCAGCGGCACTCGCCGACCCGGACTACGTCTACCCGAGCGAGGAGATGGACCGCATCTGGAAGACGCTGCTGCTCAACCAGTTCCACGACATCCTGCCCGGCTCGTCGATCTCCTGGGTGCACCGCGAGGCACGCGAGGACTATGCGCGCGACCTCGCGCGCCTTGGAAAGATCGCCGCGGACATGTGCGCGGTATTGCGCCGGGCGAACCCGGACGCCGACCTGCTGCCCGAGGCTCGCATCGCCCAGTACCGTGCCGACGGCGCGTCATGGCGCGCCCGTCCGACCGTCGCCACGTACGACGGGACGACGACGCCGGTCACGATCGAACGGACCGACGACGGCGCCGTGCGCATCGGCAACGGACTCATCGACGCGACCATCGACCACGATGGCGCCGTCTCATCGCTCATCGACGTCGCCGCCGGACGCGAACTCGTCCCCGAAGGCTCCCGCCTCGGCCGCTACGAGCTGATGAAGGACGAGCCGGCCGTATGGGATGCGTGGGAGATCGAACGCGAATCCCTGCTCATGGGCCGCGGCCTTGTCGGCCGGATCGTCGCCGCCGGCGTCGAGAACGGCAGAGCCGTCGTCCGCACGCGCATCGAACACGGCGACACGACGATCGACACGACGATCACGCTCGCGCCCGAGTCCACCACGCTCGACTTCCACGCCGACGTCGACTGGCATGAGCATGAACGCTTCCTCAAGGTCGATCTGCCGCTCGGCATCATCGCCGACCGCGCCACCTACGACTGCCAGTACGGTCTGGTCGAACGCCCGATCGTCAAGAACAGCGCATCCGACGAGGCGAAGTTCGAAAGCTCCACCGGCAGATTCGCGATCCTCGCCGAACCCGGATACGCGGCCGCCGTCATCAACGGCTCCCTCTACGGGTCGGACGCCGCGCCGATCGCCGGCGACGCCGTCCGCGGGCATGGCGCGGGCACGATGTTCCGCCTGTCACTGCTCTCCGCGCCGACGTTCCCCGACCCGCGCACCGACATCGGACGCCACTCGTTCGACTGGTCCGTGCTCGCCGACGCGACCGTCGAACGCGTCAACGAGGCAGCCTGCGCGCTCAACGCGCCCATACTCGCCGACGTGCCCGACATCGACCCCTGCATCACCTTGGAATCCGAATCCGGTACCGTGGTGATGGACTGGATCAAACCCGCCGACGACGGTTCCGGCGACATCATCGCACGCGTCTACGAGGCGACCGGCGGCCGCGCATCCGTGCGACTGCACGTCGCCGAGGCGCTCGCGGGCGCCACGGTGCGCGAGACGGACGTGCTGGAGGGCGACGCGCTCGCCGACGACCTGCCGCGAGCGCTGCAAGGCGAGGGTCGTCAGGCGGCCGAGGGGGCGCGGCTCGCTTTCGATCCGTTCCAGCTGGCCACCCTGCGTCTGAGCCGCGTCTGAGTCGCGACCGACATCCGACATCATCAACACCCCCCATCAACATCACCAACCACACCAACCACACCACAAAGGAGTCGAAACACATCATGTTCCTCTTGCCCAAGCAGCAGCTGGACCGCTGCGACCGCGTGCTATGGCAGCGCGTCGAGCCGCATATTCACACGACGCTGTCGTCATGCGCCATCCGCTCGTTCGACAACCCCGGTGAGCCCGTGCCCTCCGACGAGTTCCTCGCCAAGGTGCGCGCCGGCGAGATCGGGTTCACGCCGTTCGCCGTACCCGGTCAGTGGGGCGAGACCTGGGGTACCACCTGGTTCGAGGTGACGGGGCGCATCGACCGCGATGCGACGCGGGGGCGCAAGGTCGAACTCGAGGTGGATCTGGGCTGGCTCGGCCACCGCGGCCCCGGATTCCAGTCCGAGGGCCTCGTCTACCGCGCCGACGGCACCGCCGTCAAGTCGGCGAACCCGCGCAACCACTGGATCCCGCTCGTCGCCGCCGACGGCACCCCCAACGTCGACCTCGACGACGAGGGGAACTTCACCGTGTACATCGAAGCCGCCGCCAACCCGTTCGTCGAGGGCCCGACGCCGTTCTCGCCCACCGAGCTGGGGGAGGGGACGACCGGCAGGCGCGACTTCCCCTACACCCTTACGCGCATGGACGTCACCGTGTTCAACGAGGACGTGTTCGCCTATTCGATGGATCTGGAGACCGTCTCGTCGCTGATGCGCGAACTCAATGAGGACGATCCGCGCTACTGGCAGCTCGCCAAGGCGCTGCAGCGCTCTCTCAACGCCTACGATGAGCGTGACATCGACGCGACGCTCGCCACGGCGCGCGGCGAACTGGCCGGCGTGCTCGCCGAACCCGCGGCCTCCAGCGCCATCAATCACATCGCCATCGGCCACGCGCACATCGACTCCGCATGGCTGTGGCCCGTGCGCGAGACCCGCCGCAAGGTGGCGCGCACCGTCTCCAACGTGCTCGCGCTGATGGACGAGGATCCGGACTTCACGTACGCGATGAGCTCCGCCCAGCAGTACGAGTGGCTCGAGGCCGAGCACCCCGATCTGTTCGCGCGCATGAAGCGTCGCATCGAGGAGGGGCGGTTCATCCCCGTGGGCGGCATGTGGGTCGAATCCGACAACATGATCCCCGCCGGCGAATCCCTGATCCGCCAGATCACGTTCGGCCGCCGCTACTTCAAGGAGCATCTCGGCGTCGAACCCCGCGGCGTATGGCTGCCGGACAGCTTCGGCTACACCGGTTCATGGCCGCAGATCGCCCGCCGCGCCGGATTCGACTGGTTCCTCACGCAGAAGATCTCGTGGAACGACACCACGAAGTTCCCGCACCACTCGTTCATGTGGGAGGGCGTCGACGGCACGCGCATCCTCACGCACTTCCCGCCGTCCGACACGTACTGCTCGTCCATGAGCATGCACGAGCTCGCATACTCGCAGCGGAACTTCCTCGACAAGGACCTGTCGCGCAACGCGATCCTGCTGTACGGCTTCGGCGATGGCGGCGGCGGCCCCACCCGCGAGATGACCGCGCGCATCCGCCGCGATCGTGACCTCGCCGGCGCCCCGAAGATCGACTTCGGCACGCCCGACGAGCTGTTCGACCGCGTGCGTCGGGACATCGTCGACGATGCGCGCGGCGAGACCCCGGTCTTCAGGGGCGAGCTGTATCTGGAGCTGCACCGCGGCACGCTGACCGCCCAGCAGGACATGAAGCGAGGCTGCCGCAAGGAGGAGGCCATGCTGCGCGTGGCCGAATACCTGTGCGCCGCGGCACGGGTCAAAAACCCCGACTACGTCTACCCGCGCGAGCAAATGGACCGCATCTGGAAGACGCTGCTGCTTAACCAGTTCCACGACATCCTGCCCGGCTCGGCGATCGCGTGGGTGCATCGTCGGGCCCGCGAGGAGTACGCGCGCGACATCGCGCTGCTGCGCGACATCGTCGCCGAAGCCGCCGCCGCCATCAGGGCCGTCGAGCCGGACGACGCCACCGTGTCCGACGCGGTCATCACCCCGTACTCTCGCAAGGCCTGCGAGGCGTGGACGGTCCGCTGTGCGCGCGATGTCGCCGCCGTCAGCCCCGAGAACCGCGACGGCGCCGTACGCGTCGCACGCGACGAAAACGGAGAGACGATCACGCTCGACAACGGCAGACTCGTCGTGGCCATTGAGGCTGACGGCACCGTCTCCTCGATGCTCGACAAGGCGACCGGCCGCGAACTCGTGCCCGCCGGCACCAGACTCGGCCGCTACGAGCTGCTCAAGGACGAACCGTTCCACTGGGACGCCTGGGACATCCAGCGCGACGCCTTCCTCGCCGCCACCTCGCTGGATGATTCCGCCGTCCGCGACGTGCACGTCGAGGCTGACGGCAGCGCGATCGTCGAGGTCGTCACCACGGCCGAAGGCGTCGACATCGTCACGCGGATCGTCCTGCGCCCGGGCGCCGGAACCCTCGACTTCGAGGCCGATGTGGACTGGCGTGCGGCCGAGAAGTTCCTCAAGGTCGACGTCCCGGTCGCCGTGCAGGCCGTCAACGCCCAGTACGAATGCCAGTACGGCATCGTCGAGCGTCCGATCAACAAGAACACCCGCTCGGACGACGCCAAGTTCGAAAGCTGCACGCACCGCTTCGTGCGCATCGCCGACAGCGGCTATGCTGCGGCGGTCGTGAACGCCTCCACCTACGGCTCCGACGTGAGCCCCATCCACGGATCCGAGGCCGGCGGTCTCGGTCGCGGCACGATGGTGCGCCTGTCGCTGCTCTCCGCGCCGCTCTACCCGGATCCGCGCACCGACCAGGGGCGGCACACCTTCTCCTGGTCCATCGTGGCCGACGCGGACATGACCACAGTGCTCGCCGAGGCATCCAGACTCAACAGCCCGACGGTGGGGGAGCTGCCCGCCGTCAGGCCGCTCGCCGCGCTCGCAAACGTCGAGGGTACGCCAGTGCTTGACTGGGTCAAGCTGGCCGACGACGGTTCGGACGATCTCATCGTGCGCCTCTATGAGGCCGCGGGCGGCAGGGCGCGGGCCACGCTGCATCTCGATGACGCGTTCGCCGGTGCCACCGTGCGTGAGGTGAACCTCATGGAGGAGAGCGGCCTGCCCGCCGAACTGCCGCGCGCACTGGCCTCGGGCGACGAGTCGGCCGCGGCGGAGGGCGCGGCCATCACGCTCGCGCCGTTCCAGCTTGCCACGCTGCGCATCCACAGGTGATGGACGCGTCTGTGAGCTAGCCTCCCAAAGGATATGAGGGCTCCTTCTCCCTGATTGTCGGGGGAGAGGGAGCCCTTTGGGTTCTCGTGGGTTTTCTTGAGCCCCAGCGCCCCGGCCATGGTCATGCGACACGCCGAGGAAAGAATGTGTGCCGTGCCGTGTTGCGTTTCGCTGAGGGAGATGCTATCCTCTAACTAAATCGCTTTAGTAACCGGCGACTGACCATGACGGTCAACTAAATCGCTTTAGTCTCAGCGAAGAGCACTACAAACATCAAGAGGAGAATCATGCTGCTGAAAGTCAATCGCGAGATCGACCGCTGCAAGCGTGTGATGCGCGAGCGTGTCTGGCCGCACATCCACCAGACGCTCGGCACCTGCGCCGTAGGTGCGGTGAAGAACCCGGGCGAGCCGGAGGCCTCGGCCTCGTTCATCGCCCGCGCCGTGTCCGGACAGGTCGAGTTCCAGCCGCTCGCCTCCGGCGAGCCGTGGGGCACCTCCTGGGGCACGACCTGGATGCGCGTCGAGGGCCAGCTGCCCGCCGATCTGCCCGAAGGCCGCGCCATCGAACTGGTCTTCAACCTGGGCTGGCTGGAGTGGCCGGTCGGCGGCCACATCGAGGCGCTGGCCTACCGCGCCGACGGCACCGTCATCAAGGCCCTGCACCCGCGCAACCACTGGATGCCGCTGATCAAGGCTGACGGCACGCGCGACCGCGTCGTCAACCCCGACGGCTCCTTCGTCATCTACGTCGAAGGCGCCTACAACCCGAATGTCCCGTCGTTCACCGTCACCGAACTCGGCACCAGGCCCACCGGCAAGGCCGACGAGCGCTACGAGTTCGGCTCCATCGACATCGCCGCCCTCGATCAGGACATGTTCGACTACTGGGCCGATCTCGACGTGATCACCGGATCGCTCGAGAACATGAACGACGCCGATCCGCGCTACTGGAAGCTCGCCAAGGCCATGCAGCGCTCCATCAACCTGTGGGACGAGAAGGACTACGCCACGCTCGCCCCGGCCCGCAAGGCCCTTGACAAGGTCATGGCCAGCCCGGCCAACGCCTCCGCGATGACCCTGACCGCGATGGGCCACTCGCACATCGACTCCGCATGGCTGTGGCCGGTCAGGGAGACCCAGCGCAAGGTCGGCCGCACCGTCTCCAACGTGCTCGCCCTCATGGATATGGACCCGAACTTCACGTACGTGATGAGCGCCGCCCAGCACTTCGCGTGGCTCGAGGAGCGTCACCCCGATCTGTTCGAGCGCGTCAAGGAGCGCATCGCCGAAGGCCGCTTCATCCCGGTCGGTGGCATGTGGGTCGAATCCGACGGCACCATGCCGTGCGGCGAGTCCCTCATCCGCCAGATCAGCTACGGCAAGCGCTACTTCAAGGAGAAGCTCGGCGTCGTGCCGAACGGCATCTGGCTGCCCGACAGCTTCGGCTACACCGGCGCATGGCCGCAGATCGCCAAGCGCTCCGGCTACTCGTGGTTCCTCACCCAGAAGCTGTGCTGGAACGACACCACCCGTCTGCCGCACCACTCCTTCATGTGGGAGGGCGTCGACGGCTCGCAGATCTTCACCCACTTCCCGCCCGCCGACAAGTACGACTCCGACATGTCCGCGCACGACATGGCGTACGTGCAGCGCAACTACAAGGACAAGGACCTCTCCGACCGCGGCATCCTGCTGTTCGGCTTCGGCGATGGCGGCGGCGGCCCGATCCGCGAGATGACGATGCGCGAGCATCGCTTCGAAAGCTTCGAGGGCATGCCGAAGGTCGAATACGGCACTCCGGACGACTTCTTCGCCAAGGCCGAATCCGAGATGAGGGCCGAGGCCGGCGCCGAGATGCCACGTTGGAAGGGCGAGTTCTACTTCGAGCTGCACCGCAAGACCCTCACCTCCCAGCAGGAGATGAAGCGCGGTTGCCGCAAGACCGAATCCGCGCTGCGCGCCGTCGAGTACCTGGGCACGCTCGCCTCGCTCGAATCGGCGGACTACGTCTTCCCGCAGGCCGAGATCGACCGCATCTGGAAGACGCTGCTGCTCAACCAGTTCCACGACATCCTGCCCGGATCGGCCATCGAATGGGCGCATCGCGTGGCCCGCGAGGACTACGAACGCGACCTGAAGCGTCTGCACGAGATCGCGCAGGAGGCAGTCGCCGCCCTGCGCGAGGCCAACCTGGACGCCGCGCGCATCGCCAGGGCCCGCATCAGCCAGCTTTCCGACGTCGCCTCGTGGACGCCCGTCTCCCTTGAGTCCACGGGCGAGCCCGTTTCGATCGAACGGGGCGACGACGGCTCGGTCACCGTCTCCAACGGTCTGATCCGCGCCCACATCGCGGCCAACGGCACCATCGACTCGATGACCGACCTCGTCGCCGGCCGCGAGATGGTCGCCAAGGACGCGGCGCTCGGCCGCTACGAGATCCTCAAGGACGAGCCCGGCGTCTTCGACGCGTGGGATGTCGAGCGCGACGCCTTCCTGTGCGCCACGCCTCTGGAGGACGGCGTGATCGCCTCGGTCGAGACCGCCGCCGACGGATCGGCGCTCATCCGCACGACCAACCGCTACCGTGACGACGTGATCGACACCGTCATCACGCTGCGTCCCGGCAGGCGCCAGATCGACTTCCACGCGGACGTCGACTGGAAGGTCCCCGAGAAGCTGCTCAAGGTCGACGTGCCGATGGCCCTGAGCGCCACCCGCGCCCAGTACGAATGCCAGTACGGTCTCATCGAGCGTCCGGTGGTCAAGAACACCGAGGGCGAGGAGGCGATGTTCGAAAGCTGCTCGCACCGCTTCGTGCGCATCCACGACTCCTCCTACGGCATCGGCGTGGCCAACGGCTCGACCTACGGCTCCGACGTGAGCTCGCTGCGTGACGACGACGGCGCCATCGCCGGCACCATGGTCCGCCTGTCCCTCGTGGCCGCGCCGACCGCGCCCGATCCGCGCACCGACATCGGCCGCCACGAGTTCGACTGGACCGTGCTGCCGTGCGCCGAGGTCGCGCCGCTGGTCGCCGCCGCGGGCGAGATCAACGCGATGACGCTCGAGGACATGCCCGCCCTTGAGCCTCCGGTCTCGCTCGAGGCCGGAGAGGGCACCCCGGTCATCGACTGGATCAAGCTCGCCGACGACGGTTCGGGAGACGTGATCGTCCGCCTCTACGAGGCCGCCGGCGCCAGAGCCCACGCCACGCTGCACGTGCACGGCCCGCTCGACGGATGGCAGGTGCGCGAGACCAACACGCTCGAACAGGACGAATCCTACGCGGACGAACCCGCCGGACTCGTCGGCGGCAGGCAGGCGGCCGAAGGCGCCGTACTCGCCTTGAAGCCGTTCCAGCTGACCACGCTGCGCCTGTCGCGCGTCTGACATCCCCCGATTTCCATTCTCCCCGTCCCACGTCCATCCCGGCCCCGCATACGGGGCCCGTGCGGCGGGAACTCCACAACAGCGGGCGCGGCCGTCTGCGGTAGGCCGCGCCCCATCACCACACGTTTCGACGAAGAAACATCACAAAAAACAAAGGAGAAAAACCATGAAGGGCACCTTCACCAAGAAGGCCGTGGCACTCGTCGCGTCCGTCGCCATGCTCGCCGGACTCGGCGCCTGCGGGTCGAGCACCTCCAGCGGCTCGACCGAACTGAAGTTCCAGACCTGGAACCTGAAGAACGACAAGTTCACCTCCTACTTCGAGGATCTCATCGCCCAGTTCGAGAAGGAGAACCCGGGCGTTACCATCAAGTGGGTCGACCAGCCCGCCGACAACTACGAGGACAAGCTGTCCACCGACGCGGCGGCCGGCGAGCTGCCCGACGTCGTGGACATGGGCCCCGAGCCGGCGTACACGCTGGCCAAGGCGGGCATCCTGCTCGACGTCTCCCAGGCCGCCCCGGACGCCGAAAAGGACTATCTTCCGGCCGCATGGGACGCCGCCACGTTCAAGGGCAACGACCTGCCCGAGGGCACCTACGGCTTCCCGTGGTACCTGAACTCCGGCCCGACCTTCTACAACAAGGCGGTGCTCTCCGAATGCGGCGTCGAGGTCGACCCGGCCGACCCGCCCACCAAGCAGGACGACATCTTCGACATGGCCGACACCTTCGGCAAGAACTGCGGCGGCAAGTACGCGCTGACCTCAGGCATCCCGTCCATCCAGGACTTCGGCATGTACGGCGTCCAGCTGATGAACGAGGACCGCACCGAGTTCACGTTCAACAATGAGAAGGGCGTCGAGTTCGTCCAGCACTACATCGACATGTACAACGCGGGCGCCTTCACCGACGACATGCTCAACAGCTCCACCTCCGGCGAGTCCAAGAGCTTCAACGGCGGCTCCCAGGCCTTCATGAACGGCAACGCCTACAGCGTTGACGACATCCGCAAGAACGCTCCGAAGGTGTTCGAGAACCTCGCCATCACGAACTTCATCGCCAACACCAAGCCGAACATGTTCATGGAGATGCTCACCGTGAACGCCACCAGCAAGAACCAGGAGCTCGCGATCAAGTTCGCCCGCTTCGTGACCAACTCGAAGAACCAGCTGGCCTTCGACAAGAAGGCGAACGTGTTCCCGTCCTCCGTGGGCACCATCGACGACGACTTCTTCAACCCGTCCGAGGACACGATGGACGCCGAGGCCATGCGCATGTCCGCCGACCAGATCCGCAAGGGCGAGATCTGGGGCCCGCCGCAGTTCACCTCCGCCTGCACCACGATGCTGCGCGAGGAGATCGCCCAGGCGCTGCAGGGCAAGATCACGGCCAAGGAGGCGCTCGACGCCACCGTCAAGTACTGCAACGAGCGTCTCTAATCGGACGATCCACAACAGATAGGCGGTTCAACCATCATGGCCACATCAACCAAACGCAGGAAGGGCGCGACGGCCGCCCGGGGGCGTGACCCCCGCTCCAGCGGCCGCATCGTCCCCTGGCTGTTCGTCCTTCCCCCGATCCTGTGGATCTGCACCTTCTCCCTGGTGCCGTTCTTCAACACGATCCGACTGTCCTTCACCGACTCCACGCTCCTGAGGCCCGGCAAGTTCGTCGGCATCGAGAACTACATCGACATGTTCTCGGACCGCCGCTTCCAGACGGCGTTCTTCAACTCGTCCCTGTACGTGGTGTGCATCGTCCCGTTCATGGTGATCCTGCCGCTCATGCTCGCAGCCCTCGTGGCCGAGAAGACGCGCATCATGAACTTCTTCCGCACCGCCTTCTACACCCCGGTCATCATGTCCAGCGTCGTCGTCGGCCTGCTGTGGACCAACATCCTCGACAAGGACGGCCTGCTCAACGGCACGTTCAAGGCGCTCAAGTGGATCAGCACACCGATCCCGTTCCTCACCGACCGCTGGCTGCTGCTCTTCAGCGCCATGGCCGTGACCATCTGGAGCGGCCTCGGCTACTACATGCTCATCTACTTGGCCAACATCGCCAACATCGACGGCACGCTGTACGAGGCGGCCTCGATCGACGGCTGCGGCGGCATCCGCCAGTTCTTCCACGTGACGCTGCCCGGCTGCCGCGTGACGATGATCCTCGTCATGCTCCTGAGCTCCATGTCCGCCTTCCGAGTCTTCGGCGAGATCTACATGCTCTCCGGCGGCTCCGGCGGCGTGGGCGGCGCCGACCTGACGATGACCATGCTCATCAAGCAGGAAGGCACCGGCATCAACGCCCGCACCGGCTACTCCGGCGCCCTCGGCATGGTCATGTTCGTGGTGCTCGGCTGCATCATCGGCATCGAATGGTTCATCCAGCGCAGGAGTGAGGACTGATGGCACGCGCAACGGTAATGGAGAACAAGTACAACCACCTGACCCCGGGCAAGATCATCCGCGTGGTCGTGCTCATCGCCCTTCTGCTCTTCCTGGCGGCCCCGCTGCTGTGGCAGATCTCGCTGGCCTTCAAGGGCCCGAAGGACGACATGTACGCGGCACCGTACCTGATCCCCGTCGACCCGACGATGGACAACTTCGTGCAGGTCTTCAAGCGACTGCCGATCCTGTTCTACGTGGGCAACACGCTGATCGTGGCGGCGCTCAACATCGGTGGCAACATCATCTCCGGCTGCTTCGCCGGCTACTCGCTCGCCCTGCTGCGATTCAAGGGCAAGGGACTGGTCGTCGGCCTGCTGTTCCTGTCGATGCTGGTGCCCGGTGAGACGATCCTCATCTCGCAGTTCCTCATCATCCGCGGGCTCGACCTGCAGAACAACCTGATCGGCGTCGCCCTGCCGGGCCTCGTGAGCTCGATGAACATCCTGCTGTTCATGAACGCGTTCAACGCCATCCCCAAGGAGATGATCGAGGCGGCCGAGGTGGACGGCGCCAACATCTGGCAGCGGTTCTGGCGCATCTGCGTGCCGCAGGTCAAGGGCACCATGGCCCTGGTCGGCATCTTCTCCTTCATGGGATCGTGGAACGACTTCCTGTGGCCGCTGATCGTGCTCACCGACGACTCGCACTACACGCTCACGCTCGGCATGAGCCGTCTGCAGGGCACCTTCGTGTCCGACCCGCGCATCGTCGCCGCAGGCACCATCGTCGCCCTCATCCCGATCATGATCTTCTTCCTGGTCTTCCAGCGCTACATCTTCAACGGCCTGGAGTCCGGATCGGTCAAGGAGTAGTCATATGAGATTCGGAGTCAACTACACCCCCTCGGGCGAATGGTTCTACGCCTGGCTCGACCCCAAGTGGGACGCCGTCGAACGCGACATGCGGCAGATCGCCGGCATCGGCGCCGACCACGTGCGCATCTTCCCGCTGTGGACCCTGCTGCAGCCGAACCGCACATGGATCAACCCCAAGGCGCTCGACGACCTGCATCGCATGGTCGAGATCGGCGGCGACGCCGGACTGGACGTCTACGTGGACGTGGTGCAGGGGCACCTGTCGAGCTTCGACTTCGTGCCCTCCTGGCTGGTCTCCTGGCACGAGACCAGCATGTTCGCCGACGACAAGGCGATCGAGGCGCAGTGCCGACTGGTCGAGGCCATCTACGAGAGGCTGTCCGACGTCAAGGCGTTCGCCGGACTGACCCTGGGCAACGAGTGCAACCAGTTCACCGATGCGACGCACCCGCGCCGCATGCACGCCACCGCCGACGAGACCGGAGTCTGGCTCGACCGTCTCATCGGCTCGGTGGGGGAGCGCGCACACCGCGACGGACGCGTGATCCTGCACAGCGAGAACGACGCCGTCTGGTACGCCGACGGCCACGCCTTCCGCCCCTCATACGCCTCGTGCAAGGGCGACATGACCACCGTGCACTCGTGGGTGTTCAACGGCACCGCACAGCACTACGGCCCGATGTCGTTCGCCAGCACCCACCACGCCGCCTACCTGACCGAGCTGTCGAAGGCGTTCGCGACGGATGCGCACAGGCCCGTATGGGTGCAGGAGATCGGCGCCCCCGGCAACGTGGTGGCACCCGAGGACGCACCCGTGTTCGCACGCGAGTCGATCACGGCCATCGAGGAATGCCCCGACGTGTTCGGCATCACCTGGTGGTGCTCGCACCGCATCCCGAAGACCTTCCAGGACTTCCCGTTCTTCGAGCACGAACTCGGCCTGTTCGACGTGGACGGGTCCCTGACCGACGTCGGCGTCGCATTCCGCGATGCGATCGCCGACAGCCGTGGCAGGATGGCGGCCTCGCCGCGCACGAACGCCATCGCCGTGCCCGTGGACGCCGCCGGCGACCCGCTGGTGCGCGCTGCGTTCGCGCCGGGCGGCTCCGTGTTCGACGCGTGGATGTCCATGGAGGAGCAGGGCGAGCGCCCCTGCATCATCACCTCCGCGACGGCCGATGACGCCCAAGCGCTCGCGGCGCGCGGCATCACGCACGTCACGCGCGTCGAAGCCGTGGCGGGCGACGCCTACAGCGCCGTCTCCGACCCGGCGTTCGCCGGCAAGGGCGGCGACTGATCCGATCGGATCCGACGCCCGGCTCGCATCCGGTGGTCCGTCCCCTTCTCCTTGATCTCAGGAGACGGGCCACCGGTTTATCCGTGAAAAGGAGCAGCGCATGATCGACACGACGCGATTCACCGCCGAATCGGCCCACGGCAACCCCCTGATGAACCCCAAGGCCGTCGTCCGGGGCGACCATTGGCGCATCGGCATCCTTACCGACTCCCTGATCCGCCTCGAATGGTCGGACGACGGCGACTTCGTCGACGACCGCACGCAGATCGTCGTCAACCGCGACTTCGGCGGCATCCCGGACTTCACCGTCCGCCGCGACGCCGACGGATGGCTCGACATCGAAACCACTCATCTTCGCATCCGCTACGACGGCGGCCCCTTCAGCGCCGAAGGGCTGAACGTCACCGTCAAGGACTGCCCCTCGCAGCACAACACCTGGCACTACGGCGCCGCGCAATCGGCGAACCGCGGTGGTACCACGCGCACGCTCGACCAGATCGACGGCGCCGCACCGCTCGACCCCGGACTGCTCTGCGGCGACGGGTGGATGATCCTCGACGACTCGCACGACAACGTCATCCGCCCCGCATCCACGGTGCGCGGACGCATCAACCCGTTCGGCGAATGGGTGTTCCCCAAACCCCACGCCTCCACGGACCTGTACCTGTTCGGCCACTCGGGGCGCATCCACGACGCGCTGCGCGACTACCACCGGCTCACCGGGCCGGTGCCGCTGCTGCCGCGTTGGGCGTTCGGCAACTGGTGGAGCCGCTATCACCGTTACACGGCCGACGAATACCGCACGCTCGTCGAACGCTTCGAACGCGAGGGGCTGCCGTTCACCGTGGCCGTCATCGACATGGACTGGCACACGACCGACGTCGACCCGGCATACGGGTCCGGCTGGACCGGATTCACCTGGAACCGCGAGCTGTTCCCTTATCCTGACGCATTCCTCGAATGGCTGCACGCCAAGGGCATGCGGACCACGCTCAACCTGCATCCGCGCGATGGCGTACGCGCCTTCGAGGACTGCTACGAGCGCGTCGCCACGGCGGTCGGCGTCGACCCGGCGACGGGCAGCGCCATCGAGTTCGACGCCGCCGACCCCACGTTCATGGCCGCCTATTTCGACGAGATCCTGCATCCGATGGAGCGTCAGGGCGTCGACTTCTGGTGGATCGACTGGCAGCAGGGCGGCATCACCCGCCAGAAGGGCCTCGACCCGCTGTGGATGCTTAACCATCTGCACTACCTCGACTCGGCGCGCGAGGGCCGACGCCCGATCACGTTCTCCCGCTACTCGGGATACGGTTCGCACCGGTACCCGATCGGCTTCTCCGGAGACACGGTCGTCAGCTGGGAGTCATTGAAGTTCCAGCCGTACTTCACCGCCATGGCCTCGAACATCGGCTACGGATGGTGGAGTCATGACATCGGCGGACACATGTTCGGCTACCGCGACGAGGAACTCGAGGCCCGCTGGTACCAGCTCGGCACATTCAGCCCGATCAACCGCCTGCACTCCACCGACTCGCCGTTCAACGGCAAGGAGCCATGGAACTTCCACGAGCCGGTCCGCACGGCCATGGTCGACGCGCTGCGGCTGCGTCACCGGCTCATTCCGTACCTGTACACGATGAACCGGCGAGCCGCATTCGACGGACTGCCGCTGGTCGAACCCATGTACTGGAACCATTCGGGCGGCAACGTGCCCACCGAATTCCAGTTCGGCACCGAACTCATCGTCTCGCCGATCCTCGAACCCGCCGATCCGGCCGTTCGACGCGCCAAGGCGAACGTATGGTTCCCGCACGGCGAGTGGTACGACCTCTTCGACGGCCGCCGCTACACGGCCGAACCCGATCAGGGCCGCACGATGGAGGTCTGGCGCGGCATCGAGCGCATGCCGGCGTTCGCCAAGGCCGGAGGCATCATCCCGATGCAGCGGCTCGACGAGTGCGCTTCCATAGGTGCGGACGTCGGAACGGCGACGGCGACCGTGCCGGTCAACGACGTCTCCAACCCGAGCGCACTCGACGTCCTCGTGTTCCCGGGGCAGGACGGCTCGTTCACCCTCTGGGAGGACGACGGTGCGGTCGGCGAGGCCGACCGGTGGACCCGCACCGATCTCGCGCTCGACTGGACGCACGGCGCGTTCACCGTCGACGCGGCCGCGGGAGAGTGCACAGCCGTCCCCGCACGGCGCGCATGGCGGATCATCCTGCGCGGTGTCGCCGATCCTGCGACAGGTCTGAACGACGGTCCGTCGACGGCCGCGACGCCGGCCGACGCCGTCACCGTGCTCCGGAGCGGCGACCCGTTGAGTGATACCGACTACACGGTGAGCTACGAGGAACCCACGCTCAGTCTCGTCATCGACCTGCCGCCGACCTCGATCCACGAGCGGCTGCGCATCGAGATCGACGGCCTCGCCATCGCCCCGCAGCCGATCGAACGGGACGCGTTCGCCGTGCTTGACGACGCACAAATGCTCTACTTCACCAAGGAACGGGCGTGGGAACTCGTCAGATGCGAGGGCGTGAAGGCGCTCGCATCCCTCCACACGCTCGAAATGCCCCCGGGCGATTACGGGGAGCCCCAATGGTTTTCCTCGCACATGCCGCAAGGCGTGATCGAGGCGCTGTCCGAGGTGCTGCTGCGCGGATGAACGCAGGAACGGCACCGCGTCGCCCATCACCCACCAAAAACGGGCGACCGGACGGCAATGGGCGCGACGACTCGAAGCGGAGTCGACGCGCCACCACCTCAAAGGTTAAGGAAAGGAAACAATGAACAGGAAGACAACCATGCCGCGACGCATTGTGGCGACGACATTGGCTGCCGCGATGATGATGACGATGGCGGCATGCTCCGCCGGAGGCGCCAGCGCAACCGCATACACCGTGACGCCGGAGAATGAGAACGAGGAGCTGATCCTCAAGAACCAGCCGGAATCCTCCTACTGGTTCCCCGAGGATCTGCTTTCGTGGAGCGCCGACAAGGACCCGGACCTCGCCTACAACGTGAGCACCGTGCCGCTCGCCAAGCGCGTCGACCAGAAGGACCTCAAAACCGTCAACGACACGCAGAACGCCGACACCAAGGTGATGGCCATCTCCATCATGAACTCCTCGACCAGCGGCAACGCGCCCCGAGGACTCAACAACGCCAACGCGAACACCTTCTCCTACTGGCAGTACGTCGACCAGCTCGTCTACTGGGGAGGCTCGTCCGGCGAGGGCATCATCGTGCCGCCGAGCCCCGACGTGACCGACATGGCGCACACCAACGGCGTGCCCGTGCTCGGCACCGTGTTCTTCCCGCAGAACGTGTCCGGCGGCAAGGTCGAATGGCTCGACCAGACGCTCCAGCAGAACGCCGACGGATCGTTCCCCGTGGCCGACAAGCTCATCGAGGTCGCCAAGGCCTACGGCTTCGACGGCTGGTTCATCAACCAGGAGACCGAAGGCGACAACGAGACCGCGCTCGGCCCCGAATACGCCGAGAAGATGCAGGCGTTCATCGCGTACATGAAGCAGCGGGCGTCCGACCTGCGCGTCGTCTACTACGATTCGATGACCAAGGACGGCGCGATCGACTGGCAGAACGCGCTGACCGACGAGAACAGCATGTTCATGAGCAAGGACGGCAAGTCCGTCGCCGACGACATGTTCCTCAACTTCTGGTGGACCGAGGACGAACTGGCCGGCGACGACCTGCTCGCCGCCTCCGCGAAGAAGGCCGAATCCCTCGGCATCGACCCGTACTCGCTGTACGCCGGCGTCGACGTGCAGGCCGACGGCACCGACACCCCGATCAAATGGGATCTCTTCGCCGACAAGGACGGCACGACCTACACCTCCCTCGGCATCTACTGCCCGAGCTGGACCTACTGGTCCGCCGGCAACCCGACCACCTTCCGCGCCAACGAGAACCGGCTGTGGGTCAACGCCGAAGGCGATCCGAGCGTCTCCGAGACCTACGAGGGCGACGAATCCTGGCAGGGAGTCTCCAACTACGTGGTCGAACGCTCCGCCATCACCTCCCTGCCGTTCGTCACCAACTTCAACAACGGATCCGGATACAGCTTCTCGCGCGAAGGCAGGCAGATCTCCAAGATGGACTGGAACAACCGCTCCATCTCCGACATCCAGCCCACCTACCGCTGGATCGTCGCCGACAAGGGCGGCAACGCCACCAAGGCCGACTACAGCGACGCCGAAGCCTGGTACGGCGGCTCCTCGCTGAAGTTCTCCGGCACCGTCAAGCAGGGCGGCTCCACCTCGGTCAAGCTGTACTCCGCCGACGTGAAGCTCACCGACGGGGTCGACTTCTCCGTGAAGGCCAAGGCGAACGCGTCCACCAAGCTCGACGCCGTCCTGACCTTCGCCGACGGCAGCAGCCAGACCATCTCGGCCAAGTCGAAGACCAAGGTCGGCGAGGACTGGACCACGCTCGACTACGACCTCTCCAAGCTCGCCGGCAAGACCCTCACCGGCATCGGCTTCACCTACTCCGCCGGCGAGGACAAGACCGGATACCAGTTGCTGCTCGGCAACATCACCATCAAGGACGACTCCGACGCCTCCAAGGCGTCCGCCGGCAAGGTGACACAGGTCAAGGTCGACGACAAGCAGTTCGACGACGACGCCCTCTACGCCGGCGTGCGCCTGTCCTGGAAGGCCGACGGCGACGCCGCCGGCTACGAGGTGTACCGCATCAACGAGGACGGCTCCCGCTCCCTGCTGGGCGCGACCAACGTCGAGAACTTCTATGCGGCCTCGCTCACCCGAACCGGCCAGACGAACAACACCACGTTCGAGGTCGTGCCGGTCGACCGCTACGGCACCCAGGGCGAGTCGGCCAAGACCGACATGGAGTGGCCCGACAACAGCAAGCCCAAGGCCGCGGTCACCGCATCCCGCACGCTCATCGGCGTCGGTGACGAGGTGACGTTCACCTCAGCCAGTTCCAAGAACACCAAGAGCGTGTCCTGGTCGCTGCCCGGTGCCAGCAAGGAGAAGGCCGAGGGCAACAAGGTCACGGTCACCTACGACAAGGAGGGCGTCTACGACGTCACCGTCACCGCGAAGAACGACAAGGGCGAGGCCACGCAGAAGCTGGCCGGGCAGATCGTCGTCTCCTCGAAGATCGCCTCCGGCGGCAAGCTGACGCTGCTGTCGCAGGGCAAGGCGGTCACGGCCGACGGCTTCACCAACGGCAACGAGAAGCCCGAGTTCGCCGTCGACGGCGAGACGAACACCAAGTGGTGCGTCACCGGTCCCGCCCCGCACGAGATCACGGTGGATCTGGGCGACGTGAAGACCGTCAGCCAGGTCGACATCGCCCACGCGCAGGCCGGCGGCGAGGACGCGAGCATGAACACGCAGTCCTACTCGATCGCGGTCAGCAAGGACGGCAAGGAGTTCACGACCGTGGCGACGGTGAAGAAAAACACCGCCGGCACCACGTCCGACGCCTTCGCCCCGGTCGACGCCCGCTACGTCAAGCTCGTCGTCGACAAGCCGACGCAGGGCAGCGACACCGCGGCCCGTATCTACGAGATGCAGGTGCTCGGAGCCGACGGCTCGATCCTGTGATCGGATGATCGACCGATGATCGTCCGATGACCGACCGATGCCCGATGAGAGAAGCATGTGAGCGCTCTCATCGGGCTTTCGGCCGTATAATTCACACTACGAGACAACGAATGGAAGTGAAGCAATGGTGACTCGATCCGACGGTCCCCGGGACAATGCTCGAGATGGTGCGGTCCAAGACGGCGCGGTCCGCGCATCCGCGCGAGGCAAGCGCGTCGGACTCAAGGACATCGCCGACGAACTGGGCATCTCGCAGACGGCGGTGTCCTTCGCCATCAACGACAGGCCCGGAGTCTCCGAGGAGACCAAGCGCAAGGTCAAGATGGCCGCGGCGAAACTCGGCTGGACTCCCGTCTACGCCGCACAGGCGCTGGGATCGTCGAAGACCATGACCGTCGGGTTCGCCCCCTCACGCTCCGCCGATGAACTGCAGGACGAAAGCTTCATGCTGCACTTCATGACCGGCCTGCACGCCTCGTTCAGCCGCAAGGGCTACGGTCTGCTCTACCGTCCCTGCGCGTCGCTGCGCGAGGAGCTCGCGGTCTACAGGGACTGGTCGGCGCGCAAACGGGTCGACGGCGTCGTACTCGTCGATCTGCGTGCGGACGACCCGCGACCCGCACTGCTCAACAGTCTCGGCGTTCCGGCCGTGCTTGCCGGCGGACCGGATCCATCCTCGCTGATGCCGTCCCTGTCGATCGACGATGGCGGCACGATGGAGACGGTACTCAGACACCTGCTGGAGCGGGGGCATCGTCGCATCGCCTATATCTCGGGAGACCCGACCCTCGACTACAGCAAGGACCGCGAGGCCGCGTTCCGCGCGTTCGCCAAGCGCAGGCGACTCGAATCCATCCACGTGGAGTTCACCGATTTCAAGACGGAGCGGGCGTCCGAGCTGACGCTCAGGCTCATGGCCCTGCCGGTGCCTCCCACCGCCTTCATCTACGAGAGCGAGACGCTGGCGGCGGCGAGCCTGCGATCCATCGCCGCCCATCTGATCGCGCAGGGGAGAGGCCTTGAAGGGGTCCCCGCGATCGTGAGCTTCGAGGACAGCTTCATCTGCGAGGCGGCGTATCCGTCGATCACCTCGGTGCATCGCGACGCCAGCGAATACGGCGCGAAGGTGGCCAAGCTGCTGCTCAAGGTGCTGGCCGGAGACCCGGTCAGCGGCAACCGCCGGATCCTCAAGCCCGAGCTGGTCATCCGCGAAAGCACCTCGCGCTCCATCGACGTGTGAGGTGCGACGTGTGAGCATCAACGCGGGCATAGGTGAGGCCCCGCAATCCCAAACGGATTGCGGGGCCTCACCTATGCCCCCTGGCCCCCTTTAAGACGAGGGGGCTTGTCGGCTTTGCTGACGGGGAGCCTGGAGCTTGGAAGGGCGGTCAGTCCGCGTTCTTCACGGCGGTGGCGATGGACACCGACGGCTCGAGGAACGGGATCAGCGTCGACTGGAACGCGTGGTACAGGTCGGACTTGCCCGGCCAGACCGTGTCGAGCACGTGGTTGTCCTTGTCGAGCTGGTGGAACCAGGAGCCGCCCTCGTGATCGATGACGTGCTCGTCGACGTACTGGGCGAACGTGGCGTACCAGTCGAGGTACTCGTCCCTGCCGGTGGCGGCGTGGAGCGTGGCGGAGGTGTTCATCGCCTCGGCGAGCGTCCAGTGCATGCGGTCGGTGACCACCGGCGTGCCGTTCCAGTCGGTCGTGTAGGCGAGGCCCACCGTGCCGTCGGCGTTCCATGCGTCGGCCACGGCGCGGGCGAACAGCTGCTCGGCGGCCTCGATGTACGGGGCTGCGCCCTCGAGGTTCGCGAAGGAGCTCAGCGCCCACTGGGTGATCAGACGAGACCATTCGATGCCGTGGCCCGGGGTGGCGCCGTACGGCTTGAACTGGTCGTCCTTCTTGTCCGCGTTGCATTCGAGATCGAGGGACCAATCGGCGTTGAAGTGCTCCGGGATGCGCCATTCGTTGTCTTTGGCCCAGCCGATCACATGGTCGATGATGCGGCCGGCGCGCACGCGGTAGGAGTTGTCGCCGGTGGCATCGGCCACGGCGAGGAAGGCCTCGGTGGTGTGCATGTTGGCGTTGAGACCACGGTACGGGTCGAGCTCGGTGAACTCGGTGTTCCACGTATCCACCGCCAGTCCGATCTCCTCGTCCCAGAAGTGCTCGTCATAGGTCCTCAGGGCCTCGTCGAGCAGTTCCCCGGCACCCGGTCGTCCGGCGAGCAGCGCCGAGGACGCGGCGAGGATCACGAAGGCGTGGGCGTAGCACACCTTGCCCGGAGCGTGGGTGCCGTCGGCGAAGACCTGCGGGTACCATCCGCCGTGCTCGTCGTCGTGCAGGATGCCGGTCAGGCCCTTGAGGGCCTTGTCCGCAAGCTCGTCGGCGCCCGGGTAGCCGAGCATCTCGCCGATCGAGTAGACGTGCGCCATGCGCGAGGTGATCCAGGTCTCCACACCGTGGGAGGGGTCGAGCGTGCCGTCGTCGTTGAGCCAGCCGGAGCCTCCGTTCGGCGCCGGGAAGCCCTTGCCGAAGTCGAGCAGTTCGTAGGTCTCGGATGCCATGAAGATGCGGTTGGCCTCGGTGCCGAGCGCATAACGCGGATTGGTGGACATGGGTTGTTTCCTTTCGTTGGAAATGGTTGTTGTTGGTGGGTAAGTCAGCGCCTGACGCGGATGTCGAAGTAGTCCATGACGAGTTCGCAGAACATCATGTTGGACCAGCTGAACCATTCACGCGTGTAGTGCGTGGGATCGTCGACGTCGATGCCCTCGTGCATGAGGTGCGTGCCCGCGTCGGTGGCGACGAGCGCGTCGAGGATGCGGGCCTTGGTCTGCCGGTCGTCGCTGGTCATCGCCTCGATGGACAGGGCGATCGGCCAGACGTAGCGCGGCGGCGTGTGCGGGGAGCCGATGCCCTTGAGGCACCTGCCCTCGTAGTAGTACGGATTCTCGTCGCTCAGCAGCGTGCGGCGCGTGGCGAGATAGACGGGGTCGTCCGCCGCGCAGTATCCGAGGTAGGGAGCGGCCATGAGGCTCGGCACGTTGCTGTCGTCCATGATGAGGTGGTGGCCGAGGCCGTCGGTCTCGAAGGCGTAGATGGTCTCGCCGTCGCGGTTCGTGGTCTTCGCATGGGTCTCGATGCCGGCGATGATCCCCTCGCGCAGACGTGCGGCGCGTGAGGCGATCGACGCCTCGTCGAGCAGGTCGGGGGAGAAGATCCGTTCGACGTAGCCCATGACGACCGAGGCGAACATGTTCGACGGCACCAGATAGTGATACGTGCAGGCGTCGTCGCTGGGGCGGAAGCCCGACCAGGTCATGCCGGTGTATGCGACGGGTGTGCCCCGGCCGTCGTTGTCGAGCGTCTCGGTCGCAAGATCGGTGTCGCGCATGAAGAAGTACGGCGAGTCCTCGTGATGCTGTTCGGTCTCGAACACGTCGAGGATGCGCTTGACGCCTGCGACGAACACGTCGTCGAAGTGGTCCCTGCGTCCGGTGTTCGCGTAGAGCATCCACGCGAGCTGGATCGGATAGCACAGCGAGTCCACCTCATACTTGCGTTCCCATAGCCACGGGCTGGAGAAGTCGGATCGGTCGTCCTTGTCCCAGCTGGCGCCGCTGGGGGTCTCGTTGAACGCGTTCGCGTACGGGTCGATGCCGATGAACCGGAACTGCTGGCGCACGAGGCCGGCGATGAGATCGGACAGTTCCTCGTCCTGCGGGGCGATGGCCAGATAGGGGCGCATCTGCGCGGTGGAGTCGCGCAGCCACATCGCCGGGATGTCTCCCGTGACCAGGAACGTCGTACCGTCGTCATGACGTCGCACGGTGGTCGCAAGGGTGTTCGCGAAGCAGGCGTTGAAGTTCTCGGCCCAGTCGGCGTGCTCCGCGCCGCACAGATCGGTGATGCGGTGCATGAAATCGGCTACGGATCGCGGAATCGCGGCGTCGTGTGCGACCTTCGGTGTCGGTGATGTCATTGGTGTCAACTTCTTCGTTGGTGGGGTGGACAATGGCTTTCATCCGGTATTCTAAACCGGTTTAGTTGGCGACACGCGAAAGGCCGGCGGTCATCCTTGGCGGACGGCCGCCGGCCCTGCGCGTTCGGATCAGACGATCATCCGACGATGATCGAGAGGATCACTTGCCGGCCTCGGCCAGGTAGTCCGGCATCTGGGCCGGGTACTGCGGCCAGGCGCCGTTCTGGGTGCACACGAAGGCGGCGGTGTTGACGGCCTTGCGGTGGGCTTCGGCCAGGGAGTCGCCCAGCAGGGTGCGGGCGGTGAACGTGCCGGAGAAGGAGTCGCCGGCGCCGACGGTGTCGACGACCTCGACGCGCGGGGTGTCCACGGTGGAGATCTCGCCGTTCTTGGAGATGATGGTGGAGTAGGCGGAGCCGGCGGTCAGGATCACGTAGTCGAGATCGTACTGCTCGAGGAACCAGCGGGAGGCGTCGTCGCCGGAGGTGCCGCGGATGTCGAACATGTCACGCAGGAGCAGCAGCTCCTCGTCGTTGATCTTGAAGACGGTGGCCTGGCCCAGCAGCTCCTCGATGAGCTCCTTGGAGTAGTGGTCGCCGCGCAGGTTGATGTCGAAGAACTTCATCGCGCCCGGCTTGGTGTGCTTGAGCAGCTCGGTGATGGTGGCGTGGGACTCGGGGGAGCGCAGCGCCAGGGTGCCGTAGCAGACGGCGTCGGCCTGCTTGACGACGTCGATGAGCTGGCGGGTGTACAGGATGTGGTCCCAGGCCACGCCCTTGACGATGGTGTACTCCGGGATGCCGTTCCTGAGCTCGACCTCGACGGTGGAGGTCGGCCAGGCGTTGCGCTGGATCACGGCGTGGATGCCGGCCTTGGCGGTCTCGGCCAGCAGCTCGTCGCCGAGCTCGTCCTCGCCGACGGCGGAGATGGAGTAGCCGTCCGCGCCGTTCATCATCGCGTGGTAGGCGAAGTTGACGGGGGCGCCGCCGGCGCGCTTGCCGGTGGGGAGCATATCCCACAACAGCTCGCCGAGGGACAGGACGATCGGCTTGGACTTGGTGGTTTCGGACATGGTGGTTTCCTTTCCTTGTTTGTTGTGTTGGGTTTTTCCGTTTGGGAAATCTTGTGGTGCGTTCCTTGGCGTCCGGGTCTAGCCCAGATCGAAGAAGGTCGATGGCCGTTCGAGGAACTGGGTGACGGCCACGGCCGCCGCGCCGCACACGGCGGCGTCCGTCGGCATGGTCGACAGGGTGATTCTGGTGGAGTCGTAGAGCTCGGGGATGGAACGGCCGTGCACCGTGGCGAGCACTTCGTCGAGGAACAGATCGCCGCCTTCGGCGACGATGTCCCCGATGATGATGTGGGCCGGGTTGAAGGCGTTGAAGATGATCATGCAGCCGTAGCCGACGTATCGGGCGGTGCGCAGGACGAGCTCGCGCGCCTTGGCGTCGCCTTTGCGCGTCAAGGCGAACAGCGCCCGCGTCGCCTCCGCGTTGGACATGGACTGCGCGCCGGGCACGATCTCGCCGTTGGCGACGATCTCCTGGCGGATCGCGGGGGTGGAGCAATAGCGTTCGAGGCATCCGACGTTGCCGCAGTCGCAGGGCTTGCCGTGCACGTCGACGGAGACGTGGCCGATCTCGGTGGCGGCGCCGAGCGAGCCGTTGACGATGTGGCCGTTGTCGATGACCCCGAGGCCCACGCCCTCGCCGACCAGATAGTAGGCGAGATCGTTCTCGCCGTGCGATTCGGGGTCGAACAGGTAATGGGCGAGCACGCCGGCCCGGGCGTCCTGCTCGATGAACACGGGGACCCGGAACGCATGCGTGAACTCGTCGATGAAGTTCACGTCGCGCCAGCCGGTCATCGACGAGACGACGGCGGTGTAGCCCTTGTCGCGCATGTAGGGGCCGGGGATCGCCATGCCGATGGCGACGATCAGATCGTCCTCGTCCAGCAGCTCCTCGATGCGCCGGTGCAGCAGGGTCACCGTTTCGCCGATGGTCTCGTTGGTGATGGGCGGCATGTCCTCGGTGCCTAGGGTGTTGCCGGCCAGGTCGAAGACGCCGATGCGCACGAGGGAGCGGGCGAACTTGACGCCGATCACGTGGAAGTGCGCGGTGTCAAGCTTCAAACCGATGGAGCGGCGGTTCTTCGCGCCCTCCATGTCGCCGGTCTCCTGGATGGCGCCGACGTCGATGAGCTGCGCGGTGATCTTGGTGATGGCGGCGGGGGTGAGGTCGAGCGCCTTGGCGATCTGTGCGCGGGAGCTGACGCCGTTGTGATAGAGATGCTGGAGGATGCGGGAGCGGTTGGATTCGGCGATGGATGCCCGGGATGTGCCGGTGGCGTTGCTGCCGTTGCTCATGCCTGACACCTCCTTGCGTCATCCGTGCCGTCCGCACCGTTGTGTGGTCCACCGTTGGGTGGTCTGCGATCGTCCTTGAATCTGAACTTGATTAAGATATTAACGCAGTTAATATATGAACGCAATTAAGGAACGTCCGGCGTGTCGTCGACGGGGCGTCTCCGTTTACGGCGGCTAGGATGGACGCCAAGCCGCGGAAGACTGCGGGCGAAGAGGCCCTTGCGGAGTTTTCGTGGAAACGATCACAGGTCACGAAGGAGCTGCGTATGACGATGATCGAAATAGCCGTGCAGGATGTCGCCGGCGCGAGGATCGCGAAGGAGGAGGGTGCCGACCGCATCGAACTATGCGTGGCGCTGGGTGCCACCGGAGGACTCACGCCAAGCGCGGGCCTCATCGCCGCGTGCACCGCGATCGGCGTGGGCGGCGACGACGGGGGAGTGCAGGCCCTGATCCGCCCGCGCGCCGGATCGTTCGTGTTCGACGACGACGAGAAGGCCGTGCAGCTCGCCGACGTGCGCATGGCCGTGCATGCCGGCGCCAGCGGGGTCGTGGTCGGAGGTCTGACGCGTGACGGCGTGATCGACGAGCCGTTCGCGGCGGCGTTGGCCGATGCCGCACGCCGTGCCGGGTGGGAGGCGGGACGGGACGTCCAGCTCGTCTTCCACCGTGCCTTCGACATGGTTCCCGATCGCGACGCCGCACTGGAGACGCTCATCGCCCTGGGGTACACGCGCGTGCTCACCTCGGGCGGTGCGCCACGCGTGCCCGAGGGCATCGATGCGCTGCACGATCTGGCGGTCCGGGCCTCCGGACGCATCCAGATCGAGGCCGGAGGAGGTCTCACCCTCGAGTCTATAGCCGCGACCCGAGCCGCCGGCGTGGATGCGCTGCATATGTCCGCCAAACGGCTCGTACCCTCCGAGGGCGGTCCGGGAGGCGGTGGCGGCGCGCCGATCGAGGTCACCGACCGGGAGACGGTGCGTGCGGCGGTGGAGGCGGCGCACCGCTGATCGGTGCTGATCGGCGGTGCGGCGCTACTCCTCCTCGAGATGGTGCAGCACGACGACCACCGCCGCGCCTCGCAGGGTGGCCTCCGCCCCGCACTGGCAGCGGCGGATGACCGCCCGATCATGGAACTTCGACAGCGTCATCGCGTCGAGACGCCGTTGCGCCGCCTCGAGGAAGGTGTCGTTGACCACGTCCGCGGGCCCGTACACGCACACGTCGCTGATGTCGAGCAGGCCGACCGGCATGGCCATCGCCGAGGCGAAGTACTCGCCGGCCTCGCGGATGATGGCGGTGCGTTTCGTCTCGTCGGCGCTGATCATGCGCTCTCGCAGCACGCCGGCCGAGATTACTCGCTCCATGCACCCGCGCTTGCCGCAGGGGCAGAGCGGTCCGTGCTCGGGGTCGGGGGAGATGTGGCCGATCTCGCCGCCGGCGTGCTGTTCGCCGATGACCGGCACGTCGTTGATGAGCGTCGCCGAGCCGATGCCGTGGCCGATCTTGACGAACACGAGATTCGGGCTGGCCTGTCCGAAGAAGCGTTCGGTGAGCATCGTGCACATCACGTTGTTCGCGATCGTGACGGGAACGGTGAACCGGGTCTCCAGCACGGTCTTGAGGTCCACGTCGCGCCACCCGAGCGCCGTGGACTCGCTCACCACGCCGCCTCGGACCACGCCCGGCACGGCGACCCCGATGCCGACGAGCGAGCCCATGTCGAGATCCGCGGTGAGCTGGTCGACGAGCTGGACGATGGTGTCCGCATCGACGCGGACGTCCGGCCCCAGCGCGCTCTCCATATGCTGCAGGGGGTTTCCGAGCAGATCGGTCAGGGCGCCCTGCACGAGATGCGGCTGGGCCAGATCGATGCTGATGATGCGCAGGCGCGTCGTGTCCACGCTCAGCAGCATGGCCCTCTTGCCCTTGCCGGTGACGGGGGAGACATGGCCGTTCTCGCGGATCAGCCCCTCGTCGAGCATGCCCGCCACGACGTCCGAGACGGCCACGCGTGACAGTCCGGTCATCCGTCCCAGCTGGGCGCGCGAATAGCGGCTCGCTGGGAACAGCAGATTGAAGATGAGCGAGCGGTTGAGCCGCCGCACGTCGGAGGGGCTGGCCTTGGTCGTCCGGCCGGGGGACCTCAGCGGGAGCGAACCTGTGTACGCCTGATCGGCCATGATGCCGCCTTCCTTGAATACCGTCATATCACTGTCGTAATCGTCCGTCATGTCTCGTACCGCCCACGGGCGTCAGGGAATGATAGTATGCGCCGCGACACTGCCCGCACCTACTATTTAAGCAATGTGTCTTTTCATTATAGTCTCGCTGCCGGCTCCCGCAACCTCCCGGGAGCGGCTTGGCGTCGGGGATCGGCGGATTTGTAAGTGTTCTTAACTTCCCTGTTTTCAGTGAACATGCGGTCTGTGATCTCAATGGAGGGGTCCACGATTCGGACATCGCCTCATTGTCGGATTCGATATGTGGACGAAATAATGAAACGTTGGAATTCCAAGGAAAACGACATATCGCAATGCATGCGCGTCACATAAGGAAACGTCCGGTTAACACAAAGAGTTCCTATAGTCGGCTCTAATCCACACCGGCGCATACGCGATGTGGCCTAGGAACACACCCTAGGAACCTTAGAGAGAGGATTCCCATGAAATCCAGGAAAGTCATGGCGCTGATCGCATCCGTCGCGGCCATCGCCTCGCTCGCCGCATGCGGCGGCGTGAAGGATGGCGGCGCGGGCGCCACCGCGAACGCGGGTTCGGCCATCACCATCGGCACCACCGACAAGATCACCAGCGTCGACCCGGCCGGCTCCTACGACAACGGCTCCTACGCCGTGCAGATCCAGATCTTCCCGTTCCTGTACGCGCAGAACTACAACACCTCAGAACTGAGCCCGGACATCGCCGCCGATGACGGCACGTGGAACTCCGACGGCACCGAGTTCACCGTCAAGCTCAAGGACGGCCTCAAGTTCGCCAACGGCAACGATCTGACCGCCTCCGACGTCAAGTTCTCCTTCGACCGCATCAAGAAGATCGACGACCCGAACGGCCCGAGCTCGCTGCTCGCCAACATCGACTCCGTCACCGCCAAGGACGACACCACCGTCGTGTTCAAGGACACCGTGCCCTACGACGTGACCCTCAAGCAGGTGCTCTCCAGCCCGGCCGGCCCGATCGTCGACGAGGACTCCTTCGACGCCGACAAGCTCACCCCCGCCGACACCATCGTCTCCAAGAAGGCGTTCGCCGGCCCGTACACGCTCACCTCGTTCAAGAACAACGAGTCCGCCGCCTACGCCAAGAACGACTCCTACCAGGGCCTGACCCCGGCCAAGAACTCCGCCGTGCAGGTCAAGTACTTCGCCGACGCCTCCAACCTGAAGCTCGCCGTCCAGCAGGGTCAGGTCGACGTCGCCTACCGCTCCCTGAGCCCGACCGACATCGAGGATCTCTCCAAGGACTCCAAGGTCAAGGTCGTCAAGGGACCGGGCGGTGAGGAGCGCTTCCTCGCCTTCAACTTCAAGATCCAGCCGTACGGCGAGAAGTCCAGCGAGCCGGACGCCAACAAGGCCAAGGCCGTTCGTCAGGCCGTCGCGAACCTCATCGACCGCGACGAGCTGTCCACCAAGGTCTACAAGGACACCTACACCCCGTTGTACTCCTTCATCCCCGACGGCCTCGCCGGTCACGACGACACCCTGAAGGCCGCCTACGGCGACGGCAACGGCAAGCCGAGCGCCGAGAAGGCCAAGCAGGTCCTCGAGGCCGCCGGGGTCAAGACCCCGGTCGACCTGAAGCTGCAATACAACAACGACCACTATGGCTCCTCCTCCGCCGACGAGTACGCTGCCATCAAGAACCAGCTCGAGGCCGACGGCCTGTTCAAGGTCGACCTGCAGTCCACCGAATGGACCCAGTACAACAAGGAGCGCAACGTCACCGACAGCTCCGATGGCGCCTACCCGGTCTACCAGCTCGGCTGGTTCCCGGACTACTCCGACCCGGACAACTACCTGTCTCCGTTCTTCCGTGACGGCAACTTCGTCAACAACGGCTACTCCAACAAGGAGGTCAACGACCTCATCGTCAAGCAGGCCGGCGAGAAGGATGCCTCCGCTCGTGAGGAGATCTTGAAGCAGATCCAGAAGCTCGAGACCGAGGACCTGTCCACCATCCCGCTGCTGCAGGGCGCGCAGGTGGCCGTGACCGGTGCGGACGTCAAGGGCGTCACCCTCGACGCGTCGTTCCGCTTCCGCTACGCCTCCGTCACCAAGGGCTGACCGATAGGCTGACGTAGGTCCGCCCATCCACCCCATCCGCTCCCGCCGGCGCCGGCCGTCAGCCATGAATCGCTGACGGCCGGTATCGACGGGAGCATTATCGCATCATCACCCATTCGTACATCACTCATTCCAAAGGAGCAACGCGTGTCAGACAGCACCGCAACGGACTCCACCGGAACAAAGGCGGCCAAGCCAAAGCGGAACCGTCTGTCCGGCGGGTTCTTCCGATTCATCCTGACCAGATTCCTGCTGATCATCCCCACGGTCTTCATCCTCGTCACCATCGTCTTCTTCGTGATGCGCGCCACCGGAGACCCGATCTCCGCAGCGCTCGGCGGCCGACTCACGCCCGAGGAGCTGAGCAAGCGCATCCATGCCGCCGGCTACGACCGGCCGCTCATCGTGCAGTACCTCGACTACCTCGGCGGCCTGCTGCACGGCGACCTCGGCACGACGCTCACCGACAACCAGCCGGTCATCACCATCCTCACCCGGTACGGCGCCGCCACGTTCGAACTGGCGTTCCTCTCGCTCATCGTCGCGCTCATCGTCGGCATCGGGCTCGGCCGCATCGCCGCCCGCCACCGCGACCACGCGGCCGACGCCGGCATCCGCGTGTTCGCCATCCTGTGCTACGCGACCCCCGTGTTCTTCCTCGGTCTGGTCCTCAAGCTCATCTTCGCCGTGTGGCTCAACGTGCTGCCCTCCTCGGGTCGCTCCGACCTGACCAGCGAGATGCAGTTCCAGCGTCTCGTCTCGCCGACCGGCTTCTACATCATCGACTCGCTCCAGCTGGGCGACATGACCGTCCTTACCGACGTGCTGCGTCACGCCGTCCTGCCGGCCCTCGCGCTGGGCCTGCTGACCGCCGGCGTGTTCATCCGTCTGGTGCGCACCAACGTGATCGCCACCTACAACTCCGGCTACGTCGAGGCAGCACGCTCCCGCGGCGTGTCCGAATCGCGCCTGCTCAAGAAGCACGCATGGCGTCCGGCCCTGATCCCGATCATCACCGTCATGGGCATGCAGATCGCGATGATGCTCGCCGGAGCGGTTCTGACGGAGACGACCTTCGAATGGAAGGGACTGGGCTTCATGCTCTCCACCTATCTCAAGGCCCGCGACTTCGTGGCCGTGCAGGGCATCGTGATCCTCATCGCCATCATCGTGGCCGTCGTCAACTTCATCGTCGACGTGGTCGCCGCGCTCATCGACCCGAGAGTGAGGTACTGACATGACCGAAAGCACCGTCAACAAGGTCGGCGTGCCCGGCGACAGCCGCCTGAACGACCTCAAGGTCAACAAGTCCGGCCCGTGGTGGACCAAGGCCCCGATCATCAAGGATCTGCGCATCGCCGTCGGCTGGCAGAAGGGCATGCTCGTCACCGGACTCGTGATCACGCTCTTCTTCATCCTGCTGGCCATCTTCGCGCCGCTCATCGCACCGTACGGCTACTCGCAGATGAAGGACTCGTCCGGTCAGGCGTTCCCGACGCAGGCCGCGCCCAGCGCCGAACACATCTGGGGCACGACCGTGGGCGGCTACGACGTGTTCAGCCGCACCATCTGGGGCGCGCGCACCGCCATCATCGCCATCGTCATCGCGGTGATCCTCTCCATCTTCGCCGGCGTGCTGCTCGGACTCGTCTCCGGCTACTTCGGCGGATGGGTCGACCGCGTGCTCGTCGTGATCGCCGACGCGATCTACTCGTTCCCGTCCCTGCTGCTCGCCATCCTCATGGCCATCATGATCTCCGGCGGCCAGTCCGGCCTGTGGAGCGGCATCCTCGCTTCCGGCATCTCGATCACCGTGGTGTACATCCCACAGTACTTCCGCACGATCCGCGCCGAGGTGGTGCGCATCAAGTCCTCCGCGTACGTCGAATCCGCGAAGGTCGTCGGCGCCTCCACCTGGCGCATCATGACCAAGCACCTGCTCAAGAACTCCACCCGTACCCTGCCGGTGATTCTCACGCTCAACTCCTCCGAGGCGATCCTGACCCTCGCCGGACTGGGCTTCCTCGGCTTCGGCATCGAGCCGACCGCCGCCTCCGAATGGGGCTACGATCTGAACCGCTCCGTCGCCGACGTGACCGCCGGCATCTGGTGGACGGCCATCTTCCCGGGCCTGGCGATCGTGCTCATCGTGCTCGGCATCACGCTCGTCGGCGAATCGCTCAACGATCTGGCCGATCCGCGTCTGCGCGCCCGCAAGTCCGCCGGCGAGGTCGTCGGCTCGATCGAGGACACCTCCGTGGACCCGAGCGAGAAGCCCGGCGTGCGCAACGAGGTCGTCGCCGAGCTCGACGCGGCCAGGAACCCGCTCGCCCCCGGCGAGACGCCCGTCACCGTCATCGACCACGATCCGGCGATCCCGGGCAGCGAATGGACCGGCGAGGGCAAGGCCCCCGCCTCGGATGAAGGAAAGGAGTGAACCATGACCGAGTCCCAGAACGACAATCTCGCCGAGATCAAGGACCTGTCCGTCTCCTTCATGACCGACGCAGGATCCATCAAGGCGATCGACAGGATCAACTTCACCATCCCGCGCAAGACCGTCGTCGGCGTGGTCGGCGAATCCGGCTCCGGCAAGTCCGTGACCGCACGATCGATCATCAAGCTCCTGCCCGAGACCGCCACCACCTCCGGCGCCGTCTACCTGTCCAAGCGCGACGGCTCCGACTCGCTCGACGTGCTCTCCCTGAGCGGCGAACAGTTGCGCGAGGTGCGCGGCTCCGAGGCCGCGATGGTCTTCCAGGAGCCCAACTCGGTGCTGAACCCGGTGTACACCATCGGCTGGCAGATCGAAGAGGGCCTGCGTGCGCACGGCATGAAGGACAAGAAGGAGCTGCGCGCCAAGGCCATCGACATCCTGAAGAAGGTCGGCATCCCGGACGCCGAGACGCGCGTGGACTACTATCCGCACCAGTTCTCCGGCGGTCAGAAGCAGCGCATCGTCATCGCGATGGCGCTGGTGTTGAACCCCGGTCTCATCCTCGCCGACGAGCCCACCACCGCGCTCGACGTCACCGTTCAGGCCGAGATCCTCGACCTGCTGCGCCTCGCCCGCGACGAGTTCGACGCCTCCGTACTCATCATCACGCACAACATGGGCGTCATCGCCGACATCGCCGATCAGGTCGTCGTCATGTACCGCGGCCACGTCGTCGAACAGGGCACGGTCGATCAGATCTTCTACCATCCTCAGGCCGACTACACCAAGCGCCTGCTCGGCGCCGTGCCGCGCATCGGGCAGAAGCTCACCGTGTACGACCGCGACGGCAGGGTGTTGGAGCGTGAGTCCGACTGGCGCGAACAGCCGGTGGCCGTCGAGGCGAAGGGACTGACGATCACCTACCCGGGCCACCTCATGCAGCCCGACTTCAAGGCGGTCGACGGCATCGACTTCACCATCCACCGTTCCGAGGTGCTTGGACTCGTGGGCGAATCCGGTTCCGGCAAATCCACGACGGGCCGTGCGATCGCCGGCCTGCAGAAGGTCTCCGGCGGCTCGCTCAACGTGCTCGGCATCGAGATGAACGGCGTCAAGGAACGCGACTTCAAGCCCAAGCGCGCCGACATCGGCTTCGTGTTCCAGGATCCGGGAAGCTCGTTCAACCCGCTGATGACCATCGCCGAGAACGTGGCCGAGCCGCTCATCGTGCACGGCAAGTACGGTTCCGTCGCCGAGGCGAGGAACTACGTGGGCGACCTGCTCGAAATGGTGCAGCTGCCGCGCGCGTACATGAACCGATTCCCGCATGAGCTCTCCGGCGGCCAGCGGCAGAGGGCGTCGCTCGCGCGCGGACTCGCGTTGAAGCCGTCGCTGCTCATCGCCGACGAGCCGACCTCCGCACTGGACGTGTCCGTGCAGGCGAAGGTGCTCCAGCTGTTCAAGAAGCTGCAGGTCGAGATCGGCTTCGCATGTCTGTTCATCACCCACGATCTGGCGGTCGTCGACATGCTCGCCGACCGCATCATGGTGATGCACAAGGGCCGCATCGTCGAGCACGGCGACGCGGACGACATCATGCAGCGTCCGCAGAACCCGTACACGAAGAAGCTGCTGGCCTCGCTGCCGGTGCCCGACCCGCGCGAGCAGCGCATCCACCGCGATCAGCTCCACGAGCTGCTCGCCTCCGAGGCATGATGGGGCTCCGATCTTGCTGATATGAGAGAGGCCGTCGCTGAGTGATTCTCAGCGACGGCCTCTCTCTGTTGCCGTTTGTCGGCGTTGCGATCCGCTAGTGCTGTTCTCCGTCGAACACGAACAGCGCGTGGGAGTCGCCCTTGGCCTTGTTCTCGATGTACGTGCGGAACAGCGCGAGGCGTTCCACCGTGCTGGCCGCGAGAGGCTCGGGCAGCCGGTCCAGATCGAACCAGCCGACGGAAAGGCTCTCCTCGTCGCCGACGAACGGGTCGGCGTTGCCGCCGGGCTTCAGCGCGCACAGGAACGAATGGTCCATGTACATCGTGTTATCGCCGTTCGCATAGGTGATGACCTTGTCGGAGGAGGTGACGGCCACCAGATCGGTGACAATCGCGTCGACGCCGGTCTCCTCCTTGATCTCGCGCACCACGGTGTCGGCGGGCTGCTCACCCGGCTCGTTGATGCCGTAGACCATCGCCCATTCGCCGGTGTCCGAACGGCGGCCGAGCAGCAGCTGCCCGCGATCATTGAGCACGCAGCCGGTCACGCCGTTGAGCCACAGGAGATCATGGCCGATCTTCTTGCGCAGTTCGAGCACGAATTCGGGAGTCGGCATGGTTCAGCGCTCCTGACCGGCCGCGGCGCGTTCGCGCATCCACTCCTCGACGTCCTCGATCTGCTTCGGGATGCCGGCGGAGATCCATTCGGGGCCGTTCTCGGTCATGAGCACGTCGTCCTCGATGCGGATGCCGATGCCACGGTACTCCGGCGGGATCAGTAGATCGTCCTCACGGAAGTACAGGCCCGGCTCGATCGTGAAGATCATGCCCGGACGGATCGGTGCGCCCTGATACGACTCGAAACGAGCCTGCGCGCAGTCGTGCACGTCGAGACCAAGGTGATGCGCCACGCCGCAGGCGAGCCAACGGCGATGCTGCTGGCCCTCGGGGGAGAGGGACGTCTCCACGTCCACCGGCAGCAGACCCCAGTCGTGCAGACGCTCGGCGATCACACGCATGCACGCGTGGTGGATGTCCGAATACGTGGCACCCGGTTTGGCGGCCTCGAAGCCGGCCTGCTGGGAGTCGAGCACCGCCTGGTACAGACGCTTCTGCAGATCGGTGAACTTGCCGTTGGTGGGGAAGGTACGGGTGATGTCCGCCGTGTACAGGGAGTCGACCTCGACGCCCGCGTCGACGAGCAGCATGTCGCCGGTTTTCACGACGCCGGTGTTGCGCATCCAGTGCAGGATCGGGGCGTGCGGGCCGGAGGCGACGATCGAATCGTAGCCGACCGCGTTGCCGAGCTCGCGGGAGACCGCGTTGAACGCGCCTTCGAGGATGCGTTCGGAACGCGGCTTGTCAAGCGCGGACGGCAGCGAGGAGAGCAGACGGTCGAAGCCGTGCTTGGTGGCGTCGACGGCCTTGCGCATCTCGCCGATCTCATAGGCGTCCTTGACCATGCGGGCCTCGGACGTGAACTCGTGCAGCTTGTCGTCGTCGGCGGCGTTCCTATCCGGATCGGCCGCACCGTTCGCCTCGCGCACCGACTCGACGAGCGCGGTGATCTTCGGGTCGGTCTCGCGCATCACGCGCACGCGCACGGCGCCGGCCTCCGCACCCACGTCCTTGGACAGGGCGTCGGCCAGCTGCGCGATGTCATGCGTCTCGATGCCCGTCATCGCGGTCATCTCCTTGAGGCCTGCGCGCGGGCCGACCCAGTACTCGCCGTAGTGCGGGTTCATGAAGAAGTCGGTGGTGGAGTTGTCGGCGCGGGGGGCGACGAACAGCTCCGGCACATGGGTCTGGCCGGCCTTGGCCTCGGGGGAGTCCGGGTCCACCGGGTTGAGGACCAGCACGGCGCCCGCCTCGTAGTCGACGCCGAGACCGGTGTAGTACGCGAAGGCGGTGTCCGGACGGAACATGTAGTCGCAGTCGTTGTTGCGCACCTTGGGGCTTCCGGCGGGGATCACCAGACGCTCGCCCGGAAAGGCGGCGCCGAGGGCCTTGAGCCTTGCCGGCGTGAACTTCGAGGATTCCAGCGGCTCGATGTCCGGCTCGTCATCCGCCCATCCGGAGCGCATGAACTCCTTGAACGCCTCGGAGCGCGGACGCAGCGAACGGTTGTTCACTCGGTCGCTCATCGCCTGATCCGGGCCCGGCGCGTTCCGGCGCTCCTCGGCCTCGTACTGCTTGTCCTTGTCGGTGACGACATCACCCATGGATTACTCCTCCCTGGTGAATACTTTCTCATAGAAGGGTCTCGTGTTACCGTTCCCATCCTAGTACGCTGTCGTGCTGTACCACCACCCATTCATGCCCGCCCACAACCCACCCACGCACCATCGAAAGGGAGCATTCCATGGCCATGCCATTCGATCCATTCGACGCCGAGTCGTTCGGCGCGATCACCCTCGACCATCTGCCGCCGTTCGCGACACGCCTGCGTAAGGCCGCCGACCTCGTCTGGGAGGAGGGATACCTCCAGCCGTTCCTGCGCGAGCTCGGCGAGGGAACGCTGCCGCGCGAGAAGTTCGCCTTCTACCTGCTACAGGACTACCGTTATCTGGCCGACTACGCGAAGGTCCACGCGCTGGGGCTCACCAAGACGCGCGACCCGGAGGTGATGCGGTTCATGGCCGACGTGCAGAACGCCATCTTCGCCGTCGAATCCTCGATGCACAGGAAGTACATGGCGGCCTACGGGATCACCGAGGAGGAGATGAACTCGGTGCGCCAGTCCGCGTTCGCCCGCGCCTATACGTCGAACATCCTGTCGATCGCCTACGGCGGCGACCTCCTCGACATACTCGTCGCCGTGCTGCCGTGCGCGTGGGTGTACGCCGACTACGGCCAGTGCCTCGCCCGCGAGTTCGCCGGCACGCTCGAGACCAACCCGTACGCAAGCTGGGTCGACATGTACAAAACCGACGAGTTCTGGTCCGGATCCGCGTGGCTGATCGGACAGATCGAACGGCGCGTGGCGGGCCTCGACGAGACCCGCCTTGAGGAGCTCACCGACATCTTCGTCACCGGAGTCGAGAACGAGTACATGTTCTGGGCGAGCGCCTACGACATGCAGTACTCGTGGAAGAGCGAGTGGGACGCCGCTCGCTCCTGAAACACCTCTCGTCCCTCTGACCGGAGATTCCCGGCCCCCTCTGACGAGGGGGCTGTCAGCTGGAAGCTGACTGGGGGAGAGAAACGCCCCCCTCTCAGGCCTCCTCGTGCCAGTGCGGGTTCTGACCGAACGTGTACCCTTCCGGGTTGTCCATCGCCGCGATGTCGCGCATATCCTGCTCGTCGAGCGCGAAGCCGGTCAGGTCGAGGTTCGCGCGCTGGCGCTCGCGGTGCAGCGACTTGGGGATCGCCACGTCGCCCAGCTGCAGGTGCCAGCGCAGGATCGCCGCCACGGGGGAGACGCCGTGCTTGTCGGCGATGCGCGTGATGGTCGGGTCCTTGAGCATCTGGTTGGCGCGTCCCAGCGGGCTCCACGCCTCGGTGATGATGCCGTGCGCCTCGTCGTAGGCGCGCTGTTCGCTCTGCTGGAAGAACGGGTGCAGTTCGACCTGGTTGACGGCGGGCGTCACGCCGGTGGCGCGGATGAGCAGGTCGATGTGGCCGGGCAGGAAGTTGCTCACGCCGATGTGCCTGACGATGCCCTGCCTCTGCGCGTCGACGAGCGCCTGCCACGCCTCGACGAACTGCCCCTGCGACGGGTTCGGCCAGTGGATCAGATACAGGTCGATGTAGTCGAGGCCCATGCGAGCCACCGACTCCTCGATCGTCTCGCGCGCCTGATCGTATTGGTGATGACGACCGGGCAGCTTCGAGGTGACGATGATGTCCTCGCGCGGCACCTCGGACTCACGGATCGCCCTGCCGACCACGCCCTCGTTCTCGTAGTTGAACGCGGAGTCGATGAGCCGGTAGCCGACCTCCAGCGCCGACGTGATCGCCTCGACGCCGGCGAATCCGTTGACCTTGTACGTGCCGAAGCCGATGGCCGGCAGCTCCAGTCCGTCATGCGCCCTGCGCACGGGAATGGCCGGAGGTTCAAGCAGTGTTGCCATGATGATCCCTTCGTTGGTGTCATATATCGATGTCATGGGCGCTCATCGTGAGCTTCGCCCATGACCACTGTACGCCGGATTGACGGACGTTCGGGTTTCTCCGTTGGGGATGTCGGTCGGACTGCCGATCGGCTATCATTGTGTGGTTTGAGCACAGTGAAGCACAGCAGGGAGCGTAGAGGAATGTCATTCGAACATCCGAACAGGAACGGGGAGTCGATCGAGGACGTCGAGCTGGACATCATGAGCCGGCCGCCGGAGCACAACACCACCAATCTCGATCTGGACCGCATGAATCTGATGCTGGACCTGCTGGGCCACCCGGAGGACTCGTTCCGCGTGATCCACGTGACCGGCACCAACGGCAAGGGCTCGACCGCGCGCATGGCCGAGGCCATCTGCCGCGCCTACGGCATGCGCACCGGCCTCTACACCTCGCCGCATCTGGAGAAGATCAACGAACGCATCGCCATCGACGGACAGGAGCTGTCCGACGACGACTTCATCGACGCCTGGGATCAGATCAAGGATCTCGTCGCCATGGTCGACAAGCAGATGAGCGAGCAGGGCAAGCCGCGCATGAGCTTCTTCGAGGTGCTCACCTCGATGGCCATCTGGAAGTTCGCCGACGCCCCGGTCGACGTGGCCGTCGTCGAGGTCGGCATGGGCGGCGCATGGGACGCCACCAACGTGCTCGACGCCGACGCGGCGATCATCGGACCGGTCGACATGGACCACATGCAGTGGCTCGGCGACACCGTCGAGCAGATCGCCGCAGAGAAGGCCGGCATCATCAAGCCCGACTGCACCGCCGTCATCGGCCCGCAGCCCCACGCCGAAGCCGTCATGCCGATCCTCGAGGCCGCCGCCGAACGCAACCACGCCAAGCTGGTGCGTGACGGCTACGAGATGGAGGTCGTCTCCCGCACCCCGGCCGTCGGCGGTCAGGTCGTCACCCTCAACACCCCGCTCGGCACGTACGAGGAGGTTCCGATCGCCAAGTTCGGCGAGCATCAGGCGCACAACGCGCTCGCCGCGCTCGCCGCCTGCGAGGCGGTGATCCCGGTCTCCGGCGCGCTCGACGGCGACATCGTCGCCGAGGCGCTCTCCGGCGTGAAGATCCCCGGACGCATCGAGCAGATCCGCACCTCGCCGACCATCATCGTCGACGGCGGACACAACGTGAACGCCGCCGAATCGCTGCGCGCCGCCATCGAGGAGAACTACCACTTCGAACAGCTCGTCGGCGTCGTCGCCATGATGGAGGACAAGCAGGTCGAGGAGTATCTGGGCGTGCTCGAGCCGATCCTGAGTCAGGTGGTCGTCACCGAGAACTCGTGGCGTGACCGCGTCATGCCGGCCGACGAGCTGGAGAAGATCGCCGTGGAGGTGTTCGGCCGCGACCGCGTCATCAAGGAGCCGGAACTGCCCGACGCGATCCAGACCGCCGTGAACCTCGTCGACGAAGCCGACGATCTCGGCGTTGGCTACGGCCACGGCGTGCTCATCTGCGGCAGCTTCGTTACCGCGGGCGACGCGCGCACCATGCTCAAGGAGCACATGAGCCCCGTCATGAAAAAGGCGATGAGCATCCACCAGCCCGTCGTCGACCCCGACGACACGGACATCACCGACGAGACGGACTTCGACGCCGAGCAGTCCGACGAGGAAGCGACGAACAAGGACGAGTAACTAGGTGTATCTCAAGGAACTCACCCTCAAAGGCTTCAAATCCTTCGCATCCGCAACCACCCTGCGCTTCGAGCCCGGCATCACCGCCGTGGTCGGCCCCAACGGTTCGGGCAAGTCGAACATCGTCGACGCCCTGACCTGGGTCATGGGCGAACAGGGCGCGAAGAACCTGCGCGGCGCCTCGATGGAGGACGTGATCTTCGCAGGCACGTCCTCCCGACCCGCGTTGGGACGCGCACAGGTCAGCCTCACCATCGACAACACCGACCACACGCTGGACATCGACTACGACGAGGTCACGATCTCGCGCACGATCTTCCGCAACGGCGGCTCCGAATACGCGATCAACGGCTCGCCATGCCGCCTGCTCGACATCCAGGAGCTTCTGAGCGACACCGGTCTGGGCCAGCAGATGCACGTCATCGTCGGTCAGGGGCGCCTCGATTCGATCCTCAAGGCCGACCCAGCAGGACACCGCGCCTTCATCGAGGAGGCCGCCGGCATCCTCAAGCATCGCAAACGCAAGGAACGCGCGTTGCGCAAGCTCGCCAACACCGAGACCAACCTCAGTCGTCTCGACGACCTTCTGGGCGAGATCCGACGCCAGATGGGCCCGCTCGGACGGCAGGCGCGAGTCTCCCGCCGCGCCGACGCCATCCAGATCACGCTGCGCGACGCCAAATCCCGCCTGTACGCCGACGACGCCGTCACCTCGACGGCGAAACGCGACGACGTGCGCGCCGAGCTCACCCGCGTGCGCGGCGAACTCACCGCGTCACGCCGCAGCCTCGCCCGGATCAAGGTGAGCATCGAGCAGGCCGAGGCCTCCATCAGCTCGTCCAGTCCGGCCCTCGACCGGCTGAATCGCACATGGCGCTCCCTGACGCAGATCCAGGAGCGGTTGCGCTCGCTGTCGGCGCTCGCCGATGAGCGCGGCGACTCCCTGCTTCGTCAGGTGATCGACAATCCGGGGGAGGATCCGACGATCCTCGAGCATCGCGCCGTCGAACTCGACGAGCAGGCGGCCGCGCAGTCCGCCGTGGCCGACAACGCGCGGATCGCACTCGACAAGGCCACCGAAGGGCGTGCGGCCGACGAGCAGCGGCTCGCAGCCGTCCGGCAGACCCTGATCGAACTGCGTCGTACCCAGCAGGAGCGGGGCGAGCGCATCGCCGGCCTGCGCGAGATGATCGCTCGCGAGGAGGGCGCCGTGCAGCTGGGCGCCGGTCGGGTCAGGGACCTCGAAACCCAATTGGCCGCGCTGGTGGAGGAGCATGGCGAGGCGGTAGGGCTGCGTGCCCGTCTCAAGGGCGAGTCGGATCCGGACGGCGACGACGGCTCCGAGGCGCTGGACGCGGCGCACACGCGCCTCGCCGACAGCCGCGACGCATTGGGCGAACTGCTCGACCGGCGCCGGGAGCTCGGCGCACGGGTGATCTCACTGGAGGCCAAGGCCGACGCGCTGAAGGACACGTTGGAGAACCGCAACGCCGCAGGCGCGCTCGAATCCGATGTTCAGGCCGGCGTGCTGGGCAGGCTCACCGATTTCATCCATGTGGCCGACGGCTGGGAGGAGGCCGTGGCGCATGCGCTCGGACGGTACGCCAGTGCGCTGGTCGTACCCGATGGAACGCACATGCTGCACGCACTCGAACGGGCACGCGTCGACCGTCTCGGCAGGGCCGTGGTCGTCAACGCGTCCGGCGAAGCCGCGCCTGCTTCGTCTGCGCCTGCTTCGTCCGTGCCGGCGTCCGCATCCGATAAGACCGCTGCGACGAGCCTCGCCTCCCTGATCGAGGCCGATCCGGACGCGTCCGATCCCGCGCTCGCCGCACGCGTCGTCGACGCGGTGCGTGCGCTGATCGGTGACTATGTGATCGCCGACGATGCCGAGGCCGCACAGCGGATGGTGTCCGATACAGCCTCCTCACGGCCCGGCATGCACGCCGTCACCCGCGAGGGTGAGGTGTTCGCCGACGGCGTTGCCGCGTCCGGAGGCTCCTCGCTGTCACAGAGCGATCTGACGCTGAACGCCAAGCGGAATCGCGCATTGAAGCAGGTCAGGGAGCTCAACGTCGAACTGGCGAAGCTCGATGCGGAGGTGAAGAGCGCGCAGGCGGTACGCGATGAGGCCGCGCGCATGGTCGATCAGGCGGTGCAGCGGCGGACGGAACGCCGTCTCAGGGCCCGCCAGGCCGAGGCATCGCTCAAGGAGGCGAACGATCGCGTCGCCGCTCTGGAACGACGCATCGCCGACCTGAAGGATCGCATCGAACGCATCGACGTCGAACGCGCATCGCATCGCGAGCGTCTCGACGATCTGAACGGGATGCTCGAGGCCGCCGGTCACGCCGATGACGGCGATGCCGATGTCGACGGCCTCACCGAGCGTGAGCGCGCGTTGGAGTCGGCGCTTTCATTGGCGCGCGATCAGGAGACGGCGGCGCGTATCGCGTGGACCGAATCGAGCCGCAAGGCCGAATCGCTGGCCCGTCAGGCGGGATTGCTGCACGCCAATGCGAAGGAGGCGGCCGAACGCCGCGCCCGTGTCGAGACGGTGAACGCGGCACGCCGGCAGCAGGCCGAACAGGCCCGGAACGTGGCCCGTGACGCCCGAGGGGCGGAGACGCTGGTGGCCGAGGCCATCGCCGATGTCGTGGATCGCCGCGACAGACTGCAGGCCGCCGCCTCCGGCCGCAACGAGGAGCTCAGGGCCCTTCGCGAACAACGCAACGCCATCGAGCCAACGGTGGGCGAGCTGGCCGCGCGCGAACACGAGCTCGACGTGGTGCGTGAGCGGCTCGCCTCCGAGCATGACCAGCTGGAGGCGAGGATCCGTGACGAGCTCGCGATGGGCGTCGAGGATCTCATCGCAGAATACGGCCCCGACAGGCCGGTGCCGGTGCTCGACGAGACCGGCGCGCCGATTCCGTTGGAGACGACCGACGACGATGCGAACGATGCCGGTGCCACCGATGGTGATGCCGCTGATGCGGCAGACACCTGTTACCGAACCACGCCCTACGTGCGCGCCGAACAGGAGCGTCGCCTCGAGAAGGCGAAGCGCGATCTGACGGCCCTGGGCAAGGTGAACCCGCTGGCGGTCGAGGAGTACGCCGCGCTCGAGGAACGCAACCGGTACCTCAACGAGCAGCGTGATGATGTGGCGAGGTCCCGCGACGATCTGATGGGGCTTATCGATGAACTCGACAGGACGATGGTCGGCGTGTTCCGCACCGCCTTCGACGACACCGCCAAGGCGTTCGAGTCGATGTTCGCCACCCTGTTCCCCGGCGGCACGGGCAGACTGCGTCTCGAGAACCCCGACGACATGCTGACGACCGGTGTGATCGTCGAGGCGAGCCCCGCCGGCAAGCGGGTGAAGCGACTGAGCCTGCTGTCCGGAGGTGAACGGTCCCTGACCGCGCTGGCGCTGCTGTTCGCGATCTTCACCGCGCGCCCCAGCCCGTTCTACGTGATGGACGAGGTCGAGGCCGCGCTGGATGACGTGAATCTGACGCGTCTGCTCAACGCGCTGAACAGGCTGCGCGAGCACGCTCAGCTCATCGTCATCACGCACCAGCAGCGCACGATGTCCATCGCCGACGCCCTCTACGGCGTCACGATGCGCGCCGACGGCGTCACCGCCGTCATCAGCCAGCGCATCACCAACCCCGCCTGATCAGGATAGCCGCAGTCTCTTCGCGCGCGCGATGGTATCGTCCACCAGCACCGCCTGCGCGTCGACAAGTGGCAGCTGCGGCATCGGGAACGCCTCGTTGAGCACGCTCAGCTCGGTGCATCCGAGCACGAGCGCGTCGGCGCGGCACGAGCCGGCCGGGTCGAGCATGGCGGAGAGCACCGCCTCGTATCGGCCCCGGTCGAGCCCGCGATCGCCCTTGACGTCGTCGTAGATCAGCGAGGTGATGCGATCCTGCAGCTCGTCGTCCGGCTCGATGAACTCGTATCCGGCCTCCTCGGCGGCCTGGCGGTACACGCCGGAGGCGCGCGATCCCATTGTGCCGAGGAATCCCAAGCGAGGGAAGCGGTCGGCCGGGTAGCGCGAGGCGAGACGAGCCACCGCGCCTCGCGGCATGTGCAGGATCGGCACGGGGGTGAGGGCCTGGAACTGATCGTAGAAGTAGTGGGCCGTGTTGCAGGTGAGCACGATGAAGCTCGCGCCGATGGCCGTGGCCTTGTCGATGTCGTCGGCGATCACCGGGAACGGGTCGTCGTCCGACTGTCCGGTGATGAACGCGGTGCGATCGGGCACGCCCGCATCGTTGAACACGACGTAGTCGAGGTAGTCCTGATCGCAGGTCGCGTGGATGCCGGCGTTGACGAGGCGCACGTAGCTTTCCGTGGCCAGCGATCCCATGCCGCCGAGGACGGCGAAGAACGGTCTTCTCACTTCAAATCGCCCTTCTGCTTGAAGTACTTCGCGTAGCTCTTCTTATAGATCGAGAACATGTGCCGGATCATCAGCCAGCGCAGCGGGTTCATGTCCTTGTCGTACTCGAGCGTGGTGCCCCAGTCGCCGGACTTCATCATCGCGAGCCCGCGGTCCTTGTCCTCGCCGGGGGCCACGTAGTCGGTGAAGATCGAACGGGGGATCTCCAGCCACAGCTTCGAGCCGCGGCCGAACACCGTGTTCCCGTCGAACGGCGTGTCCTCGACGAGGTCGTCGACGAAGTATTTGGCAAGGTTGAACCCGTTGAGCGTGACGAAGTAGCTGGAGCGGCCCTGACGCAGGTTGATCTCGAACAGCTTGTACTCGCCGTCGCGCTCGTCGTACTTCATATCGAAGTTCGCGACGCCCTCGTAGCCGATGGTCTCGAGGAACGACTTGATGCGGTCGAACACCTGCTGGTTGAAGTCGGGGATGATCGCCGCGTAGTTGCCGGCCGCCACGGGGGAGGGGTCCTCGAGCAGCGGATGGCCGAGGAACATCATGCGCACGCGGTGGTGATGGTCCACATAGGCGTTGAGCACGCGCATGCGGGAGTCGTCTCCGGGGATGAAGTCCTGGATGACCATCTCGGACTTGTATCCGGCGTCGTAGGCACGTCGGATCATCACGTCCAGATCGTCCGGATTGTCGAAGATGTACGCCTTGCGTCGGCCCTCGAAGTCGATGCCGAGCCATTCCACGGAGTTCGCCGGCTTCATGGCCACCGGGTAGTCGAAGGGCAGATCCTTGTACGCGCCGAGCCTGACGTCCTCGGCGGTGACGGTCTTCGTCTTGGGATGCGGCAGCCCGTACTGCTCGCACAGCTGGTAGAAGGTGGCCTTGTAGGCCAGCTTGCGCGACAGCCTGATGTCGAGGGTGTTGTAGACGAAGTACCTGCGCAGATCGTCGCCGCACTGGCTCAGGAGGTTCGCGTACACGTCGCCGCAGGGGATGAGCAGCAGCGCGCGATCGGGGTCCTCCGCCTTCATCCGCTTGCCGAGACTCAGCATGAAGTCGCGGAAGGTGACGAAGTTGTCGAAGTCGGGCACGATGTGGACGTTGACGATCCTGCTGAACTTCGTGGGGCTCAGCTGGAAGTAGGCGTAGGCGTCCGAGACGATGCCGTACTCCTCATGGAATGCACGGGCCATGCCGTACACGTTGATGTCGCTACCGAGCAGAATCGGTTGAAATCGGGTCATGGTTGCTCACCTTACTCCATGTGTGACGATGGAAAACTGTGATGATGGAAAACGCGTCGGAAGGCGTCACGCGGCCGCAAGGCCGAGCTCGCGGCGCACGATGGTCGCGTCCCCGGGCCAGTAGACCGCCTTGCCGTTGATGATGTTGCGGGTCTCGTGCCCCTTGCCGATGACCAGCACGATGTTGAAGCGGCCGTCGCGGTCGGTGGATTCGCGCGCCTCGCGGATCGCGGTGACGATGGCCTGCTCGCGGTCGACGATGATGTTCACTCGCTGCCTGCCGTCGCCGGGGACGAACGAGGCCATCTCCTCGCAGATCTTGCGCGGATCCTCGAAGTTCGGATCGTCGAGGGTGAAGATGAACGACTCGGCGCGGCCCAGCGCGCCCTTGACGATGCCCTCGCGCCGGTCGATGGCCTTGCCTCCGGTGGTGCCGGACACCAGCGTGATGCGCGGATCGCGCTCGCCGTACACGCGGATCATCTCGTCGACGAGCGCCTTGGTGGACAGGTAGTTGTGCGCGAAGTCGACGTACACGTGCATGCCGTCGGAGGCGATGAAACGCTCCATGCGGCCCGGCACGTGCACGGTCTCGACGGCGGCCATGGCCTCGTCGCCGAACGGCACGCCGGCCTTCATCGCGATGGTGATCGCGGCGGCGGCGTTGAGGAAGTTGAACTCGCCGAGCATGTCCAGCTCGTACGGGAGGGCCTTGCCGTCGCATGCGACGACGAATCCGGTCTTGAGGCTCGGATCGGCGGCGACGACGACGTCGGCGGGCGTGTGATGGCCGTCGGACGGATCATGCAGCGCGAACGTCGTCACCGGCACGTCGTGCGCGGCCGCGTCCTCGAGGAGCAGGCCGACATGCGCCGAGTCGGCGCCGATCACCATCGCGCGAGAGTTGGCGATGATCTGGCGCTTGCAGTGGAAGTAGTCCTCGAACGTGGGGTGCTCGATCGGGGAGATGTGGTCGGGGGAGATGTTGAGGAAGGCGCCTACGTCGAACGTGAGGCCGTAGACTCGCTGGATCTTGTATGCCTGGGAGCTGACCTCCATGACGAGGTAGCGCATGCCGTTGTCGGCCGCCTGACGCATCATGCGGAACGCGTCGAGCGGCTCGGGGGTGGTGAGCTGGGACGGGGCGAACGTGCGCCCGTCGAGGCATACGGCGATCGAGCTCATCATCGCGGCATGCCCGTCCGAATACGCGTTGAGGATCGCGTGCGTGAGGTAGTCGGTGGTGGTCTTGCCCTTGGTGCCGGTGATGCCGACCAGTGTGAGCTCGTCCTGCGGGCGCCCGTAGAACTCGGCGGAGAGCAGGCTCATCGCCTTGTGCACGTTCTCGACGATCAGACCGACGGCCTTCGTACGGTCCGAATGATCCTCCTCGGCCACGTAGACGGCAAGTCCCTGCTCGTCGATGCCGTCGAGGAACTCCGGCTTGAACCGGCCCTTGACGAACAGCAGCGATCCCTCGCGCACCTGGCGGGTGTCGTAGGTGATCGCGGGGATCGGCCTGTCGGCGTCCGGCAGATGCGTGGCGTCGAGCGTCCAGCGTTCGGGCGTGATGATCTCGCGCAGCAGGTGGTGATCTTCCAACAGCTTGGCCGCGGAGGCGAGGCTCAGCGGCGAAGTCGTGGTGGGCATGGCGTGTACTCCTAGTGTCGTGCGGCGCGCGGGTCTCGCGTGCGTCACCGCACGATACTACTCCACGGATGTGTTCATCCGATGTTCATCAACGGTTGCCCGCATCCCGGGATCAGGCGGTTCAGATGGATCATGCGGATCAGGCGCCGAGCAGACGCGCGACCACCTGGTCGTCGCCCTCGTACGGCACGTGCTTGTTGAGATCCTTGATCCAGCGTTCGTGTCCCTTGCCGATGACGAGGACCACGTCATGCCTGCGCGGGTGGGCGCGAGCCTCGTCCAGGGCGTTGGTGATGGCGGCGACACGGTCGATGATCGTGGTCGTCGCGACCCGGTCGTTCGTCACGAAGGAGCGCATGTCGCGGCAGATGTCCTCATACGGCTCGGTGTCGGTGTCCTCGGCCGTGAACACGAACCGTGCGATGCGGTCCTGCGCCGCCTCGACGATCTCGCGGCGGCGGTCGTACGCCTTGTTGCCGGCCGATCCGGCGACGAGCGTGATGTACGGGTGTTCGCCGTTGCCGCCCCAGCGCTCGTATACGAAATCGAGCAGCGCCCTGACGGAGGTGTAGTTGTGCGCGTAGTCGACGATCACATCGGTGTCGGAGTCCTCATCCCGGGTGAGCTCCATGCGTCCCGAGACACGTGTCGGCTCCATCGCGTGCAGCGTTTCGATCGCATCCGCGGGCACGCCGGCGGCGTGGGCGATGCTTACCGCGGCGAGGGCGTTCTCGTAGTTGAAGTCGCCGACCAGATGCAGACGGTATCGGCCCAGATCATGTCCGTCAAGACGCATGAGATAGGAGTCGTGCGAGGCGTCGGCGGGCCAGGCGGTCGCATCGGCGCCGGAAGCGTCGGGATTGGCGGCCGACTCGGTGGCCGGCTCGTCCAGCAGAGCGAAGTCGCGCACCGGCACACCGGCGGCGGCCGCATCCTGACGGATCAGATCGGCGTGGTCCGCGCGGGCGTTGAGAATCAGCGTACGGGAGTTGGCCGTGATCCGACGCTTGCAGTACAGGTAGTCCTCGAACGTGGGGTGCTCGATCGGGGAGATGTGGTCGGGGGAGATGTTGAGGAACGCGCCCACGTCGAACGTGAACCCGTAGACGCGATGCACCTTGTACGCCTGGGAGCTGACCTCCATGATGAGGTAGCGCATGCCGCCATCGACCGCCTCGCGCATCATGCGCACCGCGTCGAGCGATTCGGGGGTGGTCAGGTCGGATTCGACGTAGGTGTGGCCGTCGAGGCAGTTGTCGACCGAGGAGAAGAGCGCGCAGCGGCCGCCCGAATACGCGTTGAGGATCGCCTGCGTGAAGTACGCGGTGGTGGTCTTGCCCTTGGTGCCGGTGATGCCGATCAGCGTGAGCTCGTCCTGCGGGCGTCCGTAGAACTCGGTGGCGAGCAGGGCCAGGGCCTTGCGTGCGTCGTCGACGATCAGGCCGGGCGCCTTCGTGCGTTCGGACAGGTCGGTTTCGGCCACGTACGCGGCGAGTCCCCTCTCATCGCAGCCGTCGAGAAACTCCGGCCTGAAACGTCCCTTGCATACCAGCAGCGATCCCTCGCCGACCTGACGGGTGTCGTAGGTGATGGAGACGAACGGCGCGTCCGCGCCGTCGATGCCGTCGGTGTCGAGCGTCCACGAGTCGCCGTGGATCACCTCCCGCAGCAGATGATGCCGGTTAAGCAGTTCGGCGGCGGAAGCGAGGGTCAGAGCCATGGGGAGGTCCTTTCGGCGTGATGGGCGATTGGTGCAGGTGCTGTCCGGAAGGCACCCGACGATGTCGCTCCCACTGTGCGCGACGATTCTGGGAGACCTCTGGACGGTTTCTCAAACATCCGTAAACCGTTTCCAGTATACGAGCGATGAGCCGATTACAATGGGCGGACGTGACCACACAGACGAACGGGACCGCGACGAACGAGACTCTCGCCGAACGGCGCGAGCGGTTCGAACGACTCGCCATGCCGGCGCTCAACGCGCTCTATCGGCAGGCGATGAGACTCACCAACAACCCGGAGGACGCGCAGGATCTCGTGCAGGATACGTTCGAGAAGGGATTCAAGGCGTTCGACTCGTTCCAGGAGGGCACGAACTTCGAGGCGTGGATGACCACGATCGAACGCAACACCTACTTCAACCAGTACGCGAAGGCCAAGCGCAGGCCGCAGCGCGCCAACGACGCGGACGGCGAATACGACGACTGGGACATCTACGAGGCTTCCGAGCACACCTCAGACGGGCTCAAGTCCGCCGAGGACGAGTACCTCGACGCGTTCGCCCCCGAGGAGATCATGCAGGCCCTGTCCAAACTGTCGCCGGAACGCCGGCAGGTGTTCATCGACGCGGCGATCGACGGCAAGTCGTACCAGCAGGTCGCCGACGAGCAGGGCGTGAAGATCGGTACGGTGATGAGCCGACTCAACCGTGCACGCACCCAGTTGAAACGTGAGCTCGCCTCCTACGCGCGCGAGCATGGATACGGCACGCAGCTGCCGTCGGGTTCATCGAAGGCAAGGTCCGGTAAGTCCGGTAATGCGTCCGCCGTCTCGACGCCATCCGGTTCGCCGAAGGCAAAGTCCGGTGAAAAACCGCTTCGGGGACTTGATTCCGGCGATAATGAAGATGATGCCTCCCTGAGGGGCCGTGGAATCGACGGAATCGACGAAGCCCCGCATTCGAAGCGAAGGAAGGAGATGCGATGAACGGACGACATGTGGAGCATGTGCGTCATATCTCCATCACCCGCACATCGGCCGACGGCGTGGTCAGTCATATCAGTCATACGGAGGTGCGCATCAGCGATGCGGACGACGCCGACGCCTACGACGTCTACGGTACGGATGCGCGCGATGAGGCTGTGGACGGCGACTGTTTCGACCCGTCGACCTGCTGTTCCGAACGCGAGCAGGCGATGATCGCCGCGCTGCGCGCCTATCTGCGCCCCGAGGAGGCGCCGGAGTGCCTGAAAACCCGTATCAAGGAGTGCCTCGACCACTGCTGCGGTGAGTGAACGGGGCGGATTCTCTGACTCCGCCATCCGATAAGGCGCTCTTGCATGAGTAGCGTACGGAGATCGGGATAATATGCATCCCAATCTCTGATTCCGTACGCTCAGTTGCATTCAGCGTACGTGGATCGGGGTGATAATCACACTATCACCCGTTTTCGTATGGTTAGTCTCGCCCAGCATACGAAAACGGGTGATAACGTGATTATCACCCCGAGGGACGTATGCAGACGCACACTCACCGTACGTTATTCGGGATAGACCGAGTGGAGCCGTGGTCGGCGACACTGACATACGCCGATGATTGTGCGGAGCTCGTGATCATGATACCGCCGTTGTCATATGTCCGGGATAGATCGAGCTTGTACAATGCAGCGGCGAAGGCCATGATAAGCAGCATCGCCACGAGAATAGCGAGTATCTTCAGAACCTGTACGCGGAGCCGGTCTCGCTCCGGTGAATACTGATTGGTCATATTCATGTCATTGTCCTCCTCAATGTCGGATATTCAGGTCGTTTCGTAGATCCTGCAATGCTCTGGTCTGCCGTTTCGCTTCGAACGCCTGACTGACTTGGGCGAGTGCGGATATGGCGAGTACCATGGTCTGTTTTCGGGTCTCCTGGACCTTGTCCCGTTCAAGCTGTTCCAGCCGTCGGCGATGGTCATACTCCTCCCACAGGCTGGCAGCGGTGTTGAAATCGTCGGCGCGTCCGCAAATGAGCATCTGCAGAATGTAGGCGTTCGCCTTCCCGTTGCGGCAGGATGCGGGCAGCAGTAGCAGGGCTGGCCTCATGTGCTTGCGGATGTTGGCGATGGTCCGCTTGTCGGTGGTGATTGCCGGATACAGCGCGGGAATCACGTTTTCGACATTGTGCTTGAACACTCTGAGCTGGTTTAGACCGACGAGCATCGGGATGATGCCGACTGCGCATGCGATCAGTGCGGAGACCGGAGCCTGATGGTTCCACGGCTCGCAGACGATCCCATAGAGCAGTGCGCCTGCACCGATGAGTCCGGACAATAGTAGACAGGTCAGCCCGATGTCATATTTCGTCTTGTTTCTCCTCATGAGTTCATAGGCGGATCGGATGCCGTTCTCTATCGCGTCGATCCGTGCGAACTGCTCGTCAAGCGATGTGAGCAGTTTGATCAGTTGAGCGGAGGACATCCGCCCCAAAGAAAGCGTCCTGACCGAATGAGGCATAGCTGTCGGCGACGGTTCCCTGAGGTCGTCGGATGCGACGGCGGATCTCGTTCCGCATTTCACACAGAACATCGCGTCGCCAAGCAGATTCGCACCACAGTGACGACAGAACATCATGAACGCACCTCAATTCTCTGTAGGCGGAGAGTTAGTCTCCGCAGCAGTTCGTGCAGACATCCCGTCAATCACGTGAAGTTCACGAACGATTGCGATCATGTCTGATTCCAGTATCACGGAGCGCTTCGTCAGCAGGTAGATTTCTACCGGTCGTAATGAACCCGAGTGATAATGAAGACGTCCACTCAAGTGACGGTATAGGTGCCGGCAAACGCCGGTGAATGATGTGCCTAGAAGCCGGTGGTGCAAAACAACTGGCCTAAACTCATTGTAGAATGGCTGAAAGCATGCTTATGAAAGATGAACCCGCACAAGGAGGTGCTCCTAACACATAGGTTACCCCAATCTCTTCGGTTCGAATAAACCTCTCGACCGAGGTATAATAATACAATCTTCGATCACCAAGGAAACCGCCATTATGTCTAGTGAAAAGAACAGTTATAGATTGCCGATAACAATTGCATATGCAATCGACCAAGTCAAACAAGGTAATTATGTGTTACCGGGAATCCAAAGGAAGTTTGTATGGACAACTGAGCAAATCGAGTGTCTTTTCGATAGTATTATGCAGGACTATCCCATTAACACATTAATGCTATGGCATATATCCGATGGAAAAGAAGGAGAATCCCTTCGAATTGATTACCCTTTCTATTCATTCATTACGAATTATAAAGAACGATACAAGACCGAGAATGAAGCTGTATCGGTAATCGGCACCAATCCCCTGTATGCTGTTATCGATGGCCAGCAACGTCTTACGAGTCTTCATATCGGGTTGAACGGAACCTATGCCGCACATCGTAAGTATCGAGGGTGGGAGGACACTCCCGAAAATTTCCCCAAACTGCGCCTGTATCTCGATCTTCTCGGACAACCCGATACGGATTCCGATTATGGGTACCCATTCAAGTTTATGACCAAAGATAAGGCGATCACAGATCAAGAGAATAATCATTGGTGGTATCCCGTTGGCCAGATACTCAGGGCCAAGGATCCGAAGTACGTCAGCCGGTATCTGCTCGATAACAAACTCACAGATTACGATGTCGCTTTTGATCGTATGGAGCTTCTTCGCGACCGCCTGCTCAAAGATGAACGTGTCAGTTTCTATGTTCAGGAAGACCAGGATCAGGATAAGGTACTGGAGATTTTCACCAGAACCAATAGTGGCGGAGTGCCTTTGACAAAGTCTGATTTGATTATGGCTATTGCATCCTCCAACTGGGAAGACATGAGGGATAACGTCGAACAGTTGGTTACTCAGATCAATACCAACACTGGATTCCACATTGACAAGGACCTGGTTCTTAGAACGTTCTTGGTCTGCTATGGTAAAGACGTTAAATTCAAAGTCGAAAACTTTGGCAAATCGCAGGTGGATATTCTTGCCCGACATTGGACTACGCTTTCATTGGCGATATCTAATACATTCACTTTTTTGCAGCGACAAGGATTTGACGATCGAACGCTTCGTGCGCGAAATGCCGTCATTCCAATCGTTCAATACTTCATTCAGACCAACCAGTTTGCTGATATCGACAAGACTACGTTCGGACAGATCTCAACCGCACAACAACCGGTCGTTGAGGATATCTTGAAATGGTTGAATATAAGCTTGCTGAAGGGAATATTCGGCGGCCAAACCGACGCTCTTCTGAGTGGACTACGCGATGTAATTCGTAAATCCTCGACTCCCACACATTTCCCTTTGAAGGAAATCCGCATCCGTTTCAAAGACTCACGCAAAGACTATTCGCTGGGTCAAGAAGCGATTGAGGGCTTGTTGGAAAGCGAGTACGGCACACACGAAGCAACGTATATTCTTCATCTACTGCATGGTCGACTCGACCCCGCTCTTCATTACGAACAGGATCATCTGCATCCCGCATCCTTCTTTAAGGAAGATGAGTCACTGCCTAAAAAGGAAAGGGAGGCCGCTTTACAGAAAAGCTATCTGAGGTATTTTCCGATCCTGAAGACATTGATTTCGCTATGGATCCACGCAACTGGAACAGTGTCCTCAATCTTCAATTGTTGGAAAAGAGGGAGAATATCGACAAGACACTTACACCGCTTGATACTTGGGCCAAAGGTCATGGACTCAACGGAAGCTTTTTCCTCGTACCTCCCGACACCGACCTCAGCATCAGGAATTTCCATGGATTCATCAACATGCGTCGTGCCGAACTCACCAAACGACTCACAGCCCTTCTGATGGATTAAACCAACATAATGGGGATGCCGGTCCGTCAACGGCTACCTGCATCCCCGTTATGCCCTATCCATTAAACAGGGCAGAAGCAGCGTCCTGAGCTTCGACGTCTGTTGATTCCTTGATGCCATTCGGCTCAACGTCGATATCAGAACATCTTGGCACGGGAATGCGATAGATATCTACCAGCACGCGAATGTCGCGACGATGATGTAATCCACCCACAGATGATTCCCAATCGAGACAGAATGACGGCAATGCAGGTTTTCGTACATATCCATGTGCACAGAACCTATTCGATGGCCGACCGCATAGCCACGGTCGACATCTGGCGAAGACCGCGGCAGATTTGGGCCGATTGGCTCTCGGACTGACCGATCATGGTAGTGTAGACGGGCTGTTCGCCTTCCGTAGCGCCTGCCGATGGCAGCAAATTGGAGTGATCCTAAGCGATGAGATCTACGTTACTCCGGGAACCGACCGAAGGATCCCACGCGCGTGAGCTGGGACAAGATATTGGTACAGGGCCGAGGGAATGCGACTGCTGTTCGCCGATGTGCCTGAGGCATGCGACAACATGATGGTCATCGCTACCGGTGTCGCTTCGACAGCGATTTCGCGTCTGGTTCTCTACGGTATGCCACGCCATGAGCGGTCGCAGAGGCCGTGTTCGCGGTCAAGGTCGGACGGGTGAAGATGACATATCCGGCCGAATCCCTAGTGAGTTTGATCGACGGACTCTCGAACGGGATCGGATCGAGGGGACGTGTGCTTGAGGAGCTTCGCCGCATGGGATATGGCACTACTTCGGTGAACATTAACGTGTCCTTGGAACGGGGACGGCTCCGGTGAAGGACACCAATGGTAGGGTGCCGATCAGGATGGGGCTGTCCATCGTGCCCATGGTGTCGCTTTCGATGGCTGAGCGCATCATGGATATCCGTCGTCGGGACGGACGGTTCGCTGGCTTTCCGGATTTCCTGCATCGTCTGCCTTCCGACTTTCTGAACACGAGAGGCGATTTGGACGCTGATCGAGGCCGGTGTCTTCGATTCCTTGGATGGTCATAGGCGGAAGCTGCTCGACGGCTGCACCATGGCGATCGCCGAGGAACGGTACTGCGGGCCAGCGGCATCAAGAACGGGAACTGCTGTTCACTATCTTCACCGATTTTTGACCATGAATTCTGAATGGGCAGGGGCCGATACAACCTTTTGCGATTCTCCCTCAGATGCTGCCATAAGTCGAAGAGAGCGAGTCCGGCTCCTTCACCGACAATGTCGATGAAGGAGCTCCAATTTATACATACAACGATGCACGCCGTCATCACGAAGATGCATCGCGGGATAACGCATGTCACGCTATTTCGATGGATTCTTCCCGATGCTTCGCGCCATGCTTCTTATCTCTTCCAGAGATTCGCTCATCCTTCCCAGTTCATCGTCCATCGTGAGCAGTGAGGTTCGTGTCTGCTCCATGAATCGGCCCATGCTTGTTGGGGTCTCACAGGAGGAGGCGATGAGACTGAGAATTCCGTCCGGGATCCTCCAACTGCCATTTAAAGCATGCATCCGCAGAATGCTGATGAGAGTGTCGCTATCGGGTGCTTTGACGTCAACGGCGAGCCCGGCCTCCAAGCGTGAGAGAAGTTCGGATCCGAATTCGTCGAGCCTCTGCGGAGCTACGTCGGCAGTAACGACGACGCTTTTATTTGCCCAGAGCAGCGTGCAGAACGTACGCCTGAACTGCTCCGAGGCGTCGTCCTCTCCACTCAACATCTGGATGTCGTCGACAAGCAGCATGTCGAGCTCGCGGTAGCAACGGTTGAATTCCGTTGTACGACACTGCGATTTCGCCTTGGAGAATTCCTCGGCGAACTCCCCGGCGGTGACGTAGCGAATCCTCAGACTCGGATCCTTGGTGATTGCATAATTGCCGGTCGCGTTCAACAGATGGGTCTTGCCCCGACCGGATCCGCCATAGATGTACAGCGGATTGAAGAGCTGCCCTGAGCCATTGGCCACGGCAATCGCCGCAGACCGGGCGAATCGGTTGCAGTCGGCCGATATGAAGGTGTCAAATGTCAGGGTTCTGTCAAGATGCGTTTCCGGATCGATGTTCTTGCTCATTGTCGTATTTCCTTAGCCTTTCCCGTGTTTCGCATCGTCGCAACCGTCGAGATGCAGCGCGACGAGAGGTCCCTTCCCGTCAATTCGATGGGTGGGTCTCCACATCGTCAGTATCAGAGGACATATAATGAACGGGTAGTTTTCTACCGGTCGTCCATGTTTCAATTGTGATTCGGCCGACCATGCCGAAAGGATGTGTCTTATGGAACGAGATTCGGTGCACAAGGGCGGTTCCCGGTCGGAGATCATCATCGGGATCTTGGAACTGCTTGACGAGAACACGGATCGCGAGCACGGAGTCACCGCCGCATGGCTGGCCGATCAGCTCGGCATCACCGTGAAGACGATCAGGGGACATCTGTACGCACTGCGGGAGATGCGGCCATTCGGTCGCAAGGTTGATCGGATAGAGAGAGGCGACCTCAAGGATGCGGAAAGTCCCGATCCTCGTCCCGGCTGGTACATCGAGCCGGTGTTCGACACCGCACAGATGCGGCTGCTCGCCGACGGTGCGGCGTTGTCCCGTTCGGACGGGGAGTACATTCAGGATCTGGTCGCCAAGATCTACGCCTTCGCCGGCCGTTCCGACCAGCTCGGCATACGTGGACCGCTGATGACTCCAAAGCACTACAATCGGGAGTTCCTCAACAATATCGAACGGTTGAATGACGCCATCGCCCATGAGCGGGGCATCCGCTTCCACTACTGCACGTATGATGTCAGTGGCGAGCTCGTGCCCAGACTCGGGGAGGATGGCCGTCCGAGGGAATATGCCGCCGACCCGTACGATCTACGGTACAAGAACGAGAAGTACTACCTCATCTGCCATCTCCGGCCTTACGACAATCTGGCTTATCTGCACGTCGAGCGCATTCGTGATCTAATGGTTGATGGAAACGACCACACACTGGATCGCTCGTTCGACAGCTTCACCGACGAGAGCGGGGCTCCGATCGACCTCACAGCCTTCATGGATGAACGTCCCTATCCATCTCCGGGTCCTGCGATACCGGTGCGGTTGCGTGTCGAAGGTGGTCTCGAACCGGTGTTCGACTGGTTTCCCGACGCGCAGGCCACGCAGGTCGGTGACAGCGTTTATGAGGTGACCGTCAAGGCGACTCCGTGGTCAACGATTTGGTGGGCTCTGCAATATACCAACAGTGGCGTCCGCATCACGGTCCTGGAGCCGGAGTCGATCCGTGCTGAACTGCGCAGAGCCGGACATATCCTGCTTGAGCGGTATGAGTGAGGCGACGTCGAATCTCCTCATCAGCATCCCAGTTA
>NZ_JFAL01000001.1:0-120773 GCF_006454495.1 Bifidobacterium sp. UTCIF-38 | reverse complement strand
GGTCGGCATCACGGATCATGGCAATATGCATGGTGCGTATGAGATGTATACGAACTGCGTGGCCAATGGTGTCAAGCCGATCATCGGGATCGAGGCGTACGTGACGCCGGAGACCGCGCGGCAGGACAAGTCGCGTGTGCACTGGGGCACCGAGGCGCAGCGGGGTGACGACGTCTCCGGCGGCGGCTGGTATACGCATCTGACGATGTGGGCAAGCAGCAACGAGGGGTTGTCGAATCTCATCAAGGCGTCATCCGTGGCCAATCTTGAGGGACGGGTGTCGAAATACCCTCGTATGGACAATGATGTGCTTTCGACCTATTCGAAGGGTGTGATCGCGTCGTCGGGCTGTCCGTCGGGCATCATCCAGACTCGTCTGCGCTTGGGTCAGTTTGATGAGGCGTTGCGTGCGGCGGGGGAGTTTCAGGACATCTTCGGCCGTGACAACTTCTACATCGAGCTGATGCGACACGGCCTCGATGCGGAGGATCGTGTGCAGTCCGGTCTGCTGACGATCGCGAGGAAGCTTGATGCGCCGCTGTTGGCGACGAACGATTCGCATTACGTGCATGCGGAGGATGCGGAGGCGCAGGATGCGATGCTGTGCATCAATTCGGGTTCGCATCTGGATGATCCGAATCGGTTCAAGTTCGATGGTACGGGTTATTACATCAAGCCGGCCGAGGAGATGCGCGAGCTGTTCCGGGAGTTTCCGGAGGCGTGTGACAACACGTTGGAGGTGGCGGAGCGGTGCAATGTGATCTTCGATGATCATGAGGACGGGGCGTTTATGCCGCAGTTCGACTGTCCGGAGGGGTGGGATGAGGCGAGCCTGTTCCTCAGGAAGGTCGAGGAGGGGCTCGAGCGCCGCTATGACGGCAACGTGCCGGAGCATGTGTCCCGTCAGGCGGATTACGAGTGTGGTGTGATCTGTCAGATGCAGTTCTGCGGTTATTTCCTGGTGGTGGCGGACTATATTCAGTGGGCGAAGGATCACGGGATCATGGTGGGGCCGGGTCGTGGTTCGGCTGCGGGTTCGATGGTGGCGTATGCGATGGGCATCACGGAGCTGGATCCGTTGAAGCATGGTCTGATCTTCGAGAGGTTCCTGAATCCGGAGCGTGTCTCGCTGCCGGATATCGATGTTGACTTCGACCCGGAGGGGCGTCTGCGTGTGATCGACTACTGTGGTGAGAAGTACGGGCGTGACAAGGTCGCGCAGTGCGTGATCTATGGTGTGATCAAGACGAAGCAGGCGTTGAAGGATTCGGCGCGCATCATGGGCTACGAGTTCGCGATGGGCACGAAGGTCACCGAGGCGCTGCCGCCGTCGAAGAACGGCAAGGACGCGAGTCTCAAGGAGATCTTCGATCCGACGTCGAAGCGGTATGCGGAGGCGCGTGAGTTCCGTGAGCTCTACGAGTCGGATCATGACGTGCACATGGTCGTCGATAAGGCGAGGACGATCGAGGGTCTGATTCGTCAGACGGGTGTGCATGCGTGTGCGACGATCATGGGTAGTGAGCCGATCACGGATACGTCGCCCCTGTTGGAGCGTACGGATGGTACGGTGACGACCACGTTCGAGTATCACACGTGCGAGACGCTGGGGTTGGTGAAGATGGACTTCCTGGGGTTGTCCAACCTGACGATCATCCAGGATACATTGAGGAACATCGAGGCGAACGGCAAGCCGGCGATCGACTACACGAGGATCCCGTTGGATGACAGGGCGACGTACGAGCTGCTGTCGCGGGGTGACACGCTGGGCGTGTTCCAGTTGGATTCCGATGGCATGCGCAGTCTGCTCAAGATGCTGAAGCCGGACAACTTCAACGACATCTCGGCTTTGATCGCGCTGTATCGTCCGGGTCCGATGTCGATGGAGTCGCATATCAACTACGCCAAGCGCAAGAACGGGTTGCAGAGGATCACGCCGATCCATCCGGAGCTGGATGAGCCGCTTCGTCAGGTGCTTGACGAGACGTATGGTCTGATCATCTACCAGGAGCAGGTGCAGTCGGCGGCGCGTATCCTGGCGGGCTATTCGCTGGGCAAGGCCGATGTGCTGCGTCGTGCGATGGGCAAGAAGAAGCCGGAGGTGCTGGCCAAGGAGAAGATCCCGTTCTTCGCGGGCATGAGGGAGCACGGCTATTCGGAGGAGGCGTCGCAGGCCGTGTGGGACGTGCTGGTCCCGTTCTCGGGGTATGCGTTCAACAAGGCGCATTCGGCCGCGTATGGTCTGATCTCCTATTGGACCGCGTATCTGAAGACGCATTATCCGGTAGAGTTCATGGCCGCGTTGCTGCAGGGTGCGAAGGGCAGCAAGGACAAGACCGCGTTGTACCTGGGTGAGGCGCGGCGCATGGGCATCCAGGTGCTGTCGCCGGATGTCAACGAGTCGCAGTTCGCGTATTCGGCCGTGGGTGACGTGGTGCGTTTCGGCTTGGGGGCGATCCGCAACGTGGGTGAGAAGCCGGTGGCGGACATCATCGCCGAGCGGGAGAGCCCGCGCGGCAAGTACGTGAACTTCATGGACTTCATCCGTCGCGTGCCGTTGACCGCGTTGAACAAGAGGCTTGTCGAGTCGTTGATCAAGGCGGGCGCGTTCGATTCCATCGACCCCAACCGTCGTGCGCTCTACGAGATCCACGAAGCCGCGATCGATTCGGTCGTCAGCCTCAAGCGCAAGCAGGCCGAGGGCCAGTTCGACCTGTTCTCCGATGACGAGGACGGTGGCGCCGAGGCGATGGGCGACGCGTCCATCACCGTGCCCGACGTGGAGGAGTGGGACAAGAAGACCAAGCTCAACTTCGAACGCGAGATGCTCGGCCTGTACGTCTCCGACCACCCGCTTTCCGGCATGTCCGCCGTGCTGGCGGGTCTGCGCGAGATATCGATCGCGCACCTCATCGACCGTGCTCGCACCATGGGCGACGGCCAGCAGGTCACCCTCGCCGGACTCGTCACCAACGTGGACCGCCGCGTCTCCAAGAAGGGCAACGCGTGGGCGATCGTCACCATCGAGGACCTGGAAAGCTCCATCCAATGCCTGTTCTTCGGCAAAGTGTACGAGACATACGCTGCGCAGCTTTGCGTCGATCAAATCGTACAGATTCGGGGACGTGTGGATCGACGTGATGAAACCATTACGATCAGAGTGACGGGGATGCGCGTACCTGCTACGGAGAATCGGGATGGGAAGCCGCTCGTCATCCTCCTGCCGAATTCGTTGTTGACCCGAGACAACATGACCAGACTCAGACAGGTACTTGTCGACCACCCTGGACTCAGTGAGGTCGAGCTTGCTCTGCTCGACGCTGCAGGCAATGCGGAGGTTCTTACCTTCGGCGACCGATTCCGCGTCAGAAAGGAGACGTCGTTGTTCGCCGAACTCAAGGTCATGTTCGGTTCCAACTGTCTGTCATCGATTTGACGTCGCTGTGGGCCTATCTGCGCCACGGGTGAACGGCGCATGTCCCGCCGGCAACGCCCGGTGAGACGCGCGGTTGAGAACGTCTGCGTGTTGTGGCATAATTCCGAAGGCTTATTTTTCTAGAAAAAAGGAGTCCAATCATGGGCATGCGCGGACGTAAGCGCAGGGATCGTCGTAAGAAGGCCGCCAACCACGGCAAGCGCCCGAACACCTGATCGATCCTGTCGCAAGACATATGAAAACCCGCCTGAACCTCACGGTTCGGCGGGTTTTCCTTTTCGTTCTTCCTTTTCGGTCGCATCTCAGTTCATCGCCATCGTGCTGGAGATGAGGGTGCTGGTCTTCGCCATGGCGCGGGTCACCGGCGTGTACAGCGTGAAGCCGATGAGCAGGGCGACCACGAGATAGATGCCCATGCGGCCCATCTGCTCCCAGTAGACGTTGCCGTAGAATCCTCCGACTGCCTCCCGCAGCGCGGTGATGCCATGCGAAAACGGCAGATAAGGGTACAGCTGTCTGAACACGCCTGGGAGCATCTCCACCGGGAACGTGCCGCCTATGCCGGCGATCTGCGAGACCATGAGCGCGGCGCAGATCGCCTTGCCGACGGTGTTGAATACGGCCGCCAGCGTGTAAACGAGCATCGAACTCACCAGCGACGACCACCACAGGCACAGCATGAACAGGAGCGGGTCCGTCGCCTGCGCGCGCAGGTACAGCAGGTCGCCGAGTCCCAGCACGGTGGTCTGCGCCAGCGAGAACGCGACGAAGGTCAGGCCGCGGCCCAGATACAGCTGCCATGGCCTCGGACGGTCCAGGGCCGCGGAGATCCTGTCCGACACGTTCGCCTTGAGGATGATGCTCAGGAACATCGCGCCGACCCAGATGGCCAGCAGTGTGTAGAACGGGGTCATCGCGGAGCCGTTGTTCGCGATCGGGTACACGGCTATGCGCTTCGTCGTCACGGGCGTGGTCATGGCCAGGGCGATGGTGTCCGTGGGTTGGGAGAGCAGTTTGCGTACCTCCTCCACGCCACCGGAGGCCATGGCCTCGTCCAGCTTGTCGGCGGTCTCGCCGAGTTTCTTCGATTGCTCGAGCAGCGTGTCATGCGCCGTGTCGATGTTGGCCGTCAGCTCCTTGATATTGGTCAGCGCTCCGGCCGAGCCGCTGCCGTCGATTCGCCCGGTCACGTCGGCGAGCGCGGAGGTGGTCTCGTCGACCAGCGCCTTGGCGTCCGTTCCGGTCCGCTTGGCGGAGTCGGTCACGCCGGAGAGGGTGGCGACGACGTTGTCCTGATACGACTTGTTCAGGTCGCGGATCGACTGCGCGCTGGCCTGCGCCTGCGCGGCGATGTCCTTGCCCGAGTCGTTGATCGCCTGTCCCTTGGCTTCTGCCTGGTCCGCGGCGTCATTGATCTTCGTATCGGTGGCATTGAGACGCTTGAGGGTGCGGTCCACGTCGGCGATGGCCTGGTCGATCGCGGCCTTGGCCGGTTCCGTGTGCAGCGTCTCCCGGATGGAGACCAGCGTGTTGCGGTACTGGGTCAGGCTTGCGATCATCGGCCTGATGCGGTTCGTGGAGATCGCGCGCAGGGCCGCCGCGGTGTTGGCGGATCCCGCGGCGGGTTTGCCCAGCGCCTCCTCGGCGTTATCGCCGACGTTGTCGAAGGCGTTCGCCGCGGAATCGAGTCCATCGGCCATGTTCGCGTTGACGCGGTCGATCGACGTGGATGCGTCTCCGAGCTTGCCGGTGATGCCGTCCATGTCGACGGTGGAGGATTGCAGCGACCGCTTCGTCCGTTCCATCGATTTGCCGGATGCGTCGAGCAGGGATGCCGCGGAATCGGCGAGGCCCGCGTAGCTCGAAGCGAGGTCGGCCGCATCGGAGAGGTCTGCCGATTGCCGCCGCAGATTGGCGCTTAATGCGCTGATGGATCGTGCGCTCTGGTCCGTGTCGAGATAGGAGGCCACGGAATCAAGCGTGCCGGCTGCGGTCTGGGCGACGGACGAGGTGAGGGTGTCGCTGATCTGCTGGCGTACTGTGGATGCGCCCTGATCGGTGACGGTGGAGCCGATGGGGTTCTTCTTGGGGTTGGAGTAGTAGACGAGCTGCGCCTGCCTCGCCTTGGTCTTGTCCGTCTTCCCGGAATCCGCGGTCCCTTCGTTCAGCAGGGAGAACAGGTCCGTGCTGAAGTCCTCGGGAATCACGATGGCCGCGTAGTATTCGCCTGATTCCACGCCGCTTTTGGCCTTATCCTCGTTCACGAACGTCCAGTCGAGGCTGTCGTTTGCCCTGAGGGCGTTGGAGACCTGATCGCCCATGTTGACCTTCGCCGGCAGCAGGTCGCCCTGATAGCCCTTGTCCGAGTTGGCGACCGCGACCTTCATGTCGCCGGTGCTGTCGTAGGGGTCCCAGTTGGCGTAGATGTTGAACCATGCGTAGAACGACGGCATGAGGATCAGGCCGATGGCGATGATGAGTGCGATCACGCTGCTGCGGATGTGCAGCATATCGGTGCGGAATATGGTCCATACGTTCTTCATCAGCGGCCGTCCTTTCCATTGTTGTTGACATCACCTGCGGCCACGACGGAGCGCAGCAGGCTTTCGGCGCCCATCGTGCTGTCATGCGCCTGCCGCGGCAGGTGGAGGTGGATGTATTCGAGGATGATCAGCGCGACGTCCACCACGATCACCATCGCCAGCCAGGCCACGAGGAATCCGATGCTCGGTCCGACGATCATCATGGCGATGAGGAACACGACGGGGATGATCCAGATGAGGTGGAATCCGATGCGCACCAGATGCGGGTACAGGCGCTCGAACTTCTCCGCCCTGCGCCTTATGCCTGCGCCCCATGTCGGGTCGGCGAGCATCTTGCGCACGGTAATCATGGCGTTGCGTTCGGATACGACGATCTCCATGCGCTGCGCATTGACCAGATCGGTCTGCTCCAGTTCCCTGTTGAACAGGTCGTTGAGGTTGGCGAGCGCCGGGCGGCACAGCATCGCCACGAGCAGGAACATCACGGCGAACGTGGAGGTCTGCCAGATGCGTGTCCAGAAGTCCGTGCCGTAGAAGCCGCCGATCGTCTCACGGAGCGCCTCGACGCCGTAGGTGAACGGCAGTATCGGGTACAGCAGTCGGTAGAAGTGGGGCATCATCTCGATCGGGTACATGCCGCCTGCGCCCGGTACCTGCAGTATCAGGAAGATCACGCTCAATGCCATGCCGATGTGCCGGAACATCATGACCAAGCTGTAGGCGATCGATACGTAGGTCATCGAGCATACGATGGTGCCCAGATAGTACGCCCATGGCACGTTGCACTGGATGCCGATGACGAGGTTGCCCGATGCGATGACGATGCCCTGCATCACCGCCACGACCATGAGCAGCAGCCATCGTCCAAGGAACGCCTGCTTGGGCGTGAGCGCGTCGACGCCTTCCGAATCGGCGTCATTACGTATGAGGGTAAGCGCCACAAACGCGCCCGCCCAGCATGCGAGGTTCGTGAAGAACGGGGCGATGGCGGTGCCGTAGTTCCTCATCGGATAGTACTCGCGGGTCTCCAGACCGACCGGGGAGGCAAGGAACGAGGACACCTGATCGGCATCCACGTGCGCGAGGCCCTTGACACCGGCCCACGCGTCGCTCGCACGGAGGACGGCGAAATCGGCCTGCGTGCGTTTCACCGACTCGTCCACGCGGTCGAGTGCCGTGCCTGTCTGTCCCATCACCTCGGATGCCGATTCGAGGGTCGTGTCGAGCTGGGCGAGATCGGCGTCGATGCGGTCGATCGATTCGGCCGTTCCGCCCACGGTGCCGGACAGGCCGACGAGCTGGGTGGAGACGCCGGTGAGGGCGGAGTCGATCTTGGCCGAGGCACCGGAGGAGAGGGCGGACAGGCCGTCAGCCTTACCGTTCAGATTGTCCAGCGCGTTGGAGAGTCGTGCGTCGGCGGTCTGCATCGCGGAGGGGATGCCGTCGTTCAACCGACTTATGGCGTCGATCTGCGCGGCGAGGTCGCGCTGATGCCGTTTCGCCTGTGCGAGGATGTCTGAGCCTGCAAGCTGCGGATCGGATTCCATCGCCGCGATCGCATCCCCCAGGGAGTCGTTCGCGGATTCGAGCGTGGACAGTGAGGCGTCGACGCGGCCGGAGACGTCCGCCGCATTGCCGTTGATGGTGTCCTTGACGCCGTCGATGTGTCCGGCAAGGGCGCCGGAACCGGACTGCACCTGTCTGATGGTCGAGTTCATGGAGTGCTGGAACGCCGACAAACCGGTGCGCGCGGAGTCGACGGAGGATGCCGTGTCGTTGACGCTCGCGGAAAGCGCGTCGGCGCGACCGGCGATGCCCGTCATGTTGTGGCGGGCCTTCGCGATCGTCGCCCGCGCATCGGTGATGGAGGATTGCGCGTCGTCGACTTTTCCGCGGGCCGCGGTGATGCTGGATCGGGCTTCGTCCAACTTGCCGTCCAACTGGTTCGCCGTCCCGTCGAGCTGGCCGTTCATCCGTCCGGCTTCCTTGGCGAGTGTCTTCGTGACGGTCCTGCTCACGGTGGAGACGAACGACGCGTTGATCTGCTGTTCGAGGGCGGAGGCGCCGGACTGTGTCACCCGCGGCGCGAGCGTATTGACCTTCTCGTTGACGTAGAAGGACAGTTCGGGGCGTGTGAAATCGCCCTGCAGCACGCTGGTCAGATCCTTGCTGAAGTCCTTGGGGATCACGATGGCCGCGTAGTATTCGCCGGATCTCACGCCGTTGACGGCGGCCGACTCATCCACGAACCGCCATCCCAGATCGTGGTTGTCCTTCAGGGCGTCCATGGTCTGATCGCCCACATTCATTTCGGAGCCGTTCACCATGGTTCCCGCATCGTTGTTGACCACCGCGATCGGCACGTCGCCGGTGTTCGCGTACGGGTCCAGATTCGCCGCGACGTTGAGCCATGAATACAGTCCCGGCACGAAGCATGACGCCAGAACGATGAACACGGCGAAGGGCACCGCGCAGATCCGCTTCACATCGCGGATGAAGACGCGAAGGATGTTGTGCATGATGTTGTCCGCTCCTCTCCGGGGTCCGTTCCGGTCGTCACCGTCGGGCCGGCCCGGCCGGCACGTCACGCGTCGCGGCCTCGATGTTGCCGGCGAGCGTGGCCAGTCCGATGGCATGCGTGTTGCTGGCCGCGATTCCGACCGCGAGATCGATGGGCTCCCTGCGTCCGCGTCGGTACCATTCCTTGAGCGCGCCCGTGATCCCGGCCGCCAGATAGACGAAGTGATAGTCCCTTACGGTTTCGGCGATCGGGATCCGGCCGTCATCGGGCGCCAGGCTTGTGTGGGACGCGGGAATCGGATCGATGAGCTTGTTGCAGTACTCGCCCATCGCGTCGATGAGATCGCCTGAGAGCGCATCCCCGGACTTGCCGGCCACCAGCAGGGATGTGGATTCGTCGGCCGCGGCGAACTCGAAGATCTCACGGATGAGGGGTTCGTAGTCGTCCTGAAGGATCTCCCCGCGATGGCGGGTGATGATGGTCTTGTACGAGTCGATGAGCTCGCGTTTGAGCTGGTCGAACAGGGCGTAGATGTCCGTGTAGTGCACGTAGAACGTCGCCCGGTTGACGTCCGCGAGACGGGTGAGCTCCATCACCGAGATCTTGTTGAGAGGCTTGACCTCCAGCAGTTTGACCAACGCGCTCTGCAGCATCGCCCGGGTGCGGCGCGTGCGTCTGTCCACGGGCCTGCCGGGCTGCCCTTCGGGGGATTCGCCGGCGCTCGTCCGAGTGTTTGCGTCTGCCATTCAGTGCCTCCAATGCCTTTGGTCCGCCACGTCACGCCGGCCGGAGGTGCCGGGGGCTTCGGTTTTCGGTCGCGGTCCGTTGTCTCGGCGACATCATAGCAAACACTCTTCGACAACTGTCGATAAACCATGCAGTTGTTGAAAATTGAAGCGATTTCGAGTCGGGTGACGCAAAACAATTGGGCGATGCCCCGTGTGTGGAGCACCGCCCAATTGTTTTGCGGACCGTATGCGCGATCGCGTGTTTCAGACGCGATCGGCGCGGAACGTGACGCGCGTCGTGTAGTCGTCGCCGGGTTCGAGGACGACCAGATCCTTGCCGGTGCGGAAGGCGTCGGCGTAGGCGGTCATCGGCTCGACGGCGACGCCGGGCTGGCGGACCTTGGCGCCGATCTCGTTGCCGGTGCACACCTGCCACGAGTTGATGGTCTTGTCGCCGGTGAGCGTGACCCTGATGCCGTCGGGGCGGGTGAACACCGCGGACGTGCCGCCGTCGGCGTCGCGGTCCACGATGTCGGTCCACGCGTCGTCGAATCCGCGGCCCTCGAGCGTCGGGTTGTCGCGCAGATCGTAGATGCCGGCGACCGGCTCCTCGCCGGTGGGCAGCAGATGCTCGTCGACGGTGACGTGCGTGTCGCACGGGATCGTCAGGCGGCACGGCTCGTTGTCCGGGGTGATGTCGGCGCCGACGGAGCGCTTGCCGTTCGCCAGCCACGGGTGGATGCCGAACGCCCACGGCGCCCTGACGGAGTCGTTGTTGTGCACGGTGAACGTCTCGTTGAGGCCGTCCTCCTCGAGCGCGTAGGTGGCGGTGACGGTGATGTCGAACGGGTAGCCGGCCAGATCGGGGGAGCGCCAGGAGAGCGTGACATGCGACTCGCCCAGATCCTCGAGCTGCCACATGTAGCGGTAGGCGTAGCCGTGCAGCGAGGCGGAGCGGTCGAACTCGTCGATCGGCATCTGGTAGTCCTCGCCGTCGAACGTGTACTGGCCGTCGGTCACGCGGTTCGGATAGGGGGCGAGCACCCATCCGTTGCAGCAGGGGATGACCTTGTTCGGGTCGAACGGGACGATGATGTCCTCGCCCTGCCACTTGAGCTCGCGCAGGCTGGCGCCGAGCTCGGTGACGACGGCGCTCCACTCGCCCCTGCGAATCGAATACTGGTTGCCGGTACGCGGCTTGAGAACCATGGTCTTGACACTCCTTCGTGGATGATGAGACGATATTGTTATCGCTCACAATGATACCTCACCTCAGTGTGAGGACTGCCGCACCCCTGGCCCCCTCTGATGAGGAGGCCGTCAGCGGAGCTGACCGGGGGGCGAGGCAAGCCGAGGGGCAAGCCGTCGGCGTGCGGTACGCACTCCGTTCAGGCGCGGCTCACCTCGTAGCGCACCACGGTGGTGACGGTCTCGCCCGGCTCGATCGTCACCAGATGCTCGCCGGAGCGGAACGCGTTGGCCGGGGCGGTCATCGGCTCGACGGCCACGCCGTACGGGTGCTCGACGAACGGCGCGCCGGTGGCGGTGTAGCACTGCCATGCGTTGATGGTCTCGTCGCCGATGAGCTTCACCTCGATGCCGTCGGGGCGGGTGAACACGGTGGTCGTGGTGCCGTCGGCGGCGCGGTTGACGTCGAGCCATGCATCGTCGAAGGAACGGCCCTCCAGCGTCGGACCCTCGCGCAGATCGGTGACGCCCTCGACCGGCTCGACGCCCGTCGGGATCAGCCCGTCGTCGACGACCACATGCTGGTTGGCGTCGATCTTGAGACGGCATGCGGCGGAATCGGCGTCACGCTCCTCGCTGGTTGCACCCTGCTTGCCGTTCGCCAGCCACGGGTGCAGGCCCAGGGCCCACGGGGCCGGCTCGTCGCCGCCGTTGAACGCGGAGACGGTCACGGTCATGCCGTGCTCGCCGAGTTCGTAGGTGGCCGTGACGGTCACGTCGAACGGGTAGCCGTCGAGGTTCGGGAAGCGCAGCGACTGGGTGACGGCGTTGTCGGTGAGCGATTCGAGCTTCCACATGTAGTGGTAGGCGTAGCCGTGGTTCGCGTTGTGGCGCGGCGCGGGGTGGCACTCGTTGACCGGCGCGCAGTAGTGCCTGCCGTTGAAGTCGTATTCGCCGTCCTTGATGCGGTTCGGCCACGGCGCGAGGATGTAGCCGTTGCAGGTGGGGGTCAGATCGTCCGGGCCGAACGGGCAGAAGATCTCCTCGCCCTGCCAGTCGAAGCGGCGCAGCTTCGAGCCGAGCTCGCAGATCACGGCGGAGTAGTCGCCGTAGTGGATGGAATACTGGTTGCCGGTGCGCGGTGTCTTGCTCATGGTTCACTCCATAGTGAGAGAGGTATGTTACCGTTACCATCCTAATGCGTGCCGTGCTGTTCGGATGGGTGGCAGGCCGCGTTGCCGCGGTCTCCGATATGGGTGATCGGCAAGTCGGCGAATCAGCGAATCGGTGGCGTAGGCGGCGGAGATGTTTCTCACACGGTTTCGCCACGCGTTTCGGACCGGGGCCCTTCCGACGGTTGCTAGGCTTGTCAGCGGATGATCAGCGGACGTGATCAGCTTGACGACATGAGGAGGACTTCGATTATGGGCAAACGCATCGTACTGGCCGATCCGAGGGGATTCTGCGCTGGCGTGGACCGTGCGATCCTCACCGTGCGCACGATCCTCAAGGGCTCCGGCGGGGGTGTCGACGCCGGAGCGACCGCCGGTTCGGGCGCGGGACTGCCGCCGGTGTATGTGCGCCGGCAGATCGTGCACAACAAGCATGTGGTCGAGGACCTGTCCGCACAGGGCGCGGTGTTCGTCGAGGAGCTCGGAGAGATCCCCGACGAGGCCGCCACCGCCGGTGTGCCGGTGGTCTTCTCCGCGCACGGCGTGTCCCCCGAGGTCAAAGCGGAGGCCAAGGCGCGCGGGCTCAACGTCGTGGACGCCACCTGCCCGCTGGTCGGCAAGGTCCATCGCGAGGTGACGCGGTTCGCCCGCGGCGGCTACGAGATCGTCTACATCGGGCACAAGGGCCACGATGAGGCGGTAGGCGTGGTGGGGGAGAGCCCCGAGCACGTGCATCTGATCGAGCATGTGGGCGACGTCGCCTCGCTCGATTTTGCGCCGGACACGAAACTCGTGCTGCTCACGCAGACCACGCTGAGCGTCGACGAGACCGCCGACACGATCGCGGCGCTCAAGGCACGCTTCCCGTGGATCGAGATGCCGCCCAGCTCGGACATCTGCTATGCGACCTCCAACCGTCAGGCGGCCGTCAAGGTCGTCGCCGAGCAGTCCGACTGCGTGGTGATCGTCGGATCGGCGAACTCCTCGAACTCGGTGCGTCTCGTCGAGGTCGCGCAGGAGGGGCTCGGACAGCGGGGCCGCGCGCATCGCGTCGACGATGCCGGAGACCTCGACGACGCATGGTTCGACGGGGTCGAGGCGGTCGGCATCTCCTCGGGCGCATCGGTGCCGGAGGAGTACGTCGCCGGGGTCATCGCGGCGCTCAAGGCGAAGGGCTACACCGAGACGACCTCGGTGGAGACCACGCGCGAGGACATGCACTTCGTACTGCCCGCCGAGCTTCGCCGGTCCCCGCGGCGGTAGATCACCAGGTGCCGATGGGGGCGGCCACGGCGTCGAGGACCTTGATGAGATCGTTCGGGTTGACGCCGACGGAGAATCCGCGCTTGCCTCCGGAGACGAGGATCACGTCGTACTTGAGCGCGCTTTCGTCAAGCACGGTTTTGTGGCGCGTCTTCTGCCCGAGCGGGGAGATGCCGCCGACCACATAGCCGGATTCGCGCATCGCGACCTTCGGGTCGGCCATCGCGGCCTTCTTCGCGCCGACCGCCGCGGCCAACGCCTTCAGATCCATGTGCCCGGACACTGGTACGACGCCGACCACGCGCTCATTCCCGGTGTCCGCCATCAGGGTCTTGAACACCTGGTGCTCGTCGAACCCGAGTTTCGTGGCGGCCTCCACGCCGTAGCCGTCGTCCATGTGGTCGTTGGAATGCTCGTATTCGTACGGGGTGAACTCCACGCCCGCGCGTTCCAGTTCGACGGTCGCGGGAGTGGATCCGGCGCCCTTCTCATGCTTCTTTTTCTTGGTCATGACCTCAAGTAATACCCTTCGCAAATGACAGACGTCGCCCGGATCGCCCGGTTCGTCCGTATGGCCCGGTAGTTCGATAAACTCGGTCCGCATACGAGAAAACCCCCGCACAGGGCGGGGGTTTCGACCGATCAATCGATCACGTCATGGCAGCGTATGCTGCGACGACTCACTCGGAGATCTCGGCGAAGTACAGCAGGGTACGGATCATGTTGGAGGTGAAGCCGTACTCGTTGTCGTAGAAGGAGACCGTGCGGGCGAGGGTCAGGCCGTCGATGTTGTTCACGTCGGTCTGGGTCGGATCGAAGACGCCACCGTGGGTGTCGCCCAGGATGTCGGAGGACACGATGCCCTCGTCGTTGTAGCCGTAGAACTCGCAGTTCTCGAAGGCTTCCTTGAACGCGGCGTTGATCTCGTCGGCGGTGGTCTCCTTGTTGAGGACCGTGGTCAGCTCGGTGACGGAGCCGTCCGGGACCTGGACGCGCTGGGCGTGGCCCTGCAGCTTGCCGTTGACGGACGGAACGACCTTGCCGATGGCCTTGGCGGCACCGGTGGAGTGGGCGATCGTGTTGATGCCCGCGGCGCGCAGGTTGCGGCCGGACTTGGTGCCACGCGGGCCGTCCAGCAGCATCTGGGTGCCGGTGTAGGCGTGGATGGTGGTCATGAAGCCGGCGCGGATGCCGAACTTCTCGTCCAGCAGCTTGACCATGGCGGCCATGGAGTTGGTGGTGCAGGAGCCGGCGGACACGATGTTGTCGGAGGCCTTGAGGATGTCGTGGTTCACGCCGAACACGACGGTCGGGGTGACGTCGTCCTTGGCCGGGGCGGAGATCAGGACCTTCTTGGCGCCGGCGTTCAGGTGGGCCTGGGACTTCTCGGCGGAGGTGTAGAAGCCGGTGCACTCGAGCACGAACTCGACACCGTCGTTCTTGACCCACGGAATGTTGTTGGCGTCCTTCTCGGCGTAGACCTTGTACTCCTTGCCGTCCACGACGATGGAGTCCTCGGTGGACTTGACGTCGACCGGGGTGCCGTCGTCATGACGGAAGGTGCCATGGGTGGAATCGTACTTCAGCAGGTAGGCCAGAGTGGCCGGGGTGGTCAGATCGTTGATGGCGGCAACTTCGATGTCACCAGCCTGGCCGCCGCGAGCCTGAAGCTCGAAGATGCGACGGAAGGCGAGACGACCAATGCGACCGAAGCCGTTGATACCAATCTTAACTGTCATGTAATTCTCCCTTGGGGAAGGCCCCGGGCACGTGGACGCACACGGAACCATTGTTTACCAACGATTCCTTACTGTAATGCCTCACCTGTACTTCGGGCAACGTTTCGCCGGGTGTTTCCAGCGAAAACACAGGTTTTTTTGTGAGCGTTCACATTCCGGACGTCACGGGACCATGTCCGTCCGCATTCCGCCATGCGGAACCCTAGCCCGCCAGCAGGGAGGAGACCGAGGTGTCCAATGCGCCCAGATCGCCCGAGGGCGCATGGCGCAGCGTCACCTTCGGACCGGGCGCCTCGGCCGGGTAGGTGACGATCAGCGTGCCCTCGCGCACCGAGACCGCGGCCGGCGTCAAGGGCAGGAACTCATTGCTCAGTCCCAGCACCGAATCCGCATCGAGCACGCCGTCCATCAGCCGGTACTTCAGGCCCGGCTCGTCCACGCCGCGCGAGACGTCCGTGTGCGAGAACACCGACACCATGCGTCCCGGCGTCGCGTCGAACGCCGGCCAGTCGAGGCGCCCGTCGCGGATCGCCGTGACGATCGTCCCGTCGCCGTGCAGGAAGGCGATGCCGCCGTGGCGCGCGACAAGCGCCGTCAGCCTGATCGCCGACAGCGTATGGTCGATGCGCCCGCCCAGCGCGCCGTAGATATGGAACGTACGGCATCCATGCGCCCAGCCGATCTTCAGGGCGCTGAGCAGATCCGGGTCGTCCTTCTGCGGCGGCAGCGCGATCGTGTGCTCGCCGCAGGCCGGCCGATCGCCTTGAAGCGAATCGAAATCGCCCACCACCACATCCGGCGCGACACCGAGCGCGCGGGCGTGGTCCAGTCCGCCGTCCGCCGCGACGACGAACGCGCCATCCGGCACCTCGACCGCATTCGCGCGATTGGCGTCGACCGCATAGTATTCGCCGGCGGCGAACACCACGCACGGGGGAAGCGACTCCATATGCGTGGTGTCTGTGTCGGCCGCGTCGGCCGCGTCGTCCAAGGTCGTGTCATCCATGAGCGACAAGTCTACGCCGTGCGCCAACCGGACGTGTACCAGCACTGTAATACCGTTGACTGCCATGGCAGTGAAAACAGCGGCGAGCGACCGGCCGATCCTCAAGTCCAAGACCTTCCTGTACGTCACCGAGTTCTTCTCCGGCATGGCGGTGATGGCCGCCGAGCTCGGCGCCTCCAGACTCCTGGCCCCCTACTTCTCCAGTTCGCAGATCGTATGGACCATCATCATCGGCACGATCATGATCGCCCTCGCCCTGGGCGCCGTGTTCGGCGGCAGATGGGCCGACCGCGACCCCGACCCGGACAAGCTCTACCTGAGGATCATGGCGGCCGCCGTATGGATCTCGCTGATCCCGCTCGTCGGCAAGTTCGTGATCCTCCTGATCTCCGGCCTGCTCATCGTCACCGTCTCGACGAACTTCCTCGTCATCGCCGCGTTCGTCTCCTGCATGATCGTCTTCGTGCCGCCGCTCTTCCTGCTCGGCACCGTCACCGCCGGCCTCAACAAGTTCGCCACCGACTCGCTCGACGACAACGCCTCCGTCGTCGGACGCCTGTCCGCATGCAACACGATCGGCTCGATCCTCGGCACGTTCCTGCCCACGTTCGTCACGATCCCCGCGGCCGGCACGTTCGTCACGTTCCTGCTCTTCTCCGGCGCGCTGCTGGCGATCCCGCTCATCTACTTCATCTCGATGAAGGCGAAGGTCGTCGCCTGCGCCGTCTCGGCCGTGGTCTTCGCCATCAGCTCCGTGCTCTCTCCGCTGACCGGATTCGCCTTCTGGGAGAACCACGCCACCCTCGCCTACGAGGGCGAGTCCATCTACAACTACCTGCAGGTCAAGAACCTCTCCGACCGTACGATCCTGTCGACCAACGTGCTCTTCGGCGTCCAGTCCGTCACGATGAAGGACCAGGGACTGACCGGCATGTACTATGACACCGCGCTCGCGGCCCCCGCGCTCGCCGATCATGCGGGGAGCGCCCTGATCCTCGGCATGGGCACCGGCACCTACGCGAGGCAGCTCAAGCGATACTACCCGAAGATGAGCGTCACCGGCGTCGAGATCGACCAGAAGATCACCGATCTGGCGGTGAGGTACTTCGACGAGCCGGACGACGTGCCGGTCTCCACCTACGACGGACGCGCATGGCTGGCCGCATCCCACGACACCTACGACGTGATCATGGTCGACGCGTATCAGGACATCACCATCCCGTTCCAGATGAGCTCCGACGAGTTCTTCTCGATGGTGCGCCGGCACCTGAATCCCGGGGGAGTCATGGTCGTCAACATGAACATGATCTCCGACGGCGAAGGATCCATCAACGAGGCGCTGCAGACCACCATCGCCAACGTGTTCAACGGGGCGTGCCGCATCGGCACCACATACACCGCCGACGTGCCCGGCACCACCAACCGCGAGCTGTTCGCCAAGGCACCCACCGCCGACGAGACGTCCCGCTACGACGGATGCGACGACGCGTGGCGCGCCACCGGTCGCATCGCCACCGTCTCCGAACCGTTCACCTCCACCATGAGTCGCGACACGACGGCCGATTCGCTGCGCGCCGTCACCCGGGAGCGGACCGGCGACGGCGAGCTCGCCGCATACATGGACGAGGTGGGCGGCAGGATGACCCCTGTCAGGGATCCGCGGATCGGCACGGACGACGAATCGCTGATACTCACCGACGACCATGCGCCGGTCGAGCTGCTCGGCATGCGCGCCATCGACCAGCTCATCGCCGAACAGGCCGGTCCATACCGCGAGATCCTCGAGAAGGAGGGGATCGGGGGGCTGCTGCGCGCGGTGCAGTGATCCGCAGTGATCCGCGCACAGCGGAGCGTCGCCGTGCACGAGACGTGACGACACGCCCTAGTCGATGGGTGTGGTATAGTAACCATTCGGCTTGAGAAATCAAGAAAGCGGGGCAACCCCACCTGGAAGCCTTTCACGGTTTCGGGTTCAAGGCAATGGCCTTCCTTCCAACGGCAGTGATATGCCCATGCATGCTCGCATGCGGGAGGATATACCACAGCGCGTACGCGCGGAAGTTGCAACACAGCGCCACAAGGCGCACATCGGCCTGCCATGAAACCGAAGCGATGAACGACGTCCAAGTGAGTCCCGGTCCCGTAGAGGAAATTTGAGGATTGGAGTCATCATCAGCGACGAACCACGCATTAACGACGAGATTCGCGTCTCGCAGGTGCGCCTGATCGGCCCGAACGGCGAACAGGTGGGAGTCATCGCGACCTCGGTCGCCCTCAACCTGGCGAAGGAAGCGAACCTCGATCTCGTCGAGGTGGCGCCCAACGCGAAGCCTCCGGTCGCCAAGCTCATCGATTACGGCAAGTTCAAGTACAACGAGAAGATCAAGGCTCGTGAGGCTCGCCGCAACCAGAACACGGCCGAGATCAAGGAGATTCGTTTCCGCCTCAAGATCGACGACCATGACTTCGAAGTGAAGAAGGGGCATGTGGTCCGCTTCCTCAACGGCGGAGACAAGGTCAAGGTCACCATCATGCTGCGTGGCCGTGAACAGTCCCGTCCGATCGGTGGCGTCGAGCTGCTGCAGCGACTCGCCGCCGACGTGGAGGAATACGGCACCATCGAGTCCAAGCCGAAGCAGGAGGGCCGCAACATCATCATGACGCTTGCGCCCAAGGGCAAGAAGGTGCACACGCAGTCCGAGCAGCGTCGTCGCGGTGCGGAATCCCGCGCCGAGCGTCAGGCCCGTCAGGCCGCACGTCTGGCCGCCAAGCAGGACGCGCAGGCTCAGGCCGTCGCCGAGGCGAAGACCGCGTTTTCCCCCTCGACCTCCAACCAGAAGCACATCAACAAGGAGGGCAGCAATGCCGAAGATGAAAACTAACTCCGCCGCTTCCAAGCGCGTCCGTCGTACCGGTTCGGGCAAGCTGATGCAGGTCGGTTCCGCCATGCGCCACAACCTTGAGCACAAGTCCGCCCGCAAGCGTCGCCAGCTGAAGGCCGACGCCGTCATCCCGACCGCGCAGGCCAAGAAGCTCAACCGCATGCTCGCCAAGTGAGCGACGTTTCGAGACAAGACATTTAGAAAGCTGAGGAAATAGATTATGGCACGTGTCAAGCGCGCAGTGAACGCCCACAAGAAGCGTCGCGTCGTTCTCGAGAGGGCCTCCGGCTACCGCGGCCAGCGCTCCCGTCTGTACCGCAAGGCCAAGGAGCAGCTGCTCCACTCCTTCAACTACAACTTCCGCGACCGCAAGGCTCGCAAGGGCGACTTCCGCAAGCTGTGGATCCAGCGCATCAACGCCGCCGTCCGCGCTGAGGGCATCACCTACAACCGCTTCATCCAGGGCCTGCGTCTCGCCGGCATCGAGCTGGATCGTCGCGCTCTGGCCGAGCTGGCCGTCTCCGACGCCGACGCCTTCAAGGCGATCGTCGAGGCCGCCAAGGCCGCTCTGCCGGAGGACATCAACGCTCCGGTCGAGGCCTGATTCGAGTCGAGACCTGATTCGATAGGTTCGAATAGGACTGAGACGGCTTTCGGGTCGCAAGCCCGAGAGCCTGTTATAGCCTGATACTGCATGATCCCCGTTCTCCATTCGGAAAGACGGGGATCATGCAGTATCAGGCTGTTTTCGTTGTCGTTCGCCTGTCAGATCTCGCTCTTGCCGGCACGCCAGTAGCCCATGAACGCGGCGCGGCGGCGATCGAGACCATGATCGCGCAGCAGCACCCGTCGCACGTCCCTGACCACCGCGGCCTCGCCGGCGACCCACGCGTAGAAGCCGTCCGAACCGGTCGCCAGTCGCGAGGTGCTGCCGATGCTCGGCAGTCCGTCCCCGGTCGTCTCCCACAGCAGTTCGCGATCGACGTCGGTCTCCGTGTATGCGGGGGCGGGGGAGTCGCCGGTTCTACGCCATCGGGTCACGAACGAGCGGGGATGCTCGTCGGCGTACGCCTCGACCGCGCGGACGAGACGTGTGCCGCGTGCCGATCCGTTTCGGGGCAGCCATTTGATGTCGAGCCGCTCGCATTCGGGCGCGGCGATGACGTCGCCGCTTTCGGGTACCTCCAGCAGCGCGGTGATCGAGCCGTCCCACGGCGTTCCGGCCAGCGAGCCGATGATGCCGAGGATGGCGAGCGTAGCCGTCTCGTCGCCCACCAGCAGCACGTTGCCCGCCACGCCGGGGTGGAAGTCGATGCCGCCGCCGTATGTCTCGGCGCGATCATCGGGCGCGACCAGCACCACGGTGTCGCCGGGGCGCGCCGTCATGGCGAAGGTGCCTGCGGGGCCGGCCCCCTCATGGGTGACGAATTCGATGCACACCCGGTCGTCGTCCGGCGTCGTGCGCAGCGTGTAGGTGCGGATCACGTTGCGTCGATCGGCGGGCAGCGCCCGCCAGACGTCCCACCAGGCGCCGCGTTCGACGCAGTCGGCGGCGAGCAGCGGCGAACGCTCCCAGAGGGGATCGTCCGCCAATGGCAGTACGAGCTTGATGCGCTGATCGTATCCGGTGCGTCGCACATGCTCAAGATCGGGGCCCTCGAAGGTGATCCGGGTGAAATGCGCCGACAACGGCGTGATGTCGGCCACATGGGCGAGGAACGGGCGGAACGGCGGGTATGCCGTGTGCTTGGCGCTTGTGGTGGTCATATCGTCTCCTTGAGCAGGTTGTCGTTGTGGTTCGTTGTCGTCCGTGCCTGTTCCCCGTGCGAGTCGCCGCGCAGACGGGCCAGGCTGTGCCTCGTGCCGGGCAGCATGAGCGGCAGTCCGGTGTCGGGGTCGGCGATGATGCGCGCGTCGGTGTCGAACACCTCGGCCACCATGCGTTCGCTGATCACCTCGTCCGGCGTGCCGAAGTACGCCTGACGTCCGTCCTTGACGGCCAGGATCCAATCCGTGTAGCGCGCCGCCTGATTGAGATCGTGCAGCACCATCACGATGGTGGTGTGCTCGGTGGCGTTGAGCTCGCTCAGCAGATCCAGCACCTCGAGCTGGTAGGCGATGTCGAGATAGGTGGTCGGCTCGTCCAGCAGCAGGATGTCCGTCTGCTGCGCCAGCGCCAGCGCTATCCACGCGCGCTGGCGCTGTCCTCCGGACACCTCGTCCACCGGTCGGTCGGCGAGATCCGCCAGACCGGTCACCTCCAGCGCATGAGCCACGGCCCCGTCGTCCTCGTCGGACCATGAACCGAGCATCCCCTGATACGGGTGGCGTCCACGGGAGACCAGATCGGCGATGGTGATGCCTTCCGGCGCCATGGGGGATTGGGGCAGAAGCCCCACGATGGTGGCCACCTTGCGGGTGGGCAGCGTGTTGATGGCCTTGCCGTCGAGCGTCACCGCGCCGGTGGTGGGCGTGAGCAGGCGGGCGAGCGCCTTGAGCAGCGTGGACTTGCCGCAGCCGTTGGCGCCGATGATCGCTCCGACGGTCCCCGGCGTGATGTCCAGATCCAGATCGTGCACGATCTCGCGCCGCTCGTAGGCGAGCGTCACGTGATGGGCGGCCAGCGTGTGGGAGGTCGGATTTTGGGGGGAGTGTCCCGTCATGCGAGCACCTGCTTTCTGGACAGTCTGATGATGAGAAGGATGAGGATCGGGCCTGCGATGATGCTGGTGACCACGCCCACCGGCAGTTGCGTCGGCGGGATGTGCTGGGCCACGATATCGGCGGCGAGCACGATGCATGATCCGACCAGTCCGGACTGCATGATCGCGGGCCTGTGAGGGCCGTTCAGCCACATGGCGAGCGGTCCGGAGAGGAACGAGACGAACGAGATCGGGCCGCTCGAGGCGGTGGCCGTGGACAGCAGCAGCACCGACAGCACGATGACCGTCATCTGCACGGATTCCACGCGCACGCCGAGGCCTCGGGCCATCGGATCGCCGAACCGCATCACGTCCACCTGACGTGCCAATGCGATCAACGGCACCGCGGCGAGAACCGTCACGGCGGCCAGTGCGGGGACGTCGGACCAGTCGGACGACGCCAGGGAGCCGGTCAGCCAGCGGGACGCCTGCTGGATGTTCCACTGGTCGCCGCGCACCAGAATCCACGAGGTCGCGGCGTTGAGCGCCGCGGCGACGCCGATGCCCATGAGGATCAGCCGTCCGGTGGAGAAGGTGCCCCTCCATGCCAGGCGCACCGTCAGCAGCGCCGTCAGAATGCCCCCGACGACCGCCGCCGCGGACAGCGAGGGGCCGGACCAGCCGAGCACGATGATGGCGAACACCGCCGTCAGATTCGCTCCCGCGGTGATGCCGATGATGTCGGGGCTGGCCATCGTGTTGCGCAGCATCTGTTGGAAGCTCACGCCGGCGACGCCGAACGCGAACCCGGCCAGCATGCCGACGACCACTCTGGGCAGTCGGAGCTCGCCGATGGTGAAGCTCAAGCCCGGCACGAACTCGCCGCCGAGCACCTTCAGAATGTCGCCGATGGGATATATCTCGTGACCGAACGCCAGATCGGCCACGAACAGCGTCGCGGCGAGTATGCCGAGCGTAAGGGTGACGAGCAGGGAACGCATCCGCTGACGGCGGCGCAGGTCCCTGAGACGTGCGGTGACCGATGGCGCGGTGCCGTTTGCGGTGCCGTTTGATGATCGGGCGTCGTTCATGTCACACCTCCCTGACCTTGCTGCCGCGCACCAGCATGACGAACACGGGCGCGCCGATCAGCGCGGTGACGATGCCCACCTCCACGTCGTCCGGTCTGGTGACCACACGGCCGATGACATCGGCGGCGACCATGAGCAACGGTCCCATCAGCATGCTTGCGGTGATGATGCGGCGGTAGTCCGGACCCACAACAAGCCTTGCGGCGTGGGGAACCACCAGTCCCACGAAGCCGATCGGACCGGCGAGCGCGGTCGACGAGGCGCTCAGCAGCACGGCCGCGGCCCATGCCAGCACGCGCACGCGCGTCATGCTCACGCCCAGTCCGGCGGCCAGCTGATCGCCCAACGCGAGCGCGTTGAGATGCCGTGCGCTCCAGAGAGCGAGGATGAATCCGATCGCGAACAGCGGCAGAATCGGCGCCATGAGTTCGAAACGGCCTCCGGACAGGCCGCCCACCTGCCAGAAGCGGTAGGTGCTGATCACGTCGACGCGCGGCAGCAGGATGGCCGAGGTGAGCGAGGCCAGGGCGGAGCTGATGACGGCTCCCGCCAGAGTCAGCTTCAAAGGGGTCGGTCCGGAACGCCCCACCGAGCCGACCAGCCAGACCAGCACCGCGGTGAGGGAGGCGCCCAACAGGGCCACCCAGATGTACTGGCGGGGCGTGGACAGCCCGGCGAAGGCGATCGAGCAGACGATCGCGAACGCGGCGCCGGAGTTGAGTCCGAGGATGGAGGGATCGGCGAGCGGATTGCGCATCACGCCCTGCATGAGCGCGCCGGCCACGCCCAGAGCGGCACCGACCAGCAGTCCCAGAACGGTACGAGGCACACGCAGCTGGATCGCCTCGGCGGCGATGTCGTCCGCGCTTGCGTCGGAGAATGCGCGGATCACGTCGTCGAGTCCCACGGGGCGGGCGCCGAACATCACGGAGAGCGCGCATGCGGCGATGATGGCGACGATCAGCAGGACATGGAACGCCGCACGGCGATATGCATGTTCCCCGGCCGAGGGCGTATGACCCTTCGACCGGGGAACATCACGGGAATCGTTGAACGACCGCATCGGTGCGTCGATTCCTTTCGGATCAGCCGTTGACCTTGGAGGCGGCCTCGCCGAGCAGCTTGGCGTAGTCGCCGGTGGTGGCCTCGATGGACAGCGGCATCGCGTCGAGCGCGTTGGCCAGCTCGGTCGTGGTGTCGATCACCACCACGGAGCCGCGCTTGACCGCGGGGATCTTGGACAGCAGCGGATCCTTCTGCATGGCGGCCAGAAGGTCGGGGGTGCCGTAGGTGACGATCACGTCGATGTCGGCGAACTGGTCGGCCTGTTCGGAGGAGATGTCCTTGTAGAAGCTGTCCGTGGTTTCGGAGATCTGCTTGATGGATTCGGGGGTCTCGAAGCCGAGGTCGTTCAGGAACTGGGGGCGCACGTCATGCGTGGTGTACACGCTGAAGCTCGAGAGCTTGGAGGAATCGAAGTACATGACGGAGGCGCTCTTGCCCTTGATCTGCGGGTACTTGGCGGCCGTCTCGGAGATGGTGTCCTCCAGCTTGGCGATGAGCTTCTCGCCCTCCTGCTGCTTGCCGAGCACCTTGGCGGTGGTCTCGACCAGACTGCGCCACGGGTCGCCCCAGGAGGCCTGCTGCCAGGGGATGGTCGGCGCGATCTTGCTGAGCGTCTTGTACTGCTCCTCGGTGATGCCGGACTGCATGCCCAGAATCACATCCGGCCGGGCCGCGGCGATGGCCTCCATGTCGATCGAATCGGATTCGTCATGTTGTTCGGGCAGGTCCGCCTTGGCGACGTTCATGTCGTCGAGCTTGGCCTTGACCCACGGCAGATAGCCGTCCTCGGTCTTGCCGAAGGTCTGCTTGGGAACGGTCACCGGAACGACGCCGAGAGCGAGGGTGACGTCGTCGGATCCCCAGCCGACGGTGGCCACGCGCTCGGGCGCCTGCTTGATCTCGGTGGTGCCGTACGCGTGCTTGATGGTCACGGGGAATCCGGAGGTCGATGCGGAGTCGCTGCCGGTCTTCGCCGTGCTCGTATCGGCCGAGGTCGATCCGCAGGCGGTCAGCGAGAGCACCGCGACGATGGCCGTCGCCGCCGCGACGATCCTGCGGGACAGGCCGTTGGGCCTTGCGATGGTGTGCCTTGCGATGGGCATGGTTGCTCCTTGAGTGGTGTATGGCGTGGATGCTTGGGACGTGCTTCCCACTGGCTGTGCGTCGAACGCGCGATGGACGTGTGACCGACGCCGCGACAAAGCCCATACGCTAATGAAATGTGAACGATCACTACAGTCTTGTTTTTTCGGTCTTGATGTGATATGGAAGGACGGGATCGGGGTGTATATGTGATATGAATCACAGTTTCCGCATGCCATACCATGGAACGCATGGTCAATGGATTCCCTGCACTCATCGAACGGTTTCTCGCGCATGTCGGCGTCGAGCGCGGACTCGCCGACGCCACGGTGACGGCGTACGAGTCCGACCTGAGGAAATACGCGGGCTGGCTGGAAAGCCGGGGCGTCGACGACATCGCGCACGTCACGCGTCACGACGTGGAGGACTACGTCGCCTTCCTCGACGACCTGGGCGAATCGGCCCGATCCAAGGCCAGACGACTCGCCGCGGTCCACGAACTCCACCGATTCGCGCTCGCGGGAAATCTGATCGCCGACGACGTGGCCGCTCCGGTCAAGGCCCCCAAGGGGGCGAGCACGCTGCCGGACGTGCTCTCCGTCGACGAGGTGGCGCGCCTGCTCGACGCGGTCCCGGTCGAGGGTGACGACCCGGTGATGCTGCGCGACAGAGCGCTGCTCGAGTTCATGTACGCCACCGGAGCCCGCGTCTCCGAGGCCGTGGGGGTGAACTTCGACGACCTCGACCTGCAGGACGCGCATATCGTGCGGCTCACCGGCAAGGGTTCCAAACAGCGGATCGTGCCGGTCGGCACCTACGCGTGCGCGGCGATGGAGCGGTATCTTTCCAAGGGACGGCCCGCGCTCGAGGCGCGCATCAGGAACACGCCGGCGCCGGAGCGCCGGGCGGTCTTCCTCAACAAACGGGGTCGCCGGCTGTCGCGACAATCGGTATGGGAGATCGTCCGCAACGCGGGGGAGCGCGCCCGCATCGACAAGCCGCTGCATCCGCACACGCTGCGCCACTCGTTCGCCACGCACCTGATCCAGGGCGGCGCGGACGTGCGCACCGTGCAGGAGCTGCTCGGCCACGCCTCGGTGACGACCACTCAGATCTATACGCATGTCAGCCCGGAGAACCTCATCGAGGCGTACCTGACGGCCCATCCACGTGCGCAGTGACGGAAATGATAAGGTGAACAGTATGCCTACGGATATGCTTGGACGTGAATATGAGACTTTCCCCGTCCCCTCCCCGCTGCAGCAGCACGGGCCGGCGAGGGTCATCGCCATGTGCAACCAGAAGGGCGGCGTCGGCAAGACCACCAGTTCCATCAACATCGCCGGCGCGTTGAGTCAGTACGGCCGCCGCTGCCTGATCGTCGACTTCGATCCGCAGGGCGCCGCCACCGTCGGTCTCGGCATCAACGCCAACACCGTCGACAACACCATCTACACCGCGCTGTTCGACATGCGCGTCGACGTGCATGACGTCGTGCGCCGCACCGCGTTCGAGAACCTCGACATCATCCCGGCGAACATCGACCTGTCCGCCGCCGAGGTGCAGCTGGTCACCGAAGTGGGCCGCGAGCAGATCCTCAACAGCGTGCTGCGCCCCTTGAGGGACGAATACGACGTCATCATCATCGACTGCCAGCCCTCGCTCGGCCTGCTGACCGTGAACGCGCTGACCGCGGCCGACGGCGTCATCATCCCCGTGGCCGCCGAGTTCTTCGCACTGCGCGGCGTGGCCCTGCTCATGCAGTCCATCCAGAAGGTGCAGAGCCGCATCAACCCGAACCTCAAGGTGTACGGCGTGCTGGTGACGATGTTCACGCGCACCCTGCACTGCGAGGAGGTCATGCAGCGCATCTACGAGGCTTTCCAGGACAAGGTGTTCCACACCGTCATCTCCCGTTCGATCAAACTGCCCGACTCCACCGTGGCCGCCGCGCCGATCACCATGTACGCGCCGAACCACAAGACCAGTCAGGAGTACCGCGAGGTGGCCCGCGAGCTCGTCGCCAACGGGGTGATCGCCTGAGCGCGGACGAGGCCGGCTTCCGCGTCGATCTCGACGTGTACTCCGGCCCGTTCGACGTCCTGCTCGGCATGATCGCGAACCGGCGCCTCGAACTGACCGAGGTGTCGCTGTCGGCGATCACCGGGGAGTTCATCAGCTACGTGCGCGGCCTCGACTTCGGTGGCTCGGATGGTGGCTCGGACGGCATGGACGAGGCCAGCGCGTTCATCGACGTGGCCTCGGTGCTCATCGAGGCCAAAAGCGCCTCGCTGCTGCCCGCGGACGTGTCGGGCGAGCATGACGAATCCAGCATGGAGGCGCTGCGCGAACGCGATCTGCTGTTCGCCCGGCTGCTGCAGTACCGCGCCTACAAGGAGGCGTCGCACGCGTTGCGCGAGCGGATGGCCCATGCCTCGGGCCGCTATCCGCATCCGGGCGTCGTCGACGATCGCATCCGGGGCATGCTGCCCGAACTCGACTGGAACGTCGGACCGGACGAGCTGGCGAGGATAGCCGCGCGGGCCATCGCCGCCGCCCCGACCGATCGGGTGAGCGTCCACCAGCTGCACGTGCCGCTGGTCGACCTGCGCGAACAGTCGCGGCTCGTCATGACGCGGCTGGTGGCGTTGGGGGAGGGCGGATCCTCCACCTTCGACGAACTGACGGCGGACGCCTCGGGCCGTATCGAGACGGTGGCGCGCTTCCTCGCGCTGCTGGCGTTCTTCAAGCAGGGGGCGATCCAGTTTCGGCAGGATGGGCCTTATTCGCCGCTGCACGTGCGATGGGTGTGGGTTGATGGAACTGCGGTGAAAGCCGTATTGGTTACGGATGGGATGATCGAGGAAGGAGAGGGCGCCTGATGGGCGTGACGGAAGCGATGGACAGGCAGGATGCGGATGCGGACGTGGAGGAGAGAAGCTCCTCCGGCTCCGCAGGCCCGGCGTCGGCGGCGCGCGGGGGATTGTGCGTGGAGCGGTTCCCCGGCGGCCTCAAGGCATGTCTCGAGGCGATCCTCATGACCGCCGGCGAGCCGCAGCACTCCGCCGATCTGGCGGGTGTGCTCGGCGTCGAGTCGCGACTCGTGGCCGAGGCGCTGGAGCGGCTGCAATCCTCCTATGCAATGTCTGAACGGGGGTTCGAACTGCGTCACACCGCGCGTGGATGGCGGTTCGCCAGCCGCGCCGAGTTCGAGCCCGTGGTCGCCGCATTCGTCACCGACGGCCAGTCCGCGCGACTGAGTCAGGCGGCGATGGAGACGCTGGCCGTCATCGCATACCGTCAGCCCGTCACTCGGGCGCGCGTCTCGTCGATCCGAGGCGTCAACTGCGACGGCGTGGTCCGCTCCCTGCTCGTACGCGGCCTGATATGCGAACGCGGCATCGACGAGGAGTCGCGAGCCTCGCTGCTGGCCACCACCGACCTGTTCCTGGAGAAGATGGGCCTGTCGTCCCTCGACGACCTGCCATCCCTCGCGCCGTTCCTGCCCGACGCCGGCGAGGTGATCGAGGAGGGCGTCGAAACGGCGCTGTAGATCTCTCGGAATCGGAAAAAGGGGAATCGGCCGCAAGCCGATTCCCCTTTTTCCTTGGAATTCCGGGCGTTTCCATTTATGGTCATAATGACCATAAATGGTGTTATGCTTCATACCCGTCCAATGGATCGGAAACGACGGCATCCATGTCGGGAAAAGAGGGCGAATGGGCATCGGCAACGTTTCGGAGCGGCGTCTCGCCCCACCGCAGGTGGGCGTCTCCGTCGTCATCCTCGCGCTCGCGCCCGATGGCGGCGAGACCGGCCGCGGGCGTCTGTGGCTTCCGCTGGTCAGACGCGTGCGCCAGCCCTATCTGGGCTGCTGGGCGCTGCCCGGCGGCGGCCTCTTCGCCGACCGTTCGCTCGAGGACTGCGCGTACGCGGCGCTCGAATCGACCACCTCGATGCATCCGCGCTATCTCGAGCAGCTGTACACGTTCGGCGGCCCCGACCGCTCGCGCGGAGGACTGCCGATGGTGTCCGTCGTCTACTGGGCGCTCGTCGGACAGGCCGAGACGCGTGACCTCGTCGAGGGGGACAACGTCGCATGGTTCCCCGAGGACGAGCTGCCCGAACTCGCCTTCGACCACCGTCGCATCATCGACTACGCGCTGTGGCGTCTTCGCAACAAGATCGAATACCCCGACGTGGCCGTGCGACTGGTCGGCGAGACCTTCACGCTCGGCCAGCTGCACGACGTGTACGAGGCCATCACCGGCGAGTCCATCGATCTGGCGAACTTCAGACGCCGGGTCCTCGCCTCCGGTCAGCTCGAGGACACCGGCGCCAAGCAGCGTGTCGGCCGACACCGTCCGGCCGCCGTCTACCGGTACGTCTCAGGGGCGGCGAACGGCACCGAGGACCCGGACGGCGAGCGACGCGACCTGTGGAATCCCGCCCAGTGGAGCATCGGTCCACAAGGTCCACGCGAGCCGCACGGTCCGCACGAATCGACATCTCGGATCGGCTCGGCCGACGCGCTGTCGGCACTGGCCCGCTGAAGGGCTCCGGCGATCCCGATATCCACAGACTTCACAAGACGTAACCAGAAAGGAACAACCATGACCGCAACATTCACCGCGCCGTCCGTCGACGAGATCATCGCCCGACTCGGCGCACAGAGCACCTGCGACGCGGGCCTCACCCTCGACCCGTGGCACTTCGACACCACCAGGCCCAGCTACGGGCCCGGCGCCTCGATGCTCGACCGCCTGCCCGCGAACGCACCCCGCCAGCAGGTGCTGCCCGACGAATACCGCAACGCCTCCGAGGACGAGCTCCAGCAGCGCATCGTCGACGCCAAGAGGCGCCTTGGATCCAAGCTGCTCATCCTCGGCCACTTCTACCAGCGCGACGAGATCATCAGGCACGCCGACTTCGTGGGCGACTCCTTCCAGCTCGCCAAGAACGCGACCGAACGCCCCGACGCCGACCACATCGTCTTCTGCGGCGTCCACTTCATGGCCGAAACCGCCGACATCCTCTCCACGCCCGAACAGAGCGTGACCCTGCCGAACCTGTCCGCCGGCTGCTCGATGGCCGACATGGCCAACATCGATCAGGTCGAGGAGGCGTGGGACCAGCTCGGCGAGATCTGCGGACGCGACAAGGACGCCGACGGCATGCAGCCGATCATCCCCGTCACCTACATGAACTCCTCCGCAGCCCTGAAGGCGTTCTGCGGGCGCCACGGCGGCATCGTGTGCACGTCGTCCAACGCGCACGCCGTGCTCGAATGGGCGTTCGCCCGCGGCCGGCGCGTCCTGTTCTTCCCCGACCAGCATCTGGGACGCAACACCGCGCGCGCGATGGGCATCCCGCTGAGCCAGATGCCGCTGTGGGACCCGTTCAAGGCGATGGGCGGCGCCGCCGACCCGTCCGACTACGCGAACGCGCGGATGATCCTGTGGAAGGGCTTCTGCTCCGTGCACCAGCGCTTCACCGTCGACCAGATCGAACGCGCCCGCAGGGCCTACCCGGGCGTCAAGGTCATCGTGCACCCCGAATGCTCGATGCAGGTCGTCGACGCCGTCGACGGCGTCGGCTCCACCGCGTACATCGTCAAGGAGATCGCCAACGCGCCCGCCGGCTCCGCCGTGGCCGTGGGCACCGAGATCAACCTCGTCAACCGTCTCGCCGCCCAGTACCCGGACAAGACCGTGTTCTGCCTCGACCCGGTCGTCTGCCCGTGTTCGACGATGTACCGCATCCACCCCGCCTACCTCGCGTGGGCGCTGGAGAACCTCGAGGCCGGCAACGTCGTCAACCGCATCACCGTCGACGAGGACACCGCCCGCGAGGCCAAGGTCGCTCTGGAACGCATGCTGCGCGTCCACTGAGAGGCAGACAGACAATGAGTGAAGGCACGAACATCATCGTCATCGGAGCCGGCGTGGCCGGCCTGTCCGCGGCACTGGCCGTGGCGCGCGCCGGACACGACGTGACGCTGGTCGCCAAGGACGAACTGGTCGAATCGAACACCTACCACGCGCAGGGAGGCATCGCCGCGGCCATCTTCGCCGACGACGACCCGAAACTGCACGCCGCCGACACCATCGCCGCCGGACATGGCCTGTGCGATCCGAAGGCCGTCGACATCCTCACGCGCGAGGGCGCCGACCGCGTGCGCGAATTCGCGGCCGCCGGCGTCCACTTCGACCGCGACGCCGAGGGGCACATGCTGCGAGGCCTCGAGGCGGCCCACTCCAGGGCGCGCGTCGTCCACGCCGGGGGAGACGCCACCGGCAGGGTGCTCGAACTCGACGTATCCGCCATGGTGCGCGCCAACCCGCTCATCCACATCATCGAACACGCCTTCCTGACCGACCTCGTCGTGAAGGACGGACGCATCGCCGGCGTCGACCTGCTCGTCGGAGGCGAAGCGAATGACAGAGCCGCGAATGGCGTGGAACGCCGGTTCGTCAAGGCCTCCCGCGTCATCCTCGCCACCGGAGGCGCCGGACGCATGTACCCGTACACCACCAACCCGGCCGTCGCCACCGCCGACGGACTCGCCGCCGCATGGCGCGCCGGAGCGCAGGTCGCCGACCTCGAGTTCTACCAGTTCCACCCCACCGCCATGGCCGTCGGCGAGCACTTCCTCGTCTCCGAGGCCGTACGCGGCGAAGGCGCGATCCTGCTCGACGAACACGGCCACCGGTACATGCAGGACGTCGACCCGCGCGCCGAACTCGCGCCGCGCGACGTCGTCGCCCGCGAGAACTTCCGCGTCATGCAGCGCCAGCACGGACGTCCGGTCATGCTCGACGTCTCGCCGATGCGCGCCGAACACCCCGACCTTGCCGCGTTCCTCGCGCACCGATTCCCGACCATCGACGCCTACACGCGCTCCCTCGGCTTCGACTGGAGCCGCGAGCCGATCCCCATCGCCCCCGCGGCCCACTACTACATGGGCGGCGTACGCACGGACCTCGACGGCCGCGCGTCCATCCCCGGCCTGTACGCGGCCGGCGAATGCGCACGCACCGGCGTCATGGGCTCCAACCGACTTGCCTCCAACTCGCTGCTCGAAGGACTCGTCTACGGACGCCGCGCCGGCCTCGCCGCGCTCGCCGACACCGACGACACGGTATGGTCGCCAGAACCATTGCTCAACTCCGCGACCGGCGAGGCGTACGCCGCCGAACCCGTCCGCCTCGCCGACCCGGAGACGGACGGCGCAGGCGGTGCGGACGGCGACGCAGACCTATGGGACCGCACCCGCATCCAGAACACCATGTGGCACGGCGTCGGTGTCCTGCGCGACGCCGAAGGACTCGCCCATGCGATCGACGACCTCGGTCGTGGTCTCGCCGCCGCGAACGCGCATGCCGCCCAGGCCGCCGCGTCCGGCGACATCGCCGCGCTCGAGAACCGCGACATGCTCACCGTCGGACGCGTGGGCGCCACGGCGGCGCTCGCCCGGACCGAATCGCGCGGTGCGCACGCGCGCACCGACTTCCCCGAACCGCACGACGAGTGGGCCCACTCCGTCGCCTACGTCAAGGAGTGACATGCTCACCCAGCACATCATCCGCACCGCCGTCGAGGCGGCGCTCGCCGAGGACGCACCCTACGGCGACGTGACCTGCGAAACCACCATCCCCGCCGACGAAACCGGTTCGGCGTCCCTCATCGCCCGCGAGGACGGCGTGATGAGCGGCATCGACGTGTTCGCCGCGGCCTTCCGCGCGCAGAACCCCGCGATCGAGGTCACGGCGTCCATCGCGGACGGCGACCCCTTCCACGCCGGGCAGACGCTCGCCGCGGTCTCCGGTCCGGTCAGGGACCTGCTGACCGCGGAACGCGTCGCGCTGAACTTCACCCAGCGCATGAGCGGCATCGCCACGATGACCGCCGCGTTCGTCGCACGGGTCGACGCGATCTACGCCGACGGGTTCCGGGCGGCGAACGGACCGGTCGTACGACCCCGTCGCTACGAGCGCACGCGTATCGTCGACACGCGCAAGACCACGCCCGGCCTGCGCCCGTTCGAGAAATACGCGGTTCGGTGCGGCGGCGGACACAACCACCGCTACGGTCTGTCCGACGCCGTCATGATGAAGGACAACCATCTGGCCGCCCTCGCCGCGCGCGGCATCGACCTGACCGGCGCGATCCGCCACGTCAGGCAGCAGATCGGACACACCACGCACATCGAGGTCGAAGTCGACCGGCTCGACCAGATCCCCGCCGTCATCGCGGGAGGCGCCGACACCATCATGCTCGACAACTTCACGCTCGACGACACCCGCCGCGGCGTCGAACTGATCGACGGACGCGCCATCGTCGAAGCCAGCGGCAACATGAGCCTCGAGCGGGTCGCCGACGTGGCGGCCACCGGCGTCGACGTCATCTCCGTGGGCGCCCTCACCCACTCCGTGCGATCCATCGATCTGGGACTCGACTGGCTGGACTAGGACCATCATGACCGACTCCGAAGCGCTCTACCTCGACGCGGCCGCCACCGAACCGGTCAGCCGCGACGTCATCGACGCGATGACCCCGTTCCTGACCGACGCCTACGCGAACCCGGCCAGCGTCCACCAGCCCGGGCGAACCGCGGCGCGCGCACTCGACGCGGCCCGCGCCTCCTTCGCCGCGGATCTCGGCGCCAAGCCGGACGACGTGATCTTCACCTCCGGCGGCACCGAATCCGACAACCTCGCCGTCAAGGGCATCGCCATGGCGAGAATGCGCCAACTTGGTCTCGGCAACGTCGGTGGCAATGACTTCGGCGACGCTCCCGACGCCACCACTCAGGCTGACTTCCGCCGCCCGCGCATCGTCATCTCGTCGATCGAACACCCGGCCGTCTCCGGATCCGCCGACTGGCTTGCACGCTGGTTCGGCTTCGACGTCGTGCGCATCCCCGTCGACGACGAGGCCCACATCGACCTCGACGCCCTCGAGCAGGCGCTCGACGGCGAGGCGGGGGAGCGGACCACGCTCGTCGCGATGATGCTCGCCAACAACGAGGTCGGCTCCGTCGAACCGATCGAACGCATCGTCTCGATAGCCCACGCACACCACGTGCCCGTCCACGTCGACGCCGTGCAGGCCGCCGGACTCATCCCCATCCGCATGCGCGACTGGGACGTCGACTCGCTCGCCGTCTCCGGCCACAAATTCGGCGCGCCCAAGGGACTCGGGGCGCTCCTCGTACGCGGACGCACGCCCATCGAGCCGATCATCTCCGGCGGCGGGCAGGAACGCGGCCTGCGCTCCGGCACGCAGAACGTGGCCGGGGCCGTCGCGCTCGCCATCGCCCTGCGCCGGTCCAACACGCGCATGGCCTCGCACTACCGAGAACTCGTCGCATCCCGTGACATGCTCATCGACGCGGTACGCAGGGTCGTGCCCCGCGCCGAGCTGACCGGCGACCCCGAACGCCGACTGCCCGGCCACGTCTCCTTCGTCTTTCCCGGCGTCACCGGCGAGGCGCTGCTCGTCGACCTCGACGCGCGCGGCATCGCCTGCTCGTCCGGTTCGGCATGCGCGATCGGACGCCACGAGATCCCTCCGACGCTGCTGGCGATGGGCATCGAACCGCAGATCGCCAAATCCGCCCTGCGCATGACCTTCCGCGAGCCGCTGACGCGCGTCGACATCGAACGCATCAGCCTCGCCATCGAGGAGTCCTACACCGCCCTGACCAAGCGGTGAAGGCGACGGTCGAACGGGTTGGTTATCATCATGTCGGTTTGTGTGTAATTGGCAGGTGAAATACCGGAACAATACCAAGCAAGCGACCCGACGCCGCACGGCGTCGGCAGGTTACGCGACGAATCAACAAACAGTACTAAGAGAGGTTTCGATGGCGGTTCGCGGTGATATCCGTAATGTGGCGATTGTGGCTCACGTCGACCACGGCAAGACCACGCTGGTGAACGCGATGCTTCAGCAGTCCCACGTCTTTTCCGAGCGTGAGGAAGTGCCGGACCGAGTGATGGACTCCAACGATCTCGAGCGCGAGAAGGGCATCACCATCCTCGCCAAGAACACGGCCGTTGAGTACACCGGTCCGCTGGCCGCCAAGTACGGCCACCCGGAGGGCATCACCCTCAACATCATCGACACCCCCGGCCACGCCGACTTCGGCGGCGAGGTCGAGCGCGGCATCTCGATGGTTGACGGCGTCGTGCTGCTCGTCGACGCCTCCGAGGGCCCGCTGCCGCAGACCCGCTTCGTGCTGCGCAAGGCCCTCGAGGCCAAGCTGCCGGTCATCCTGTGCGTCAACAAGGTCGACCGTCCGGACGCCCGCATCTCCGAGGTCGTCTCCGAGTCCACCGACCTGCTGCTGGGTCTCGCCCAGGACGTCGTCGAGGAGGGCATCGACCTCGACCTCGACCACCTGCTCGAGCTGCCGGTCGTCTACTGCGCCGCCAAGGCCGGTTACGCGTCCATCAACCAGCCGGCCGACGGCGCCCTGCCGGACAACGACAACCTCGAGCCGCTGTTCGAGGACATCATCAAGTACATCCCCGCCCCGGAGTACGAGGAGGGCGCCCCGCTGCAGGCGCACGTCGCCAACATCGATTCCTCCGACTTCCTTGGCCGACTCGGCCTCGTCCGCATCTACAACGGCACGCTCGAGAAGGGCAAGAACTACGGTCTGAGCCGTGTCAACGGCACCATCGAGAACTTCCGCGTCACCGAGCTGCTGCGCACGCAGGGCCTCGAGCGCATCTCCGTCGAATCCGCGGGCCCGGGCGACATCGTCGCCGTCGCCGGCGTCAACGACATCATGATCGGCGAGACCATCGTCGACCCGGACAACCCGAAGCCGCTGCCGCTCATCCACGTCGACGATCCGGCCATCTCCATGACCTTCGGCGTCAACGACTCCCCGCTGGCCGGCACCGAGGGCAAGGACCACAAGCTCACCGCCCGCATGATCAAGGACCGTCTCGACCGCGAGCTCATCGGCAACGTGTCCATCAAGGTGCTGCCCACCGACCGTCCGGACGCCTGGGAGGTGCAGGGCCGCGGCGAGCTGGCGCTGGCCGTCCTCGCCGAGGAGATGCGCCGCGAAGGCTACGAGCTGACCGTCGGCCGTCCGCAGGTCGTCACCAAGAAGATCGACGGCGTGGTCAACGAGCCGATGGAGAACACCACCATCGACGTGCCCGAGGAGTACATGGGCACCGTCACGCAGCTCATGGCCGACCGCAAGGGCCGCATGGACTCCATGTCCAACCACGGCTCCGGCTGGGTGCGCCTGCAGTTCACCGTGCCGTCGCGTGGTCTGATCGGCTTCCGCACCGCGCTGCTGTCCGCTACGCGCGGCACCGGCATCGCCGCCTCCATCTCCGCCGGCTACGCGCCGTGGGCCGGTCAGATCGTGACCCGCCAGAACGGCTCCATGGTCTCCGACCGCAAGGGTGTCGCCACCCCGTACGCCATGCAGCGTCTGCAGGCCCGCGGCAACTTCTTCGTCGAGCCGCAGTCCCCGGTCTACGAGGGCCAGGTCGTCGGCGTCAACAACAAGCCCGATGAGCTGGATGTCAACATCACGCTGGCCAAGCACATGACCAACATGCGCTCCTCCACCGCCGATGTGCTCGAGACCCTCACCCCGCCGATCAAGATGAGCCTCGAGGAGTCCCTCGACTTCGCGAACGAGGACGAGTGCGTCGAGGTCACCCCGGAGTCCGTCCGCGTGCGCAAGATCATCCTCGGTCGTGAGGACTGGTACAAGTGGCGCGCCAAGCAGCGCCGCCAGAACGCCGCCCAGGAGGCCGCCGCGCAGGCCAAGTGACCGTCAATCAAGCGGAGCTATCAAAAAGGCTTTCCAATGATCCATTGCGGATCCTTGGAAAGCCTTTTCGTGTTTCTGGTGGCAGCCTGTCAGAAGTCCCAGTCCTCGTCGTCAGTCTCCTCGGCCTTGCCCATCACGTAGGAGGAGCCGGAGCCGGAGAAGAAGTCGTGGTTCTCGTCGGCGTTGGGGGAGAGGGACGCGATGATCGCCGGATTCACATCGCAGATCTCAGCCGGGAACAGCGCCGGGTAGCCGAGGTTCATCAGCGCCTTGTTGCCGTTGTAGCGCAGGAACTTCTCCACGTCCTCGACCAGGCCCACGCCCGCATACAGCGACTCGGTGTACTCCACCTCGTTGTCGTACAGCTCGTTGAGCAGCTCGTATGTGTACTCGCGCATCTCCTCGCGCTTCGCCTCGTTCACGCGCTCGAGACCACGCTGGTACTTGTAGCCGATGTAGTAGCCGTGCACGGCCTCGTCGCGGATGATGAGTCGGATCACGTCGGCCGTGTTCGTCAGCTTCGCGTGGCTAGAGAAGTACATCGGCAGGTAGAAGCCCGAATAGAACAGGAACGACTCCAGCAGCGTGGAGGCGACCTTGCGCTTCAGGGGGCTGTCGCCCTCGTAGTAGTCGAGGACGATCTGCGCCTTCTTCTGCAGGTACTCGTTCTCCTCGCTCCACGAGAACGCGGCGTCGATCTGCTCGGTGGAGCACAGCGTAGAGAAGATCGACGAATAGCTCTTCGCATGCACGGACTCCATGAACGCGATGTTCGTGTACACGGCCTCCTCGTGCGGGGTGAGGGCGTCGGGGATCAGGGAGACCGCACCGACGGTGCCCTGGATCGTGTCGAGCAGCGTGAGGCCGGTGAACACGCGCATCGTGAGCGTGTGCTCCTCCTCGCTCATCGACTGCCAGCTGGGGATGTCGTTCGAGACCGGAACCTTTTCCGGCAGCCAGAAGTTGCCGGTCAGACGGTCCCACACCTCGAGGTCCTTGTCGTCCTCGAGACGGTTCCAGTTGATCGCGCTGACGCGGTCGATGAGCTTGAGCGGCTTGCGCGGTACGGAGATCGGTGCCATATTCGTTCCTCGTTTCCTGTATTTACTCGTTTGCGTTGTCGTCGTGTTCGCCGTATTTGTCCGCGTACTCCTCCGGCGCCGTCAGACGCAGGATCATGCGGTAGATCATCGGTGACATGTTTCGCTTTCCCTTCTACGTTTCGTGCGTGGTGAGACCAACGGAGTGGATGGTGGGGTGTGCGATGCACGACCGTAGGCTTGGCCGAACGGCCTTGAGTGTGTCGGGTATCGCACACCCCACCATCCACGGCTAACGGTCAAGCACTCACAGCATGCACGACACGCAGCCGGCCACTTCGGTGCCTTCGAGGGCCTGCTGGCGGATGCGGATGTAGTAGAGGGTCTTGATGCCCTTGCGCCAGGCGTAGATCTGCGCCTTGTTCACGTCGCGAGTGGTGGCCGTGTCGGGGAAGAACAGCGTCAGGGACAGGCCCTGGTCGACGTGCTGCGTGGCCTCGGCGTACGTGTCGACGATCGCCTGCCATCCGATCTCATAGGCGTCCTTGAAGTACTCGAGGTTGTCGTTCGTCATGTACGGCGCGGGGTAGTACATGCGGCCGATCTTGCCTTCCTTGCGGATCTCGATCTTCGAGGCGATCGGGTGGATCGACGACGTGGAGTGATTGATGTACGAGATCGATCCGGTCGGCGGCACGGCCTGCAGGTTCTGGTTGTAGATGCCGTCGGCGAGGATCTCGTCGCGCAGCGCCTGCCAGTCGGCGACGGTCGGGATCGCGACGCCGAAACGTGCGAACAGCTCGCGCACGCGTTCGGTTCGCGGTTCGATCGAACGGCGGCCGTCAGTGTACTTGTCGAAGTAGTTGCCCGCTCCGGCAGGCTTGGCGTAGTCGGAGCGTTCGAAGCCGACGAACGCCTTGCCGTGGCGGACGGCCAGCTCGTGCGAGGCCTTGTAGGCGTGGTAGGCGACGGTCATGAAGTACATGTCGGTGAAGTCGAGCGCCTCATCGGAGCCGTACATGATGCCCTCGCGCGCGAGGAAGCCGTGCAGGTTCATCTGGCCGAGGCCGATCGCGTGACCCTCCTCGTTGGCGCGGCGGATCGAGGGTACCGCGTCGATGCTCGTGTGCTCGGCCACGGCGGTCAGCGCATGGATCGCCGTCTCGACCGTGTCGGCGAGGCCGCCGTCCATCGCCTTGGCGATGTTGAGCGAGCCGAGGTTGCAGGATACGTCGCGGCCCACATGCGTGTAGGACAGGTCCTCCGCGTAGGAGCTCGGCTCCTGCACCTGCAGGATCTCCGAGCACAGGTTCGACATGGTCACGCGGCCGTCGATCGGGTTGGCGCGGTTGACGGTGTCCTCGAACACGATGTACGGGTATCCGGATTCGAACTGGAGCTCGGCGAGCGTCGTGAAGAACTTGCGCGCGTCGATGTACGTCTTGCTGATGCGGTCGTCGGCGAGCATCTCGTCATAGCGCTCGCTCACCGAGATGTCGGCGAACGGCTTGCCGTAGACGCGTTCGACGTCGTACGGGCTGAACAGCGCCATCTGCTCCTTGCGCTTGGCCAGTTCGAACGTGATGTCCGGCACGACGACGCCTAGGGCGAGCGACTTGATGCGGATCTTCTCGTCCGCGTTCTCGCGCTTGGTGTCGAGGAAGCGCATGATGTCGGGGTGATGGGCGTTCAGGTACACGGCGCCGGCGCCCTGGCGCGCGCCCAGCTGGTTCGCGTAGGAGAACGAGTCCTCCAGAAGCTTCATGACCGGCACGACGCCGCTGGACTGGTTCTCGATGTGCTTGATCGGCGCGCCGAGCTCCCTGAGGTTCGACAGCAGCAGGGCCACGCCGCCGCCGCGCTTGGACAGCTGCAGGGCCGCGTTGATGCCGCGCGAGATCGACTCCATGTTGTCCTCGATGCGCACGAGGAAGCAGCTGACAGGCTCGCCGCGCTGCGCCTTGCCGAGGTTGAGGAACGTCGGCGTGGCCGGCTGGAAGCGGCCGGCGAGCATCTCGTCGAGGTAGCGTTCGGCCGCATGCTCGTCGCCGGCGGCGAGATCGAGCGCCACGGCAGCGCAGCGCTGCGGGAAGTCCTCGAGGTACGTCTTGCCGTCGAATGACTTCAACGCGTAGGAGCGGAAGAACTTGAACGCGCCGAGGAACGTCTCGAACTCGAATCCGCTCGATTGGGCGCGCTGATAGAACGCGTCGAGGAATTCGGGGGAGTAGCGGGCGAACACGTCGCCGTCGTAGTACTGATGTCCGATGAGATAGTCGAGACGCTCGGCGGTGGAGTCGAACCTCATCGTGTTCGGTTCGATCTCGGAGGTGACGTAGGCGCGCTCCGCCTCCTTGTCCTTGCCGAACTGGATGAGGCCGTGCTCGTCGTAGAGGTTGAGCATCGCGTTGAGCGCATGGTAATCGGTGGAGGGATCGTAGGTGGTCATGTAAATGGCTTGTCCTGTGGTCGGTGGTCGATTTGTCGAGTGGGTTAGTGAAGGCGCGCGGAGATCAGCGCGCCGTGGCGTTCCGTTCACGGAAGAAGCGGGCGATGCCCTCGCGCACCTTGCGCGTGTCCTCGCGGGTGCCCATCAGTTCGAAGCGGTACAGGTAGGGCACGCGGCATTTCGCGGCGATGATGTCGCCGGCGGCGGCGTACGCGGAGCCGAAGTTCGTGTTGCCCGAGGCGATGACGCCGCGGATCCACGCGCGGTTCGCCGCGTTGTTGAGGAACTTCTTGACCTGCACCGGCACGGCCTTGCGAGCGTCTCCGCCGCCGTAGGTGGGCACCATGAGCAGATACGGTTCGCGTACCTGCAGTGCGGGCTGACCGGGCTTGAGCGGAATGCGGTAGACGTTGACGCCCAGTTCGGACAGTTTCAGTCCGGCGACGAATCGGGATGTGTTCTCCGATGCGGAGGAGAAGTACACCAATGCTCCGATGGACTTGCCGGCGCCGCCCGTCGCGGCGGTCTCCGGGGTACTGGGGGTGGTGTCGTCGCTTGCGGGCGTCGGGTCGGCGTGCATGGCGATCGGCGCGCTCTTCGGCGCACGAGCCAAGGTGGGCTGTCCGCCGACGCCGTATGCGTCGGCCTCGCCGCGCGTGCCGGCCGGGCTGGTGCTGATCTTCGGTGTGAAGGACATCGAACGGTCGGTCCTCACGCTCACGCGGCGACGGTGGCCTGCGACTTGGCGAGCTCCTTGATCAGATCGGGACGGTAGCCTGTCCACGAGTTGTCGGGGGTGATGACGACCGGGGCCTGACGGAATCCGGCGGCCTGCAGCTGCTCCAGGGTGGACGGGTTCTCGGACAGGTCAACGGTGTCGAAGGGCACGCCGAGCTTGGTGAGCTGACGCTTGGTGGCGTCGCACTGCGGGCAGCGGGGCTTGGTGAACACGGTGACGGTCATGGCAGTTCCTTGTCTGATGCTCGTTGGATGCGGGTCCGATGGAATCCCGTAGCTGGGGTGGTTGTGGCTTGGCGCTATTCGCGTGAAAGCGTCGTGCGCGCTTGCTGGGGATATAGATTACATCCATGTCATTTGATTGAAAACGCTATCGGTTGTGGCATGTCGAGCGTGTCGCCACTAGATGTAGTGTTTGCGGGCTTGGCAAGAGCCTAGCAATCAGTAGGTGCGTCGCAGGTTGCGTACGGGTGGACGACAGCCGGAAAACGAAAAATGTCGTCTTCGTCACATTCGTCGTGAGCGGCCGGCTCCTTATGACGAGTGGGCTGTCGACAAGGGGACTCCAGTTCGGCGGGGCGGCGGGTACAGTGATCCGGTATGAAGCAGCAACCGCAACGCCATAATGACCCATCCCTGATGCCGTGGTCGCACCGGTTCGGCCCTCTCGGCCGATCGCTGGTCACGGTGGCCGCCGGCGCCGGTTCGGCGTTCGTCGGCACGTTCGCGCACCGCATGGGCGCGTCGATGAACATCCCCTACGGTCTCGTGCTCGCGCTCCTCATCGTCGGCCTGTCGACCTACGCCGCACGCGCGCGTCAGGGGGCTGTTGGCATCGGTCTGCACCTGACCGTCTCGTCGATCGTGGCGTGGGGGCTCGCCATCGCGGGCGGCCCCGGCGGCGATGTGCTCACCGTCGCCGGCTTCGGCGCCGAAGTGCCGTTCATGAGCCAGCACGTAGGCTACATCTGGCTCTACGGCGTGATCGCGCTGCAGGTGCTCCTGCTCGTCCTTCCCGCCCGCTGGTTCGCGATCCCGCCGAGAAAGGTTTCCTGAACGGTCCCGGTCGTCCGCCCGGCAGTCAGCGACGGGCCGGTGCCGCGGTGGTCGCCCGTACCACGAGCCGTACGGGGAAGATCTCGTATGGCTCGGCCGGTGTCCGGTCTTCGATGAGATCGAGTGTCTTGTGCGCGGCGGCCACGGCCATGGCGTATGGGTCCTGCCTTACGGTGGTCAGGCCGGCCACGGCCGAGAAGGTGCTGTCGTCGAATCCCGTGATCGACAGATCGTCGGGCACGCTCAACCCGTATCGGCGCAGGTTGAGCAGCAGTGGTATCGCCATCGAGTCCTGATGGAAGCACACCGCGGTGGGCGGGTCGTCGTATGCGTGCAGCTCGGAGGCCATGGCGTCGAGCATGTCGTCTCCCGGCCGGGTGGAGACGATGTGTCCGGTGACGCCGGGGAGATGCTCGCAGGCCTCGCGGAATCCGCTGATGCGGTTGAGCGAGCTGAATCCGAGGGTGTTGTGGAAGTCCTCGTACATGTACAGCAGATTGCGGTGCCCGAGTTGCGCCAGATGCCGTACGATGAGGCGGATGCCGAGACGGTCGTCGATGCTGGTGGAGGCGTCGAACCCCTCGCCGGTGATATTGATGCCGATCAGCGGGATGCGCATGGCGCTGCGCAGTCGTCCGATCTCCTCAGGGCTGGCGGCGAAGGACGATATGACGACCGCGTCCGCGTTGCCGGAGACGGGGAGGTCCTCGAAGAACGTGTGCCTCGCCTGGCCCGAGCCGATGGGATAGATGACCAGATCGTAGCCGGCGTCGCGGAATACCGCGTTGAGCCCTTCGATTAGTCCGGCGGTGAACCATTCGATCCTCGGGCCTCCGACGAGCAGCGCGATGCGGTGGGATCTGCCTGAGCGCAGCACGCCGGCCGTGCGCGAGACGGAGAATCCGAGTTCGTCGGCCACCTTCATGACCTTGGCGCGGGTTTTCTCCGAGACGAGATCCGGCTTGGAGAACGCCCTCGACACCGTCGCGGTCGATACCCCTGCCCTTTCGGCAACGTCCTCGATGTTGGGTCTCATGGCGATCTCCTTGGCGTATGCGATGGTGCAGTCGGTTGCGGGTGTGGGGTATGGGGCGGACGCCGTGTCCGTCCCGCCGTTGCCTGACATTGTATGTCAATATCGCATGGGACTCACCTGAATGTAAATGATTGCATGTACGACACGCCGGTGTAAAATGGCTTGTTAGCGTGCACATAGATGATTTTGCAACGGTTTACAAATGTAACGGTTTACATCTTGTTACAATGCAGTTGCCGAACCGGTTTGATCCCGCTATCGTAAAGCCATGCCCACCGCAGCTTACGAGGAGGTAAGGGAGTAATGAACGTCAGAAAACCACTGACTGCACTGGCTGCACTGACTGCCACTGTTGCCCTGTTGGCTGGTGTAACCGGTTGCAGTGCGAACAGTACGTCGGGCGTGATCGACACCAAGGCCGACAAGGGGCTTGAGGTGCTCGGACAGCACCTGACCTATGACCCCAACCATCTGGTCAACGACGGCCAGCCCATCGAACTCGGATACTGGACCTGGGGAGACGGCAGCACCGATCCGGTCGTCACCATGCTTCATGAATACGAGAAGATCCACCCCAACGTCACGTTCAAGATCTCGCAGGTCGCATGGAGCGACTACTGGGTCAAGACGCCGCTTTCCCTCAAGGGCAACAGGAACGCACCGGTCCTGTTCAACGTGCACAACTCGCAGGATGCGCTGCTCCGCCCGCATATGGAGGCCTACGACATCGACCTCGACGACCTCGAGGCCGACTACACGAACGTCGAGACCCACGTGGTCGACGGTAAGGTCGACTACATCGACTCCGTGATCAACACCGGCAACATCTACTACAACAAGACCCTGTGGAAGGAGGCCGGACTGACCGACGCCGACATCCCCACCACATGGGACGAGTTCGCCGAAGTCGCCAGGAAGCTCACGAAATTCGACGGCGGCAAGATGGTGCAGGCCGGATTCAACATGAACGGCGACGGCCGCTACGACGGCCTGTGGCAGGGACTCAACTACCAGCGCGGCACGCTCATGTTCGACAAGTCCGGCACGAAGGCCAACTACGACAGTAAGGCCACGCGCGAGAACCTCCAGTTCCTCCTCGATCTCTACGAGAAGGACAAGGTCGGCTCCGTCAAGTTCGGAGACAACTCCGAACAGAGCTTCGGCAACGGCCAGACCGCGATGATCTACGCGTGGGGCGCGCTGCAGGGCACGCTCGACACCAAGTACCCGGACATCGACTACGGCGTCTTCCCGACGCCGACCTTCACCAAAGACGTGCCGTTCGCCTACGACAGGTACAACGGCGAATCCACGCCCGGCATCAACAAGCACCAGAGCGCCGAGCAGCGCGCGGTCGCCCAGGACGTGATCCGCTTCATGCTCGCCGGTGACGACTACGTGCGCACTGCGGTCAAACTGCAGAACTCCTTCCCCGGCAAGAAGTCGCTGCAGGATGATCCCGAGATCCTCTCCAATCCGGTCATGGCGGCGATCAAACCCCGACTCGACCGTCTGATCTGGCCCGGCCCGACGCCCTCCACGCTGGAAAGCAGCCCCAAGATCGCCTTCCAGAACGTCTTCCAGAACCATCAGCCGATCGCCAAGGCGGTAGCCGCCGCACAGGCCCAGATCGAAACCGACATGAAGAACAGCGACTTCGTCTCGCTGGAGCGCATGTACCAGCACTACGACGAAGCCAAGCAGGACTGAAAGGAGACATGGCAATGTCAACGTCAACATCCAAGTCACGACACACGACCTCGACGCCGGCACGCAGGCACCTTGCGCTTGGCGACATCCTGTCCATGCGCAACGTGTCGGTGGTGCTCCTCATCGCGTACTTCGCGGTGTTCATGGCCTACCCGATCTTCAAGGCGTTCGCCGGCAGCCTGCATGAATGGAATCCGCTGACCGACACCTACAACTGGGTCGGTCTGGACAACTTCACCCAGGTCCTCACCGATTCCCTGTTCTGGAAGTCGATCTGGAACACCGCCGTGTTCTCCTTCTTCTCGATCCTGTTCCGCGTGGTCATCGGCCTGGCGCTCGCCATGCTCCTGACCTCCAAACTCGTCAAGGCGAAGGACTCGCTGCGCGGCCTGTTCTACATGCCCACCATCACGCCGCTCGTGGCCGTCTCGTTCGTCTGGATGTGGATGTTCGACCCGCAGTTCGGCATGATCGACAAGATCACCGGCCTCGACATCAGCTGGCTCAACGACTCCAAGTGGGCCATGCCGGCGATCATCATCATGACCATCTGGAAGGACTTCGGCTACGCCACCGTCCTGTACATGGGCGGCATCATGTCCCTGCCGAAGGACGTCTACGAGGCCGTCTCCCTCGACGGCGCCAACAAATGGCAGACGTTCCGCTCGATCACCCTGCCGCTGCTGCGCCCGACCACACTGCTCATCGTCATCACCTCGCTCATCAGCTACCTGCAGGCCTACGTGCAGATCCTCGTGATGACCGGCGGCGGACCGGGCACCGACACCTACACCATCAGCTACCTCATCTACGACCAGGCGTTCCAGAAGTACAACTTCGGCGTCGCCTCCGCGATGAGCGTCATCCTGTTCGCACTGACCGGCGTGCTCACCCTGCTCATGTTCAAGGCGTCCGGCGACAATCTGGAGGAAACACGATGAAGAGGAACACCATCGCATCGGTCATCGTCACCGCACTGCTGTTCGTGCTTGCGGCCGTCACCATCATCCCGTTCATCTGGATGCTGGTCTCCTCGTTCGCACCCAACAGCGAGATCGTCAAGCTCACCGGCGGCGTGTTCCCCACGCCCAGCACGATCGACAACTACATCAACATCCAGGACAAGTTCAACTTCCTGCGCCTGTTCGCGAACTCCCTGTTCGTGGCCAGTCTCAAGACCCTGCTCATCATCTACATCAGCGCCGTGCTCGGCTACGTGTTCTCCAAACTGCACTTCCGCGGACGCAACCTGCTGTTCGGCATGGTGCTCGCCACCATGATGCTGCCGTGGGCCGTTACCATCATCCCGCAGTACGACATGATGGTCCAGTTCGGCTGGCTCGACACCTACCGTGCGCTCATCATCCCCGGTCTGGTCTCCGGATTCGGCGTGTTCCTGTTCCGCCAGTCCATCGGCGGCATCTCCGACGAGATCATCGAGGCGGCGCGTCTCGACGGCGCCAGCGACTGGCGCATCTTCCATCAGGTCGTGCTGCCGATGAGCCGCAACTCCATCGCCGCGCTCGCGATCTTCACGTTCCTGTGGAACTGGGAGGACTACCTGTGGCCGTTCCTCATGATCACCGACGACGACAAGCAGCTGCTGTCGGTCGGCCTCAAGATGTTCTCCGGCCAGTACGGCACCGACTACGGCGGACTGTTCGCCGCCACGTCGGTGGCGATCATCCCGGTGGTTATCGTGTACATGTGCTTCCAGAAGCAGTTCATCGCCGGCATCGCCACCGGTTCCGGCAAGTGAAAGGACAACAACGACCATGACCGCATCGCATATCGCACCGCAAACCGGGTTGGACACGCAGTCTCCCGATCCGAAGGACTTCAAGGTCGATGCGAAGCCGCTCGCGCGCACCGACTCCGTCATCCGCGCCGACCGCTGGCGCATCACGATGATCACCCCATCGCTCGTCCGCTTCGAATGGTCGGATGACGGTGTGTTCGAGGACCGGCCGACCCAGACCGTGCTCAACCGCGATCTCGGCGAGGACGTGCGCTTCTCGCTCGTCGAACGCGACGGCCGGGTGATCATCGACACCGATTCGCTGTACATCACCTACGACGGAAGGCCTTTCAGCAAGGAGGGACTGAGCGTCGTGGTCAAGGGCGTGTCCGACACCCAGTTCAACACCTGGCACTACGGCGACGCGCAGCGTGGCAACCTCAAGGGCACCGCCCGTACGCTCGACGAGGCCGACGGCGAGATCCCGCTCGGCGACGGCGTCATCTCCCGCGACGGCTGGGCCGTGATCGACGACTCCGCGTCCAACATCATCGTCGAGGCGAACGAGGTCGACGGCAAACGCAATCCGTTCGGCAGCTGGGTCGAGCCTCGCACAAACGGGGAGACGGACCTGTACTTCTTCGGCTACGGCCACCGCTACATCGAGGCCGTACGCGACTTCTACCGGCTTACGGGCCCCACGCCGCTGCTGCCGCGATGGGCGCTCGGCAACTGGTGGAGCCGCTACTACCGGTACACGCAGGAGAGCTACCTGAACCTCATGGACCGGTTCAAGCGTGAGGGCATCCCGTTCACCACGTCCGTGATCGACATGGACTGGCATCTGGTCGACGATGTCGACCCGAAATACGGTTCCGGATGGACCGGCTACACATGGAACCGCAACCTGTTCCCCGATCCGCCGGCGTTCCTCGAATCCCTGCACGAGCGCGGACTCAAGACCACGCTCAACGTGCACCCGCGCGACGGCGTGCGCGCGTACGAGGACGCCTATCCGGCCGTCGCCAAGCGCGTCGGCATCGATCCGGCCAGCGGCGAGAGCGTCGAATGCGATCTGACCAGCCCGGATTACATGGACGCGTACTTCGCCATGCATCACGCGCTGGAGGACGAGGGCGTCGATTTCTGGTGGCTCGACTGGCAGCAGGGCGGCGTCACCCGCCAGAAGGGCCTCGACCCGCTGTGGATGCTCAACCACATGCACTATCTCGACTCCGGCCGAGGCGGCCGCTGGCCGATCACCTTCTCCCGATACGCGGGCCCCGGATCGCACCGGTACCCGGTCGGCTTCTCCGGGGACACGATCGTGACCTGGGAATCGCTCAGGTTCCAGCCGTACTTCACCGCCACCGCCTCGAACATCGGCTACGGGTGGTGGAGTCATGACATCGGCGGACACATGTTCGGCTACCGCGACGAGGAGCTCGAGGCCCGCTGGTATCAGCTCGGCACATTCAGCCCGATCAACCGTCTGCACTCCTCCAACTCGCCGTTCGCCGGCAAGGAGCCGTGGAACTTCGAGCCCGCCGTGCGCGAATCGATGACCGGCATGCTGCGGCTGCGACATGCGATGCTGCCCTATCTGTACACGATGGACTGGCGTGCGGCGCTTGACGGCAGGCCGCTGGTGGAACCGATGTACTGGCAGTCGCCCGACACCGCCAACGCATACGAGGTGCCGAACGAGTTCCGATTCGGCACCGAGCTGATCGTCGCCCCGATCGTCGAGGCGAACGACCACGCGGCGCAACGCGGCCGCGCCGAGGTGTGGCTGCCCGACGGCGAATGGTTCGACTTCTTCGACGGACGCCGATATGCCTCGCATACGGTCTCGGGCGTCGGACGACGGCTCGAGGCGTGGCGCGGCATCGACCGGATCCCCGTGTTCGCCAAGGCCGGCGGCATCGTGCCGTTGCAGAGGGTGGCGGACGCCGGCGATCCCGCGGTGAACTCGGTCGATAATCCGAACGCCCTGGAGGTGATCGTCTTCCCCGGAGCCGACGGTGCGTTCACGCTGCGTGAGGACGACGGCACGCGAGGTTCCGCCGCCGCCAGGACTGCGATCTCGTTCACATGGCGTGACGCCGACGACTGCGAGGAAGCGCCCGGGAACGGCCCTCGCATGTCGAGCAGCCTGTCCATCGCGCCGGTGTCGGGTGATGCGGATGCCGTTCCGGACAGGCGCGAGTGGACCATCGTGTTCCGCGGCGTCGCGCCGGTGTCGGCCGCCGACGTGCAGGTGCGCTGCGGCGGACAGCCATGCGACGGCACGCCGGACGTGACGTACGACGAGGCGACGATGAGCCTGTCGGTGCATGTGTCCGACGTCTCCTCGCAGGCGGGTCTGCGCATCACGGTCCCCGGCGGCCTCGCCATCGCCGACAACCCGATCGAATCGGACGTCATGGACCTGCTTCTGCACGCCCAGATGCGCTACCGCACCAAGGAGCTCGCGCTGAACGCGGTCAGGGAGCTCGGCGTGCACGCGCTCGACGCGATCCGCACGCTGGACCGAGGCCCCCGCTACGACAACGACTTCTGGGTCAGTGACATGCCCGAAGCGGTGTCCGGAGCGCTCGCGGAGATCCTGCTGCGCTCCTGAGCGTACAACCGTACATTCGCCAATCGGTTCCACGATGTGCGCGTGGGGTCGGCCTGTCCGACCCCACGGCCGCTACAGTAGGAGCCTATGGCATGTAAGGAACTGTTCTACCTGGGGCCGGAAGGCACCTTCACCCATCAGGCGGCGATGGAGGCCGCCGACCAGCTGCGACCGTACGTCGGCGGCGACGAAGACGATGACGGCGAGATCACGCTGACCGCCCTGTCCGACGTCCCCGCCATCATCGACGCCGTCCAGCAGGGGCGCGGCTGGGGCGTCATCGCATGGGAGAACAACGTCGAGGGGTACGTGGTGCCGAACCTCGACGCCCTGATCGACTCGACCGATCTCGCCGGATTCGCGCGCGTGGGCGTCGACGTCGCCTTCGACGCGTTCGCCGTGGCGGGCGACGATCCGCTGAACGGACATGGGGGAGGCGAACCCGTCATCGTCTCCGCACACTCACACGGACTCGCGCAGTGCAAGCGCTTCATCGCCGAACATCATCTCAGGGCGGTCCCCGCATCCTCCAACGCCGCTGCATGCCGCGACCTGAAGCCGGGACGCATCGCGTTCGGCCCGCGCATCTGCGGCGACCTGTACGGTCTTGACACGCTCGCCGAACGCGTGCAGGACTTCGAGGGCGCCCGCACCGAATTCCTCGTCCTCGCCCGACGCGACGACGTACGCGACCTGTCCTCGAGGTTCCGCAAGCACGGCACCGGGGAGTTCGAGACCATCATCACGTTCATTCCGCTCGTCACCGGTCCGGGCGTCGTCGCCAACGTACTCGACATCCTGCGCGACGCGGGCCTCAACATGACCAGCTTCATGTCCCGGCCCATCAAGGGCCACGACGGCACCTACAGCTTCATCGACACGCTCGACGCCGCCCCATGGGAGCCGCGCTTCCGCGAGGTGCTCGAAACGCTCGCCACGCACGGCATCTGGCTCAAGACCCTCGCCGTGTATCCGAGACGCGAGAGGCCCAACCCGCCGGTCGACGCGTGGATGCTGCCCCAGGGCGGCGTGCATCTCGACGCGATGCGCATCGAACGCGACTGGCAGACGGCCGCCACCGTGGAAAGGGAACTGCTGTGGTAGAGAAGAACGAAGCAGGCACGAGCAATCGTGCGGATGTTCGGCCCCCTCTGACGAGGGGGCTGTCAGCGAAGCTGACTGGGGGAGAGACCTCGATGACTATCGGCATCGTCGGCATGGGGCTGATCGGCGGCTCCCTCGCACGCAGGCTCGTCGATCGCGGCGTGAAGGTCATCGCATGGAACCATCGTCCGCACCCGTACGCCGAGGCCGAACGGGCCGGCATCCGGTGCGTGCCGACGCTCGCCGCGCTCGTCGAAGCCGGTCCGGACGTCATCGTCCTGTGCAACCCGCTCAAGGCCATGCCCGCGATCCTCGCCGAATTGAAGCCCCTGCTCGACGCCGCGCCGGACATCACCCTCACCGACGTGGGCAGCGTCAAGGGCATGGTGCGCGATCAGGTCGAGGCCGCCGGACTGGGGGAGCGCTACGTCGGCGCGCACCCGATGGCCGGCAACGAACTGTCCGGCTGGACGGCCGCCGACCCGGCCCTCTACGACGACGCCCTATGGGCGATCACCGTGACGCCCGACACCGATTTCAACCGGTTCCTCGCCGTCGCACGACTCATCGTCGACGGCGTCGGCAACCGTGTGATCGTCCTCGACGACGACACGCACGACAAGGCTGCCGCGATGATCAGCCACATGCCGCACGTCGTCGCCACGGCCCTCATCAACGAGCTCACCGCCGACCCGAACCGCAACATCGCCGCCGCGCTCGCCGCCGGCAGCTGGCGCGACATGACCCGCGTCGCCCTGACCGACCCCGACCGCACACGCGCGATGGTCGAGGAGGACGCGGCCAACGTCGAGGGACTGCTGCGCGACATGGCCGCACGCCTGAACGCCGTCGCCGACCTGCTGCACGTCGAACGGACCGCCGCCGTGCCGTCGGGGGCGGCCGATCCGCATGTGGCCGCGATGAAGGCGTTCTTCGCCGAAGGCCAGCCGTTCCGTGACTACAAGGCGCGACAGCGCGCCATCGCGGCGCGAGGGGAGGGCACGGAGGACGCCTCCGGCGAGCTCGCCTACGAGGAGCGGCTCGTCGACTTCGCCCCGGAACACTGGCAGGAGGACCTGCTGGATTCGGCCCGCCGCGGCGAGCACATCATCGCGCTCGTGGGCTCGCACACGGTTCGCGTCCAGCTGCGTTCCGCGCTGTGATACCGGTTGTTCCTGTATTCCGCACCGGACCACCCCTCAGTCCCGCTTTGCGGTCCAGCTCCCCTGACAAGGGAAGCCGAAACGAGGTGGCCGTTACGGCCGCGGCTTGGGGCGCTCCGGCACCGGCTTGAGCGTGGCGATGGTGTCGGCCTCGATCATCACATGCTGTTTCGGACGCGAGCCGTTCGCGGCCGCGTCCCGCGACAGTTCGAGCGTGCGCCCGTCCCACGAGAGCACATGCCCCACGTAGTCGCGGAACTTCGTGCGTCCGTCGGCCGGATCCACGCCCTCGATGACGCGCACGACGATGCGTGCGCCGTTCGGAATCGACTGCGGCAATGCCATATTTCCTCCCCACGTAAGACAGACCCATAACCCATACGGGCCGACGGACGAACCGACGGCGGACCACCGCGTCCACCCATCGTCACGTACCTAGTAGTACCTAGCACTACCAACTGTACCTCGTCGCCGTCGGTTTCCCGGGAGGAACCGGCTCCCCGAGAGAACCCGTCGCTGAGAACGGCCCAGCGTCAGGTTCTCTCGAAAACACCCCATATCCCGAGAAGAACCGTCGCTGGCTGATTCCCAGCGTCAGGTTCTCTCGAGGACGTCATTACTACAGGCAGCGAAACCGGCCAATCAAATCGCCGTCGTCCGCCTCAGCTGGTGAGGCCTTGTGCCGGTTGGATGCGGGTGGCGTTGCGTGCGGGGATGATCGAGGCAAGCAGCCCCGCGGCGAGGATGACGGGGATGAGCACGCCGATCTGCGTCCAGGGCATCGCGACGGTGAACTGGCCGGTCATGCCGCCGATCTGGGCCTTCACGCCGGCGATGCCGAGCGGCAGGCCGACGAGCAGTCCGATGACGGTGCCGATGACGGTCAGGGTCAACGCTTCGATGGCGATCTCCGCGCGGACGGTTCCGCGTCTGACGCCGAGGGCGCGCAGCATGCTGATCTCGCTGGTCCGTTCGATGACCGCAAGCGCGAGCTGGTTGGCGAGTCCGGTCAGGCTGATGATCACGGTGATGGCGAGCATCGCGTAGGAGAGCATGACCAGCATGTTCAATACGTTGAGGATGTCGTTGCTTTCCGCGATGCCGCCGCCGACGGTGGCATTCGGGTCAGCCGCGGCCAGATGGTCGACCTGTTTGGCGAGACTGGCACGGTTGACGCCTGGCCCGGCCTTGAACCAGATCATGCTGGTCTTCAACGCGGATCGGATCGTGGCCGCGTTCGGCAGCATGGCGAGCTGGCTGTCGGTGATGATGACCGCGAGTTCCGGTGATTCGGTGAGCTGTGAGGCCTGCGCCCTGACCGTGACGGTCGTGCCGGCGACGGTGATGGCAAGCGTGTCGCCTTCCATGATGCCGATGGCGCTCATGTATCGCGGGTGGACGAGCGCCACCGGCATGCCATCGCTCATGCCGGCATGCCACGGGCTGTCGGCGGTGAAGACGGCGGCGGCCTTGTCGGGGATCACGTCGAGTACCTTGGGTGTGGTCCTCCGCCCGTCCGGTGACTGGCCGATGGCGGTGGTGCGTACCGGGTATGCGGCCTGCGCGTCGGTGATCTCACTTGCGCGTTGCAGGACTTTGTCGGAGAGGCTGCTGTTGTCCGGCGTGTAGAGGGCGGCGCTTACCGGGTAGCGGTAGTCGAGGTCGGCGTTGATGGTGCCGGTGCCGGTGGACGCGGCCGAGGAGAGCGCGGCGATCAGGCTGATGCCGAACACGACCGCGGTGACGGTGCCGCCGGCGCGCCTCGCGTTCGCCGTCAGGCTCGAAGCGGCCAGTTTGCCAGCCAGCCCGCACGCGGCCGACAGCATGCCGATGGCGGGCATGAGCATCGCGACCAGTCCGGGCAGGGCAAGCACGAGACCGAGCGCCAGGGCAAGGCCGCCGACCAGCGCGATGGGCATGTGGAAGCCGGCCGCACCGACCCACAGCAGCGCGACGCCGGCGATCGCGCACAACACGCCGAACACGATGCGCGAGGCTTGGATATCAAGCATCCTGCCGCCTGTCCCCACGCCGGCCACGCCGTCGGTTTGAGTGGTTCCATCCAACGCCTGGATCGGCGGGATGCGCGTGGCGCGGCGGACGGTCGTCCACGCGGCCAGCACCGTGGCCGCGACGGTCAGCAGCAGCGCACCCGCCAATAGGAGAGGGTTGGCGGCGAATCCGCCGAACGCCTGTCCCATCGCGGTCATGGCCGCGTAGCCGCCGCCCACGCCGACCAGTCCACCGATCAGCGTGCCGGCCACGGCGGTGATCAGCGCCTCGGACAGAACCATCGAACGGATGTTCGCGCGTCGCGCCCCGATCAGGCGCAGCATGGCGATGTCACGTGTGCGCTGTGCGGTCAATGTCCGGTAGGTGCTGGAGATCACCATCATCGCGGCGCACAGGGCGATGGCGGCGAACACCGCCATGATCGCGGTCAGCTGATCGCTGCCGCCGGCCATCATCGCCGATGCCTGACGGATCATCTCCGCGCCGGTGACCGCCGTGACGCCATCCGCCGCGGCCGCCCGCGCAAGCCGCTGCACGGCCGCGGCGGCATCGGGGGAATCGTCGAGTTTGACGAACAGTTCGCCCGGCGTCGCATCCCCGAAGTACGACGGGTCGGCGTAGACCGCGTAATCGGTGCCGGTCATCGGCTTGAACCGCACGTCGTTGATGCCGCTGACCGTCACCACGCGTTTCGTCCCGTCGGACGATTTCAACGTGACCCTGCCACCGACCCGCACGCCGAGACCATCGGCCGTGTCACGGGAGACGACGATCTGACCGGCGTTGTCCGGCCAATCGCCTGACTCCAGACCGAACCAGCGCAGGGACGGATCACGGGACACGGAATACACGTTCGCCGTGCCGCGCGCGCCGGCACCGTACATGGTGACCGTGGCCGCGTAATACGGTGCCGTCGCCCTCACCATGCCGCCCATGTCCGCCTTGGCGAGCACGTCCTCGGCCCACGAGGGCTTCAACGATCCCGCATCGGCGTCGCCGGGATCGATGACGACATCCACGGGCTTCAACGGCGCGGCCGTGACGGTGGCCATGCTCGCGGTGGACGTGCCCTGGAACACGACCGTGCCCGCCAGCATCGCCGCCGACAGAACCACCGCCAACAGGACGGCGAGCAGACGGGACGGGGAATGCCTGATCTGCGCCCACGCCACCCGGATCATCGCGCACCCGCTTCCGCCGGATCGGACGGTTCCCCGGCCGCACCCGCCGCGAGCCCGGCGCCCTGCTCGAGCACGCGCACCACGTCCGTCGCGGACGGATGCGCGATATCCGCGGCGATCAGTCCGTCACGCACCACAAACGCCCTATCCGCATACGCGGCCGCATTCGGATCATGCGTGACCATCACGATCGTCTGCCCGCGCCGAGACGCCATATCCCGCAATATCGCCAGCAGCTGACGCGACGACCTCACATCCAACGCGCCAGTCGGCTCGTCCGCGAACACCACCGCGGGATCCCCGGCCAGCGCGCGGGCCACCGCCACACGCTGCCGCTGACCGCCGCTCATCTCCTGCGGCTTGTGATCGAGACGGTTTTCGATGCCCAACTCACGCGCGATCCCGCGTACCTTGTTTCGGTCGGGCCGCTTGCCGCGCAACGTGAACGGAAGCTCGATGTTCTGTTCCGCCGTCAGGTACGGCAGCAGATTGAAATCCTGGAAAATGAACCCGATCCGGTCACGACGCAGATCGGACAACGCATCATCCGACAAAGCGGAGATATCCGTGCCATCGATCACCACCCGCCCCGAAGTCGGCGTATCCAACCCCGCAAGCAGATGCAACAGCGTGGTCTTGCCCGAACCGGACGGGCCCACGATCGCCGTGAACCGCCCCTTCTCGAACCGCGCCGTGATGCCGGCAACCGCAACCGTCTCCGACGCACCCGAACCATACGTCTTGTGCACATCAAGCGCCTCAACCGCAACGGAGATATGGGAATGATATTCAGCAATATTCATGATCGCCCTCTCATACGCCGGGTTCGCTGCCCGGCGATTCCATATTTAGGAAAAGGACGGCGCCCCGTCCATCGTCCGTAGGGCTGAATCCTGTCTCGTCGTCGAGACGGCTTTCGTTCCCATGGATGATGGTCGCAGATCCTCATCGGTGACACAATCCCGTACCGTGAACAAATCCGGTTCACGTCAAGCCAGAGTTGTGTGGAAGGTGGACCATGCCAACGATATCGACGACCAATCTCTCGATCGGGTATAAGGGTTCCCTGATCGTCAGCGACATCAACCTGCAGTTAAGAACAGGCAGGATCATCTGTCTGCTTGGAGCGAACGGCGCGGGCAAGACCACGTTGATGAAGACACTGCTCGGACGGATCAGGCACGTGGGCGAGGATTGCCGCGCTTCCCGTAGATAGGTTTGTTGATTTTTCAGCAAACACGGGCACATGTCCCATTCAAGAAGGTGATGTCTGATGCATGGGTGGTTACGTTGGTCGTCGTGTCTGGTGATTGTCGTGATGGCGGTGTTGTCAGGCATATTATCGTTGTTCGCGTTGGGCGACGGGTATACGGCGGCGATGCGCGCGTACCCGAGTCAAGGCCGGGCGCTGTCGCTGTCCGATGTGCTGCAGGAGCGTTCCTCCCGGACGTTGAATGCGTTGATGAGCGGCGTGGAAGAGGCTCATGCGGTCGTGGTGCGTTCGGATGTGCTGGTCTCGCCCGTGGACGGATCCGTGGAGGGGTATCGTTTGGGCGTGTACGGCGACGTGGGTGCGCATTCCGATGAGGCGGCGTTCCGCTATCAGGGTGCTGACGTGCTTGATTCGGACTTGTTGTCGCGTCTGCTTCGGTCGGATGCCGATGCGACCTTGGGATTGGATCGGGTGAGCGCCGACATGATTGCCTCTTTGCCGGCCGCGAGATTCGGCGGACGGCTGGTCGTGGTCCGGTTGGACACGTTGGAACGCCTCTCCGGCACCGTCAACGGCGACTGCCGGATCATCAGCCTTGACGATATGGGGTTCCGGGCGTTGGTGCAGCGGGTGAGCGAGGCGAGCGGCATCGATGCGCAGCGGTTGACGTCCCCGTTGCATGGCTCCAGCACAGGGGACAGTTTTATGCGGCTGATCGCGTTGGTGCTGCTGGCCGTGGCGTCTGTGGCGTTGGTGCTGTTGTCGGTGCGTCCGGTCGCGGCGATACACAACCGGGTGTCGAAGAAGGCGTTGCTGGTGGTGATCGCCGTGGTGTACGTGTTGGCCTCCGCCGGTCTGGTCGCGGGCGCGCATGCGCTGGACGCGCCGATGAACGAGGTTTCCAGTCTCGGACAGGTCAACGCCCGGTGGAGCCAATACGATTCGCTGCGACTCCTGTACAAGGATTCGCGCGGCACGAACCACACCGAATCGTCGGGCACGTCCGGTGACCACATGCGCGAGGTGTACGACTGGTACACGTCCATCGAGGGCAGGGACGGCGTGTATGTCGCCAACACCCGCCACTTCGATGCCGGTCTGCTCGCACAATGGAAGGGACTGTACAAGCAGGTGCCCGAGCAGGCGTTCTGGTATTTCATCGCCTCCCCGAACTATCTGAAGGACCAGGGATTCGACCTGGACCCGGACACGGTCGCGCGCGCCGAGACCGGCGAACGGATGTTCCTGATCCCCGACACCATGGACGCGGCGGAACAGGAGCGCATGAGGGGATATCTGACCGAGACCAGCATGAAGTACAAGGACTGGGCCAGCAGCATCCACACCACGTTCATGGACGCCGGCCGGATGGGGTTCATCACCTATCATCCGTCCACGCCACTGTTCACATGGAGCGATGACCTGAGCCTGCCCTCCGAGACCCGTACCCCCGTGATCCTCGTGGCGACCGGCGCGGACATGACGCCGTTCGAGGCGGAAAGCCTCGGTGCGACCGGCCTGACGAACAGCTACATCAAGCTGGGCGAAACCGCCGCACGGCAATACACGACGACCGAATACCTGGCCGAATACCGTCTGGAGGACAACAACCCGGTCTACCGGCCCGACAGCGACTTCATCGCCGGACTGCGCAAAAGCCTGACCGAGTTCATCCAGCTGTTCGGCGGCATCGCCCTGCTCGCGGCCCTGTTCCAGCTGATCGGCATGGCCACCCTGTGCCGCGTCTACGCGGTGACCTACCGGGAGACCATCGCCGTCAAACGCCTCCTCGGCTATTCGCTCACGGGCATCTTCGCGCCCGCGTTCATCATGGTCGCCGTGGTGTCCGCCATATCGATCCTGGCCACCGTACTGCTCGGATCGACGGCAGGCATCATCGCCGCCGCCGTGACGTTCGTCTTCCAGCTGATCCTGCTGGCCGTCCAGTCCCGCGCCCTGTCTTCCAGGCAGGTGCAAGTCATGATCAAATCCGAATAACATCCATCGCACGCATTACGCAGCATATTCCCGGTCTTTCGTCCAAGGAGCATCATCATGAACACGAAACTCGCCGCCGACCACCTCTGCACGACCTACGGCAGCCGCACCATTCTGCACGACCTGTCCTTCAGCGTGGAGGAAGGCACCAGCATGGCCATCACCGGGCCGTCCGGCTCAGGCAAATCCACGTTGCTGAACATCATCGGCCTGCTGGATACGCCAACCGGAGGTGCGATCACGCTCGACGGGCAGCCCCTGCCGGGCATCGACGGGCGCAGGGCGACCATGCTGCGCCGCGGCAAGATCAACTACCTGTTCCAGTCATACGCGCTCATCAACGACATGAGCGCCCTTGACAACGTCGCGCTCGGCATGCGCTTCATCCGCGACAGCAAACAGGTCAGACAGCGCAAGGCCAAGGCCATGCTCTCCCGGCTCGGCCTCGGACACGTCGTGGGCGACAAGGTCATGACCCTCTCCGGCGGCGAACAGCAGCGCGTCGCCCTCGCACGATGCATATTGAAGCCCGGGGATTTGATCCTCGCCGACGAGCCCACCGGCGCGCTCGACCGCGATCTCGCCCAACATGTTTTCCACGAAATGCTCCGCCTCCAACACGAATACGGCAAGACCCTCATCATCGTCACCCACGACCCCGGCATCGCCACACAATGCGACAACACCATCGATCTGCAGGCGGTTTGATGATTTGATGATGGGACGCGCCAGGGCGAAGCGCTGCTGTTCGCTGCCGTAGAGCTGAAAGACGGGATCGTGCTCACATCCCCGGATGTGACTGCTGATCCGCCACCCGTACCCGTCGGGCTCTCGGCGGAGGAAAGCTGCTCCAGTGTGTCCTCCTGTGCGAGGATCGTCCCGCCCTGTCGCTCCTGCGAGACCAGCCACTGGCCCGTCATGGTCGAATACCGGTCCTGCTCATCCGGGGAAAGTCGGGGGTTGATCCTGATGGCGCTGGTCCGGCCGGATCCCTGACATTGAATGCTCCAATACAAGCGAAACACCCAGTAAGGAACCCCACAATGCAAGGCATTGGAACTGTCATCTGAAGATGACAAACGGGAATCACGCTACGGACATGTGACGCTCGAAGTGGTGATAATGGAAGCAGCTGTGTTCTCGGACGACGAAGAAGGCGAAAGGTGCAGGATGCAAGGAACCGCCTCATCATGAGCCCTCCATGGAAGCAATCATCATCCGATAGAAGGCAGACGTTATCCGCCACCATGCAGGACCGTTTGGTCTTATGGCTTCGCCAGCTCAGGGGAGAGCGGCTGCTTCGCTTCATGACGACTCTGCTGTGCACGGCCGGCACGCTGGGCGTTCTCATCCGCGATTATGCGAACGAGCGAATGGCGATCGGGGAGGAGTACTCGTTGGTCCGATTTCTCAATGAGGGAGCGGGAATTTGGTACTTCCTTGTACTGCTGGTCATGGGGATCATGAACGTAGTGCTGAGATCCAGAAATCCCATCGCACTGCTGGCGCTGGAATTCATCGAGCTTTCCATGGGTGTCCTGTTCGGCGTCGGTCTGCACTCCTATACGCAGGTCGTGCTCATTCTGGTGCTCTACCTGTGCATTCGGCTTCCCCTGTACGCTCAGGCCATGTGCGATCTGGCCATGATCTGCATGATCACGATGCAGTACATCTATCCCCACTATCTGCAGCCTTGGTATTTGGCGTTGCTGTATATCGTCGCGTTGGCCGGCATCGCGTCCTCATTGCTGTCCATAGTGCGGGACCGGCGGACGGCGGACAGACTGCTGTCCGAGGCGCGGCGGAAGACCGCGGTGCTGGCGGAGGAGAGGAATCGCGCGGAACGGCGTCTTCGTGTGACCAATGAGCTGCATGACAGCGTCGGCCACGGCCTGACCTCGATCATCGCGTTGTCGCAAGGCGGGGAGGACTGCATGAGAAACGGCGGCTATTCCGATGCGCAGCTGGCCGATGTGTTCGCGGAGATCACAACGATAGCGAGGGACAGTCTGGGGAACACGCGCCGCATCCTGAAGGTCTTCAACGAGGAGGAATCGCGGCCGTCCGAGGAGCAGATCGGCCCCGAACCGGTGAATCAGGACGACGTGCTGCGTCTGCGGGACTGGGACGATATCCGGCCCGTGCTGGAGCACATTCGCTCGACCGGGATCACCGTCGTGTTCACCGAAACGGGACGACGCGTCGAGGACCCTCGGCGTTCGGATCTGTGCTTCGCCGTCACCCGCGAAGCGCTGACCAATGCCCTTCGGCATGGTACGGGTCTCACCCGCATCGCCGTCGCCTGGGACCATGACGGTAACGGCGGAACGGCGATCACGGTCCGCAACGATGGTCATGTCACCGGGAATGACTCCTACCGTGTGGATTCCGCCCGGAGCGGTGGACAGGCCGGCGGGACCGGGCTGCAGCGTCTTTCCCAACGCGTTGCGAAAGCGGGCGGCACCCTGTCCTACGGGCCGTACGGTGATGGCTGGGTGGTCAGGGCGATGATCCCCTGAAAGGAGTGATGGAATCATGAAGGATGCAAGGGATGACGTCATCAGGGTCATGCTGGTCGATGACATGCGAGGGGCGCGGATTGGCTTCATGATGATGCTGAACAACGATCCGAACATCATTGTCAGCTCGCAGGCCGCGGACGGCGAACAGGCCATCGAATTCCTGCGGCGATCGCCGCAGCAGCTGCCTGACGTGATTCTCATGGACGTGCGCATGCCCGTCATGGACGGCATAGAGGCGACGGGCATCATCAAGGAGCAGTTCCCCCAAATCCGGATACTGATCCTGACCACGTACGATGAGGATGACTACGCCTTCGACGGATTGGCGCGAGGCGCATCCGGGTTCCTGCTCAAGGATGCGACGCCCAAACAGCTTCGGGATGCCGTGCACGCCGTATATAACGGGGACGCCGTATTGACCCCGCGCATCACCGGCGAGGTGCTCAACCGCGGAGTCCGCACGGTATCGGACAACACCCGCATCACGCTATTGCGTGGTTTGTTCGATGGTCTTTCCAAGCGTGAACGCGAGATCGCGGAACTCGTGGCCGCGGGGCTGTCCAATCAGGAGATCGCCGAGCGTCTGTTCATCGAAACGGCGTCGGTGCGGCGCACGGTAAGCCGCATTCTGGTCAAGATGCATATGCGGGACCGGGTCCAGATCGTCATCGCCTGGTACCAGTCGGGGCTGGATCAGATCACGAATGGCGGGTCATCATAGCTCAATCGAATTGCGGCGTTCGCTTCGATGATTGCCGCTTGCATGAATCCAGGAGGGGAAAACGTTGAATCAACTGCCCGATTCGGCTTCGCCCATCATCGCGTTTGAGAACGTTTCCTTCAACCATGCCGAGCGTGCATTGCATGGGATCTCGTTTTCCGTCTATGCCGGTCGGGTCACCGTGCTGATCGGACCACGACATTCCGGCAAAACGACGGTTCTCCGGATGCTGCTGGGGCTGGACATCCCGGATGGCGGGCGCATATCCGTCTGCGGCAGACCCATCGACGCATCCACCGCATCAACGACGGCCGTAAGCGTCATTCCCGAAACCGTTCCGCATCCGTCGTATTGTTCAGCGGGAACCTATCTGCGCTGGAAGGCGCTCTGGGCCGGGACCTCGAACGTTCTCTTGGACGATATCGTTCGCATGACCGGATTGAGGGATCTTCTCCCCGTCAAACTCCGCGATCTCGATATGACCGGCATCGTCAAAATGCGGTTTGCCATCGCCCTGCTGACCGACCCGAAGGCCCTGATCGTAGATGAGCCGTTGCGGGCACTCGACAAGGCGGGCGTGCAATGGGTCTGCGGACAGATGCGGAGGCAGGCGGATCGTGGTGTCGCCATGCTCGTCGCATCCGAGCCGGACTACAGGTTGAAGCCGATCACCGATGATGTCGTGATGCTGGATAGAGGGACCGTCGAGAAGGAAGGCTCCCTCAGCCAACTGCAGAGCGAAACCGCCAAACTGTCTCCGGATGGTGTCTCTTCGCTGTGATTTACACGTGTGATGTGTGGTGTTTGTCATCTGGAGATGACAAACACCACACATGTCCTTGGATGTGCCGCTCGTTTCATATTAACTGGAAGTGCATGTTATACACGTGCACTTCCAATACATGTTCAGCGCATAAGGAGAGCATCAATGAAGAATTACGTACCTCCCTCTGTCGAGGTTATCGCATCATTCAAGCAAGCGACCAATGGCGTATGGTTCGGTAACTATGTCGACGTCGGCGGAGCCAAGGCTCCGTTCCCTTGGGGATCAAACTGACCGTTTGTTCCTGCATGCAAGTGCCATGCAGGAACAACGGGGCATGAAAGGATGATTCCGTCTATGCATGCGCATCCAATTCATACCGTGATTGTCCGAGGTGGGAAGCCGACAAATTATTCGAAGCTTCCTGCCTTTATCAGCGTCAATGACGAAGGAACATACGTCCGGGTTCCTCTGTTGAGTGGAAGTCGCATGTTCTGGACCGAGGCCGAGGATGAGATGCTTCTGTCAGACAGCGCCTCCCGACTTGCAAACATCACAAAAGCCGGAGTCGACTGGGAACGCATTGTCATGGACCTGCTGCCATCTCTTCCCGATGGCCTTCTCGGAGACAGATCCCCATGGGAGGACATACGTTCCATACCTGTCGCAACCATGCTGTATCTCGATAAGTCCAATCGGCCACGCTATACGAAAGCGGTGTCTTCCCTGGCAAAACATGTCTCGAGTGAGGGAATATCGGCATCGCTAAGAAGCCGCTTCCTGGCGATTGCAGATGATTGGCGTAATGAAGCGTCACTATCCGCCGATTTGTCCGGAGGTGTGGATTCCGCCGCCATCGCATATATCTTGGCCAGTAAAGGGGCCTGCATACCCCTGTATCATGAAACGCCCGACGATCCGATGAATCGGGATTCCCAATGGGCTGAACGGATCTCCATGGACGTCCGGATGCCGCTCACCCGAATCGGCCAAGTCATGGATGGGAATAGATCTTTCGAAGCCACTGCCGAGTATCCCAACGGCAAGCTACCTGAAGAACCAATCTACTGGAGCGATATCGAAGGCTATCTTGGCCGAATCTCCGAAATGGGAACAGGTGCAAGACATATCCATGTCATGGGTTTCGGAGGAGACGAGCTGTTCGCCTCCCTACCATCCTCTTCATGGAGCTGTCTACGGGAACAACCGCTGCGACTGCGGAACATCAGAAGACAATATAGTGCTGATTACCGGGTCTCCCCATATCAGGCAATTCGTGATCTGACCGACAACACCGATCTACATGCGGAATTACGGTCATCGTTCCTAGATGCGGAACAAGGTCATAGCCATCGCTCCTCGCCTTGCGGATGGCACGACGCCATACGTATTCCTGAGTTCCTGACTACGGAAGCCCGAGACATCCTATGCAGCGCCGTTGGGTCGCAATTGAAGAAGGCGGACATCCAGCCGCTAGACTCTGACCGAAGTCGTCATCAGGCACTTTACTCTCTGGCAATACAGGCGCGAATACTCAATCAGGCTAACCGGATGTTCGCACCTAACAATATAACGTTCTGCTCCCCTTATCTCGATAGCGGAATCGTGAACTCTGCGTTGAGTGCCCCGGTCAGTGCGCGCACTCAGGGAGGATTGCACAAAGCCGTGCTGTATCGGGCTCTTAAGGGCATAGTTCCCGAGACGATATTCCGGCGTACGGTCAAAGGCGATCACTCATATTCGCTGTATACGGCTTGGCAACGTTCGAAAGACATGTTGCTCGACTCGATTGCCGGTGGAGTGCTGGACGAAGCGGGGTTGATTAACGTGCCCATCATACAGCGTCGGGCTTCTATGCCAATGCCTGACATCACTTTTCTGTTTGAAATGCAACGAGTAGCGGCAGTGGAAAGGTGGCTAAGACATGCAATTTGATAATGCAAAGACAAGCAGTATCCTGAAGAGACAGATCTCTCTACACCCCAAAGAGGGCGGGGGTATTGTATTCGTCAATGAGACCGGCGAATATCTACAAGTCAATGAAATCGGCCAACTCATACTCGACGGCCTTATGCACGGAAAAACCGTCGTGGATTGCGCGAACGCAATCGCCGAAGAATATCAGGTCGATAAACAGGTCATCATTCAGGATGTGGAACGATTTCTCATTGATATGGGAAAGCATGTGCGTTTATGAGTATTCCGCTACAGCCCGAAGCAGTCACGCATGTCAGTCTTCATGACCGTCTGGTGGCACTGATTGCCGTCGCCGTCGGAAGATGTATGGAAAGGCAACGGATTGGAGATTTCTGTCGCCTGCTTGAAAAATGGTCTGAACGGTATTCTCCAGCCGACGCAGACATGGCAGAACGATACCGCAATGCCGTATGCGCGGTAAGCCGCAGATGCCGAAGCCAGCAGGGTTGTCTGCTCCGATCGCTCTCCACCGCTGCGGCATGCCGTATCGTTTGTCGATCCGTCACATGGTGCACCGGATTCACCGACCGACCCTTCCGTGCGCACGCCTGGGTCGAAGTCAGCGGCACACCCATCGGAGAACCTGATGCCATCGGACAATACACCATCACTAGGACTAGTTCCGCACGAAAAGAGACGCGATGACTGTCAACAACCGAGACAGCGCGGTGGTTCCCCATACAATCCAAAAGTCATAGCTGCTTGTTGCCATCTCTAGATGTCAATTACTCCTTTTCTGATTGTTTCTCTCCCGCTGGAGTAGAAGACTAGTTCTTGCGGGATGAAGTCATAGGACTTCGACATCCAGCAGAAAGGAAAGCAATTATCATCTATTTTTTACGTCTTTATACATTTCAATTTTTCCAGCAAAGGAGTAATCATGAATGTTCGAAAGAAATTTATGGCAATTGTCCTTGCGACAATTCTGGGCATGGCTAGCATCGTATTGTCTTCTACTGCTTTTGCCGGAGGTCCGAATTATGGTCGCACATGGGAAAGCAGTATTGGCGGCATCAAGGTGAATGGCTACGTACAGATTCAGGCCTCCTATAATGATAACGGGCGTCACGCGCGTCTTGGATATCAGCGCTTCACCCGACAGGCTGGCCCCCGCCTAGATACCGGGCGGCTGTATACATCATCTGCTTCCTATTCAGGAGACACTCGGGTTCGAAGCAGGACGGACTCCGTCTGGGATTCCGTATTGTGGGGTGATAAGTACGTTACGCACTATTACTGGGGTGTTGAATACTTCTAACGCATTTCTTATTGCTCCCATCTAGAAATACTGTGATTGGAAAGATATTGAATGCTAAAAAATACCCACCATTTAAAGTTTTCTTCTACATCCATTTGCGCAATATCGCTGCTGTTGGGTGTGTTGTCTTCGTTTCTTGCTTGGGCTGTGTACTGGAGCGTTCTTGATTGGCGTGGCTCGCAATGGGGCATGTCCGATGCGAAGACGCAACTGGTGCTGACCGCCTCGGCGGATGCCAGGCGTAACGACGGGAGAAATCTTGAGGCGGCGCGTGATCTGGCCACGTATCTTTCTGATCACGGTATTTCCCTGTTGGAGAGTTCTGTGGGGGACGGCTGGCCGGCGATTGTGTTCCAGTCGTCGGGCTCCTCCATCGAATGGGCTAGGACTCTTCCGCGGGGATGCCGGGATATGGACAATCGCATGGCATGTCTGATCGAGTCGTCGTTCTCGTCCGGGCAATGGCGCGAACACGGGGATGTCCCGCTGCTGCCCGTGGGGTTTGCCGTCGGCGGTGTCGTCAAGGTTCCAGGCGTGAATGTCGGAGACAACCTGCAGTACGTGCTCCCGTTGGGGGCGATTCCGCTGTTTCCCGGCAACGTGTACGTGAATACGAGTGATCCGCAGCAGCTTCGGGATATCTCGGATCTGTTCGCGCGGTGCGGCATGGATGTAACGAGGCCGCAAGCGCAGTCGTTGTGGTCGTCCCTTGCCGGTGATTCCTTTGTGGGTATCACCTTGCTGTTCCTTGTATTGGCGTTGGTCTGCGCCTACGTGTGTATGACGACGACGGAGACGGCAAGGAAAACTGACCTACATGTCAGACGGCTATTCGGCGCCACCAGAAGACAGGTATGGGCAGGACGGGTGCGCGGGGCAGTCGTTCCGATCGTGGCTGGAGTGCTGGCTGGAACCGCATTGAGCGCTGTTCTCATCATCCTAGTGTCGGGCAGGACCGGCATCGGCCCGTCTGCAGCGTTCTCCGCTGCCTTTATCGGCGGGACGGTCATGACGGTGATCGTGATGGCCTTGGCCGAGTGGCTTGGCATACGATCGAATGATGAGGTGGAACGATGATCCATGAGCTGATAATTGGAGTCCGTATGGGATTGAGACGATGGGGATCGATTCTTGGCATCACGCTTCTCGTCGTTTTCGCGGGAAGCGTGTTCACGATGACGCTCAGCGACGTGCTGACCGAGTCCAGCGTGATCGGCGGCGAGGCTCGTCTCCGGGCCGCCGACGCGGTCACATTCTCCCCGCAATATCTCCTGCAATCCCCGAGTAAGGCGAATCCCCAGGTGACGAGCGACTTGCAGGACATGCTGGAACAGGGCAGGGCATATTCCGCGATCATCAACAACGTCGAAATCGACAATCCTGGTTTCGCCAACGGCATACCGGCCATCGTCCTGATGGGCAACATCGATGACATGTTTCCGCAATTGGGCCTGTGTTCCCACGCACCCTGCGCGTCCATCGGTTACCAAGTGGACAAGATGCAGGTGCCTGACAGCGTGCACATCGCCGGAATCGACATCAAGGTATCCGGCACGTTGCCGGCCTCCGCCTCCATATTCGACCCGAACACCGCCGGCGTCAATCTGGACCGGTATCTTATCATCCGGCTCGGCCCCGGTTCGCTGACACAGCTCGATGACATGGAGCTCGAAGAGGCGATGGCCAAGACGGTCATGTTCAACCCATCCCGGACCCGGATCAGCGAGTTCATCACAGGATGCCGCGACGCCGGCCTGATACTCGTGCCGCACCAATTGAACACGGAGCAACCCCAACGCGACAAGGACCTCATCGTGCGTGCGCTGATGTACCTGCTCGGACTGTCCGCCTTCCTCGCGCTCACCGTCATCGTGATCATCCAGACATTGTCCGTGACCCTCGCGCGGGAGCGGTCGGCGATGCTCGTCCGCCGACTCTACGGCGCCACCGCCGCGGGCGAGACGGTCCGCGTCGCCGGGCTCATCCTTATCATGCTGCTGCCCGCCGCCTCGGCACTGGCATGCTTCCAGCTGATAGGAGAACCGGTGGCCACCGCATCCCGGACGATGATCGCGGTCATCCTCGTCATGGCAGCCCTGGTCTGGACGATAGCTGCACGACGCGCAACTACACACATCCAATGAAAGAAGCACCGACCATGCCACAGACGACCATAGACGCCCGAAATCTGACCAAACGATACGCCGACGGGCAGGCGCAGCTCCTTGCCGTACACGACATATCCCTGCAGGCCGCGCCCGGGGAGTCGATAGCCATCATGGGACCATCCGGATGCGGCAAATCCACTCTGTTGCGCATGATCGGACTGTCCATGAAACCCACCTCCGGCTCCCTGTTCCTGCAAGGACGCCCGGCACCGGAAAGTGACGCGAATCGTTCCTCATGGCGCAACCGAATGTTCGGCTTCATCCCGCAGGACTACGCGATCCTCGAAGACGAGCCCGCATGGGCCAACGTCGCCATCCCTATGGAATACGCAAACCCCAGGATCAGACGAGCCGAACGCAGACAACGCGCCACGACGGCACTGGAACAGGTAGGGCTCGCCAGCAAGGCGCAGCACATGCCCGGCCAACTGTCCGGCGGCGAAAGGCAACGCATCGCCATCGCTAGGGCGACCGTGATGCACCCAGCCATCATCATTGCCGACGAACCCACGGCGGCACTCGACACGCACACCGCCGACATCATCATGACCATGCTCCTTGCACAATGTCAGCAAGGCATCACACTCATCCTCGCCACGCACGACCTGCGAGTCGCGGCACAATGCGACACCACCCTCACCATGCGAGACGGCGCATTCCTCTAAAGGTTTCACATGTTCCTCGTGCGACGCCTCGTCAGTCCGTGGCGACGGCGTCGAGGACGGGGACCTTCAGCGCGCGGCGGGCCGGTGGCAGCGCGGCGATGACGCCCACGACGATCGACAATGCGAGGAACACGCCCAGCTGGTCCCACGGCACCGCGAGTCGCTCCAAGCCGTTGGACTGGTACACCCGCTGGATGACCGCGCCTGCGCCGACGCCGACCACAAGCCCCAGCAGCGTGCCGAGCACGGCGATCAGTGACGCCTCGATCGCCAGCATGCCGCGCACCTGGCCGCGCGACGTGCCGATCGCCCGCAGCAGGCCGATCTCGCGCGTGCGCTCGGACACGCTCAACGCGAGCGTGTTCACGATGCCGAACACCGCGATCACGATCGACAGGGCGAGCAGCGCGTACAGGATGATGAGGATCTGGTCGACCATCGAGCTCATCGACGACTTGAACTCGTCGCGGTCCTGCACGGTGATCACGTAGAACGGCTTGACCGCCTTGACGAGCCGCTCCTTGACCGCGGCCACGTCCGCGTCGGAGTCGGCGTTGATGAACAGCATGATCGTGAACATCGTATAGTCGTTGGCGAGCTTGTCGGCCAGCGAGTCGTTCATGAGCACCATCGAACGGTAGACGGAGTTCTCGATGATAGCCCCGACCTTGACGTCTCGATGCGTTTCCTCGGTCTTCGTCTTGACGAGCGTCGACGGGTCGACATGCTGCGCGTCCTCGGCGGCCTGCTGCGCCTCGGCCGCCTTGGCCTGCGCGCCCGCACGGTCGCCCGCGGCGAGCAGACGCTGCGCCTCGGTCTGCAATCCGGCGATCTTCTGCTGGACCTGCGCCTGATAGTCGGCCTGCGCCTTGGCGGTCGCCTCCTCGTCGACCACGACCTGTTTGCCATTGACCCGGACCGTGTCGCCGACCTTCCAGCCGTTGTCCTGCGCCACGGTGAGCCCGACGACGAGTTCACCATCACGCAGAGCCCTGTCCGCGTCACCCGAGTTGGTGACGGGCGCGAACACCTTCGCGAACAGCGACGGCTGTTCGGCGAACGTCATCGCCTGCGTCTTGTCGTCTCCCGTGCCATACGTCACGCCCATGAGCATGCGGCTCTTCGACACCGAGCCCACGTCTTCGGTGTCCTCGATCGCGGTGACCGCGTCATCCGGGATGCGGCCCGACGACGCGGACATCGCGGTGAAATCGGACTTCAGACCGGTGTCGACGATGCCCGCGACCGACGCCTTCGCCGACGAGGCGACCACGCCGAGGCAGCTGACGATCGCGACGCCCACGAACAGGGCCGCCGCCGTGTTCGCCGTGCGGCGCTTCTGTCTTGCCAGATTGCGCGTGGCGAGACGCCCGGTCACAGGGAATACGTGCGAGGGAATCCAGCCGAGCACCGCGCCCACCGGGCCGACCAGCGCCGGGGCGAGCACGATCACGCCGATGACGATGAGCCCGGCGCCGATGCCGAGCGGCCAACCGGTCCCGTACCGGGAGGCCAGATCGTTGAGGAACGCGACCGGGGTCGGGTCGCCGTCGTCGCCTGCCGCGGCGATCGCCACGCAGAACACCCACGAGATGACGCCCAGCGCGATCATCACCAATCCCGCCACGCCGCGCGGCCATACCGGCTTCTCCGGGTTCACGGTCTCGTTCATCGCCTGGATCGGCGGGGCCATCGCCGCGCGCCGGGCCGGCAGGGCGGCACCGACGAGCGTGACCAGAATGCCCACCACGAGCCCCGCGAGCATGTCGGTGACGCTCGGGGTGGCGGCGCCGCTCATCGGCGTGCCCATGCGCGCCATGCCGGCGACGATCAGCTTCACCATGCCCCAGCCGAGTCCGATGCCGGCCGCCGAGCCGACCACGCCCAGCAGCAGCGCCTGCACGATCACCGTGGAGAACACCTGCGCGGGGGAGGCACCCACCGAGCGCAGCAGCGCGTAGCCGCGCATCGACTCGCGCACGATCATCGAGAACGTGTTCGCGATGATGAACGAGCCGACGAACAGGGCGATCACCGCGAAGATCAGGATCAGCGGCTGGATGAAGCCGAGCTGGTCCTTGATGGCCTTGGAATATTCGTCGCGCAGCTGATCGCCGGTCACGGCGGTCGCCTTGGAGCCGGCGGGCAGCGCCTTATTGATGCGATCCGCGAGCTCCCGCTGCTGTTCGTCGCTCAGCGGCGCGCCGCCGTTCGCCGAACCGTACACGCCGATGTACTGCGCGGTGCCGATCTCACCGGTCTTCTCCTGATACAGGGATTTCGCCACATCGGGCGCGAGTCCGATGATGATCGCGCCCGCCTGCGATGAGTCCGTGTCGAACACGCCGACGACCTTCACATTCTTCGGGCCCGACGGGTAGACGAGCTTCGTCGTGTCGCCGACCTTGAGTCCGGCCGTCTCGGCGGCGAACGCGTGCAGGGCGATCTCGCCGTCGTTCCCCGCCCAACGGCCTTGAGTCAGATGCGCGGAACGCCATGTGCCCTTCGCCAGGCCGATGCCCATCGTCGGCGAACCCATCGTGGAGACCGCGTTGCCGTCCTTCCTGACCAGCACCAGCGAACCCGACACCGAATACGTGACCTCTGCGGTCTTCACGCCGTCCACCGCGGCGACGTCGTCGACCAGCGCGTCGTCGATGTCGTTGTACGTCTTGAGAGACGAGCCGGACGAGTCGGATGAGGATGATTGGTCGGACGATTCGTCCTTCTTCTCCACGGTGCCACGCACGTACACGTCGTGGTCGGTGTTCGATCCCATCATCTGGTCGACCTGATCGTTCATCATCTCGCGGAAGCAGAACGAGCCGACGACGAAGGACACGCCCAATGCGATCGCGATGATCGACATCACGAACCGGGGGAGATGCGCGCGTGCGTCACGCAGGCCGATGCGGATCATGCGCGATCCTCCGTGCCGGTCGCGACATCGTCGGATGCGCCAGCCGCGTCCTCGTCGCCCTCCGTGGCGAACACGTCGAGGATCTCCTCATAGCTGGGGTGCTTCAGATCGCGGGTGATGCGACCGTCGGCGAGCACGAGCACGCGATCCGCGTACGAGGCGGCGCGCGGGTCATGCGTGACCATCACGATGGTCTGCCCGTACTCGCGCACGGAGTCCTTGAGGAAGCCCAGCACCTCCCTGCTGGAACGCGAATCGAGATTGCCGGTCGGCTCGTCGGCGAAGATCACCGCCGGACGGGCCATGATCGCGCGGGCGCACGCGACGCGCTGCTGCTGTCCGCCGGAGAGCTGACTTGGCCGGTGCGTGAGCCTCGGTCGCAGGCCGACCACGTCCACCACCTTGTCGAACCACGCCCGGTCGATCGGACGCTTCGCGATCTGCAACGGCAGCAGGATGTTCTCCTCGGCCGTGAGCGTCGGCACCAGATTGAACGACTGGAAGATGAAGCCGATCTGCTCACGCCTCAGCTTCGTCAGCTGACGCTGGTTCATCGACGAGACCTCAAGCCCCTCGACGACCACCTTGCCCGAGGTCGGCTGGTCGAGACCGGCCATGCAGTGCATCAGCGTCGACTTGCCCGAGCCGGACGGGCCCATGATCGCGGTCATCTCGCCGCGCGCGAACTCGACGTTCACGTGGTCGAGCGCCACGACCTGCGAGTCGCGCTCGCCGTACGTCTTCGTCAGGTCGATCGCACGGGCCACGACGGTGTCGTCGGAGGCGGGGCTGACGTCGCGGCCGGACGCCCCCGTCTGCGATCCGCGTTCCGTCTGCGCCGTAGCGGATGCGGGTCGGATCATCCCCGATCCCGTCACCGTTCTCGCGCCCCGTCGCCCCGTTGCCTTCGTCGCTTTCGCCGCATGCCGTGCCATGGTGTCTTCGCCTTCCTCAGTGCCCGCTTGTTGCCCGGGTTCCCCTGTTGTCCGAACGGTTATAGTCTAACTGACCGGTATCTGACCGGACCGGTGCCGTAATCACTGCGGAAAGGGGCAAGCATGGGTGTTGATGACCGTTTTCCCGATGCCGGATCCGACGGGCACGGCCTCGAAGATCGCCTGAACGCCTACGCCACCTTCCTCAAGGCGAACAAGGGACTGAGCGCCAATACGCTCAGAGCGTATCTGACCGATGTGGGCGAGTGCCTGCATGTCCTTACCCTGCGTGGGATGAACGACCTCAGGGAGATCACGCCGGACGATCTGCGCAGCTGGATGGCCCACGAGTCGCGCACCCACGCCCGTTCCAGCATGGCGCGCAAGGTCGTCGCCGTCCGCTCGTTCTTCTCCTGGGCCTATGACCACGGCGTGACCGCGACCGACCCCGCCGCCGCTCTCGCGACGCCGAAGATCCCCGCCGTGCTGCCCACGGTGCTCACCGAGGCGCAGGCCGCGCGGATGATGGACGACGCTGACGCCGAGGCGCAGGGGCGGGATCCGACGACTCGTACGGGGGAGTCGGAAACGGTGGAGAGGGACGGTCGTCCGCCCGCCGTGCGACTGCGGGACGCCGCGATGCTTGAGACCCTGTACGCGACGGGCATCCGCGTCGCCGAACTCGTCGGCCTCGATGTGGGCGACGTCGATTTCTCCAACCGCACCATGCGCGTCACCGGCAAGGGAAATAAACAACGTGTCGTCCCCTTCGGCGCTCCAGCCGCCCGGGCGCTCATCCGCTGGATCGAGGAGGGGCGCCCGCAGGTCCTGCATGGATCCGATGACGGCGCACATATCGACGAGCCGCGTGCCGGCGATACGCGAACCGCCCTCTTCCTCGGCGTGCGCGGTGGCCGCATCAACCAGCGGACCGTCCGCGAGGTGGTCCACAGGGAGTCGCGAAGGGCGGGCGTTCCAGATATTGGACCTCATGCGTTGAGACATTCCGCGGCCACCCATCTGCTCGACGGGGGAGCGGACCTGCGTGAGGTCCAGGAGATGCTGGGCCACGCCTCCCTCAAGACCACGCAGCGCTACACCCACGTCTCCATAGAGCAACTCAAAGCCCGCTACATCCAAGCATTTCCAAGGGCTTAAAGCCCCCGCGCTTCCGGTTTGCATCAACGGATTCCATCATCCCAAGCGGCGTGATATCCGCAGGATGCGATGCCCGACCGTAGGCTTGGCCGAACGGCCTTGAGTGTGTCGGGCATCGCATATTGCGGGAGCAGACCCACCCCCGAAATCCCTCTGTTAACGCAAACACCCCAGTCTGTATTCACAGAATATCCATAATTTGGTAACGTGCTGTCTCCAGAACGCGGCACAATGGACCGCGATCAGCAAGGGGGTGGTACGCGGAGCGATCCGTGCACGACCCCCTTGCACATTACGGCGCGTTTCCGGCGCGCCAAGCGGATGCGAACCACGCATCCGCAGGATGAACAGGAGAACATCAATGATGAAGAAGAAAGCCTTCGCGATCGCCGCGGCCGTGTGCGCCGTCGCGACCCTGGTGGCCGGCTGCGGCTCCTCGAGCAACAGCAGCTCCACGTCGAGCGCCAAGAGCGGCGCGAACGTGCTCAACGTCTACGCCTCCGAGCCTCAGAACCCGCTGATCCCGGGCAACACCAACGAGACCGGCGGCGGCAAGCCGGGCGACCTGCTGTTCGCCCGCCTCGTCTCCTTCGACGCCAAGGGCAACGCCTCCAACGAGGTCGCCGAGTCCATCACGCCGAACGATGACGCCACCCAGTACACCATCAAGCTCAAGGACGGCTGGAAGTTCACCGACGGCACCGACGTGACCGCCGAGTCCTTCACCAAGGCCTGGAGCTACACCGCCAACGCGAAGAACGCCCAGAAGGGCACCTCCTTCTTCTCCACCATCAAGGGCTACTCCGATCTGCAGAACGCCGACTCCCTCAAGGGCGACGAGCAGCTCTCCGGCCTGAAGGTCGTGGACGACAAGACCTTCACCGTCGACATGTCCCAGCCGGACGCCACCTTCCCGATCAAGGTCGGCTACCTGGCGTTCGCCCCGCTGCCGGAGTCCTTCTACAAGGATCCGAAGGCCTTCGGCGAGGCCCCGGTCGGCAACGGCCCGTACAAGTTCTCCAAGTGGGATCACAACAAGGAGATCGACCTCGTCAAGAACCCCGACTACAAGGGCAATGACGTGCCGAAGAACGACGGCATCAACTTCAAGATCTACACGTCCGACACCTCCGCCTACGCCGACATCCAGTCCGGCAACCTCGACGTGATGGAGTCCGTCCCGGCCTCCGCCACCAAGACCTTCCAGAAGAACCCGAAGGTCCAGGCCTACAACAAGGCCGGCTCCGTCTCCCAGACCTTCACTATCCCGTCCAACCTCGAGCACTTCCAGACCAACACCGAGGAGGGCCAGCTGCGTCGTCAGGCCATCTCCATGGCCATCAACCGCGAGCAGCTCACCGAGAAGGTCCTCGGCGGCATCGCCACCCCGGCCGTTGACTTCACCTCCCCGCTCACCCCGGGCTACTCCGACTCCCTCAAGGGCTCCGAGAACCTCAAGTTCAACGCCACCAAGGCCAAGGAGCTGTGGGCCAAGGCCGACGCCATCTCCAAGTACGACGGCCAGCTGACCTTCTCCTACAACGCCGACGGCGGCGCCAAGCCGATCTACGACGCCATCGTCAACCAGCTCAAGAACAACCTGGGCATCGACGTCGCCACCAACCCGATGCCGACGTTCCAGGAGTTCCGTGACGCCGTCACCAACCGCCAGATCAAGGGTGCCTTCCGCACCGGCTGGCAGCCGGACTACCCGTCCCCGGAGAACTACCTGTTCCAGCTGTACGCCTCCGCCGCGGCCGACGGCAACGGCTCCAACGACGGCGACTACAAGAACGCCGACTTCGACAAGCTGATGAACGAGGCCTACGCCGCCAAGTCCACCGAGGACGCCAACAAGCTCTATCAGCAGTCCCAGGAGATCCTGCTCCAGCAGCTGCCGGCCATCCCGCTGTACTACTCCAACGCCGACGGCGTCGCCGCGACCGGTGTCAAGGGCTTCGAGATGAACTGGCAGAACCTGCCGGTCTACGAGGAGCTCTCCAAGTGAGCGTGACGCTCGCCTGACCTGATTCCCAACGGAATCGTAAAAAGGGTCGGAATCCGCAAGGGTTCCGGCCCTTTTGCTATATCCGTACCGTTCCGTTTTAAGCTCCGATTCACCTTCGTGAAACATTCGTGTCAACCCGTAGGGTAAACTTACGGGGTACTTAGCGACCGGCTGGGCGCTTTTGGCATGCCTTCCCGCACAACGGCGCGGCGAGTCAGGGCGATTCAAGAGACCGGTCCGAAAGAATTCAAGGAGAAACCGATGGGTAAATATCTTCTGCGACGCATTCTGCAGATGATCCCCGTGGTTCTCGGTGCGACCCTGTTGGTCTACGCTCTCGTCTTCGCGCTGCCGGGCGACCCGGTCAAGGCGATGTTCGGAGACAAGCCGGTCAACGAGGCGGTCGCAGCCCAGATCCGCGCCGAATACAACCTCGACAAGCCGTTCATCATCCAGTACCTGCTGTTCCTCAAGAACGCGTTCACGCTGAACTTCGGCAACACCTTCGCCGGCCAGCCGGTCATCGACGAGATCGGCCGCGCCTTCCCGGTCACCATCAAGCTCGCCCTGATGGCCTTCTGCTTCGAGGCGGTCTTCGGCGTGGTCTTCGGCATCATCTCTGGCCTCAAGAAGGGCAAGTGGTACGACTCGGTGATCCTCATCGTCTCCCTGCTGCTCATCTCCGTGCCGACCTTCGTCACCGGCTTCGCGGGCCAGTACTTCCTGGGCATCCAGTGGAGCCTCATCCCCGTGACCGCCAGCGCCGACGCCACGTTCACCGAGCTGATCTTCCCCGCGATGGTGCTGGGTTCGGTCTCGATGGCGTACATCATCCGACTGACCCGCTCCGAGATCTCCTCGAACATCGCTTTGGACTACGTGCGCACCGCGCGCGCCAAGGGCATGTCGAACGGCTCCGTGATGGTCCGTCACGTGCTGCGCAACTCCCTGATCCCCGTCGTCACGTACCTCGGCCAGGATCTCGGCGCCCTGATGGGCGGCGCGATGATCACCGAACAGATCTTCAACATCCACGGCGTCGGCTTCCTGACCTACCAGTCGATCCTCAAGGGCGAAGGCAACCTCGTGGTCTCCATCGTCACGCTGCTGCTGCTGGTCTTCGTGATCTGCAACCTGCTCGTCGACCTGCTGTACGCGGCACTCGACCCGCGCATCCGTTACGAGTGACAGGGAGGAGATTCATATCATGACCGACAACAACCAGAACCTCTCCTACGAGCCGTTGCCCGGACAGGAGCGCTACGTCGCCCCGCTTGACGAGACGCCGCTGCAGGACGTCGACAAGGTCGACGAATCCGCCCCGGCCTCGAGCATGTGGTCCGACGCGTGGCGCACGCTGCGCAAGAACCCGCTGTTCATCGTCTCCGGCATCCTCATCGTCTTCATCATCTTCATCGCGCTCTTCCCGGGCGTGTTCACGAAGATCGATCCGAAGTACTGCAATCTCGACAACTCGCTGGCCGAACCGGAGGCCGGGCATCCGTTCGGCTATGACTTCCAGGGCTGCGACGTGTTCGCCCGCACCATCTACGGCACGCGCACCTCGCTGTCCGTGGGCCTGCTGACCACGATCATCGTCGTCGTCATCGGCACGCTGATCGGCGCGGTCGCCGGCTTCTTCGGCGGCTGGGTCGATGCGGTTCTGAGCCGCATCATCGACATCTTCTACTCGATCCCGTTCCTGCTGGGCGCGATCGTGGTCCTGCAGATGTTCCGCACCTCCTCCTCCATCTGGAAGGTCGTCTTCGTCCTCGCCCTCTTCGGCTGGGTGTCCACCGCGCGTATCGCCCGCGGTTCGGTGATGGAGGCGAAGAACCTCGAGTTCAACACCGCCTCGACCGCCCTCGGCTCGACCCCGATGAGGAACCTGTTCAGACACATCATCCCCAACGCCCTGGCTCCGATCATCGTCATCGGCACCACGTCCCTCGGCTCGTTCATCGTCTCCGAGGCCACGCTGAGCTTCCTCGGCCTCGGTCTGCCGACCACGGTCGTCAGCTGGGGTGGCGACATCTCCCAGGCGCAGGTCAACCTGATGACCAACCCGATGGTGCTGTTCTATCCGTCCGTCGCCCTGGCCATCACCGTCCTGAGCTTCATCATGATGGGCGACGCCGTCAAGGACGCGCTCGACCCGAAGAGCCGTACGGCCTGAGTGTGAGGTAGGCAAAACAACATGGAAAACACGAACGACGCCAAGATCGTCGAAATGCAGAAGGCACAGGGCCCTCTGCTCGAGGTCAAGAACCTCGCGATCGACTTCACCACCGATGAGAAGAAGGCCGTGCACGCCGTACGCGACGCCTCCTTCTCCGTCTACCCCGGCCAGTGGGTGGCCATCGTGGGCGAGTCCGGCTCCGGCAAGTCCACCTCCGCCATGGCCGTGCTCGGCCTGCTGCCCGGCACCGGCCATGTGGTCGGCGGCTCCATCAAGCTCGACGGCAAGGAGCTCACGGGCCTCAAGCCCAAGGACTTCGACAAGCTGCGCGGCGACAAGATGGGCCTCGTGCCCCAGGACCCGATGAGCAACCTGAACCCGGTGTACCGCATCGGCACGCAGGTCAAGGAGGCGCTCAAGGCCAACAACATGGACGTGGCGCACGAGAAGCGCTCCGCCCTCGCCAAGGCGCTGGCCGACGAGGACTCCGCCGTCGAGCTCAAGGGCAACGAGGACGAGACCTTCATCGGCTCCGCCGAGCTGCCCGCCCTGATGGATGCGGCCAAGGCCGCCCTCACCGATGCCGGCGTCACCGGCGAGGCCGCCGAGAAGGCGATCAAGTACTTCGAGGGCGAATGGGTGCCCGGCTCCGAGACCCGCTGGCGCGTCGCCAACGACCTCATCAAGGCCGGCGTGAACGACGACAAGGCGTGGTCCATCGCCAAGGCCCACGTCACCGGCTCCACGATGGACGACCGCATCGCGGGCCTGCTGTCCGAGGCGGGCCTGCCCGACGCGGCCACCCGTGCCCGCCAGTACCCGCACGAGTTCTCCGGCGGCATGCGCCAGCGCGCGCTCATCGCCATCGGCCTGGCCTGCCGTCCCGATCTGCTCATCGCCGACGAGCCGACCTCCGCGCTCGACGTGACCGTGCAGAAGAAGATCCTCGACCACCTGCACATGCTCACCGACTCGCTCGGCACCGCCGTGCTGTTCATCACCCACGATCTGGGTCTCGCCGCCGAGCGCGCCCAGCACATCGTCGTGATGTACAAGGGCCAGGTCGTCGAATCCGGCCCGTCGCTCGAGGTGCTCCAGCACCCGCAGCACCCGTACACCAAGCGTCTGGTCGCGGCAGCCCCGTCGCTCGCCTCCCAGCGCATCATCTCCGCGCACAAGCGCGGCGAGGACACGGACGCGCTGCTCGAGCACCATGTGGTCGGCGAGGCCAAGCTCGAGAAGAGCGAGAACGTCATCACCGTCGAGCATCTGACCAAGGAGTTCAAGCTCCCGCGCACCAAGGAGATGTTCAAGGCCGTCGACGACGTGTCCTTCTCGCTCAAGCGCGGCTCCACGCTCGCGATCGTGGGCGAGTCCGGCTCCGGCAAGTCGACCGTCGCCAACATGATCCTGAAGCTTCTCGAGCCCACGGGCGGCAAGGCCCTCTACGAGGGCGAGGACATCTCGACGTTCACCGGCGCCAAGCTCCTCGAGTTCCGCCGCCACGTGCAGCCGGTCTTCCAGAACCCGTACGGTTCGCTCGACCCGATGTACTCGATCTACCGTTCGATCGAGGAGCCGTTGCGCATCCACAAGATCGGTGACGCCAAGAGCCGCACCAAGCGCGTGCGCGAGCTGCTCGACATGGTCGAGCTGCCCGAGTCCGTGATGACCCGCTACCCGAACGAGCTGTCCGGCGGCCAGCGCCAGCGCATCGCCATCGCGCGAGCCATGGCCCTGAGCCCGGACGTCATCGTGTGCGACGAGGCGGTCTCCGCCCTCGACGTGCTCGTGCAGGACCAGGTGCTGAGGCTCCTGAACGACCTGCAGGCCGAGAAGGGACTGAGCTACCTGTTCATCACGCACGATCTTGCGGTCGTCCGCCAGATCGCCGACGAGGTCGTCGTCATGCAGCACGGCAGGCTCGTCGAGCACGCCACCACCGACGAGGTGTTCAACCACCCGCAGAAGCAGTACACGCGCGATCTGCTCGACGCCATCCCCGGCGGCAAGCTCCAGCTCGGCCTCGACTGATAGGGGCTCCGAGCCTCCCTGCGAAAGCCCCCGTCCCACTGCGGACGGGGGCTTTCGCGTTGTATAGTAAGCCGCATGATCACGATCACCACTTCGAACCTGAACGGCATCCGCGCGGCCAAGCGCAAGGGTGTCGAGACATGGGCCGGTCGTAATACGCCCGACGTCTGGTGCATGCAGGAGGTGCGCGCCCCGCAGGACGAGATCGATCCGATCCTCGACTCGTTCGCCTTCGAATACGCGACCCATGGCCGCATCAACGACCCCGGCGACCTCAACCGCATGAACGAGGTGTGCCGCGTCAAGGGACGTGCCGGAGTGGGACTGCTGAGCACCCTGCCCGTCACGCAACGCCGATACGGCCTTCCCGGACTCGACGAGGACGTCGACTCGGGCCGCTGGATCGAGGCGGACGTCGTCACGCCGCAGGGGTATACGATCACCGTCGCGAGCGTGTACGTGCACGCCGGCAACGCCGACGATCCGGTGAAGATGGCGCAGAAGTACCGGTTCCTCGACGCGATGCTCATACGCATGGGCGAACTGCGTGACGAGGCGGCGCGCGGCGGGCATCAGGCCGTGCTGTGCGGCGACTTCAACATCGCGCACACGCCGCTCGACATCAAGAACGCCAAGGCCAACGAGAAGCACGCCGGATTCCTGCCCGCCGAACGCGCCTACGTGGACAGGTGGCTGGGGGAGCTGGAGTTCGTCGACGTGATGCGCGACCTCGCCGGCGACATCCAAGGCCCGTACACGTGGTGGAGCCAGCGCGGACGCGCCTTCGACAACAACGTCGGCTGGCGTATCGACTACCAGTTCGCCACCCCGGAGCTCGCCGAGAGCGCACGGGGATTCGTCATCGACAAGGCACCCACCTACGATCTGCGCTGGTCCGACCATGCGCCCCTCACCGTCACCTACGACGTGTGAAGCCGGCGTGAAGCGGGCGTCCAGCCAGTTCCAAGCCGAGGTGCTAGGCTTGGCAGGGTTGCAATCGTCAGACACGACACTGTGAAATGAGGAACCATGGGACTGTTCGGATTCGGCAAGAAGAAGGATAAGGCGGAGAAGAAGGCCGCCGAGACCGAGGACGAGGACGCCAAGGCCGCTGCCGCCGCCAACGCCGCCGCCAAGGCCGACAGCGAAACCGCCGAAAAGACCGCCGCAGAGGCGCTGCCCGAGGCCAATGAGGAGTACGTGGGACGCGGCGAGGACCGCGGCCCGTGGGACGTCAACGACGAGGACGTGCCCGACTACGACGACTATCTCGACCTCGGCGCCTACTACCTGCCGTTCATGCAGAACATCGAGCTGAGAATCAAGGCCAACCGCGCCACGCGCGCCATCCTCGGCTCCACCATCACCTACCAGCACTCCAGCCTCGAGATCGAGGCGTACGCCGCGCCGAAGACGCTCGGCCTGTGGGAGGACTGGAGGAGCGACTTCCTCGAGGCCAACAAGAACGCCTCCGCCGACAAGGGCGTGTTCGGCACCGAGATCAAGCTGCCGGTCGAGGTCAAGGCCGGCAGGACCGTCATCACCCGCATCGTCGGCGTCGACGGCCCGCGCTGGATGCTGCGTGGCATCTTCTCCGGCGTGGCCGCCACCGACCCGGATGCCGAGGAGACCAAGGCCTTGAACGAGTTCTTCTCCAAGATCGTCGTCGAACGCGGCGAGGAGCCGCTCGCCCCGCGCGACCTCATCCCGATGCACCCGCCGGTCAGCCCGGCCGAGCGCAAGGCCGCCAAGGAGGCCGCCGAGAACGCCGACGGCGCCGAGGCGCAGAACGGCAAGGATCATCTCAAGGACGTCCCCACCCGTCCGAACGGACCGCTGAGCCAGGACCAGCAGACGGAGGTCAAGACCACGCTCTCGCGCGGCCCCATGTTCTCCGAAGTCCGCTGAAGCCGCCTTCCGAATCCACCCAAGGTCACGCAAGGAAGGAATCGTCACGGATTTGGCCGCACCGAACGCTGAACAGAAGAAACGCACCGGACTGGGCGCCCTCGCCTCGGCCGGTGCGGATGAGGACTTCTCCGTCATCGACGCGATCGGCGGGCCGCGCGGCGTCGTCGAATCGATGCTGCCGGGCGTGTTGTTCGTCGTCATGTTCGTGGCGACGAACAACCTCAACCTGACCGTCGCCGTCTCCGCGGCGCTGGCCGTGATCCAGGTCATCGTCCGTCTCATCCAACGCCAGTCGGTGATGGGTGCGCTGAGCGGTCTCATCGCCGTAGGCATCTGCCTGATCTGGGCGTGGAAAAGCCATGAGGCCCGCAACTACTACATGTTCGGGTTCCTCACCAACACCGGGTACGCGGCGCTGCTCGCCATCTCACTGGTGGTCCGCGTGCCCGGTCTCGGCCTCGTCATCGAATTCATCCGACAGTTGCCCACCGAACGATTCGGAGCATGGTTCCATGACTGGATGAACGACAAGCCGCTCAAGCGCGCGTACATGATCATCACCGCGCTGTGGATGGGCCTGTTTCTGGCGCGTTTGGCGGTGCAGGTGCCGTTGTATCTGACCGATCATGTGGCGGCGCTGGGCGTGGCGCGTCTGATCATGGGCATCCCGTTCTGGGCGCTCGCCATCTGGGTGAGCTATCTCATCATCGCCACCCCTCTGCACCGCCACAAGGCCGCCGCCAAGGTCAAAGCCGATAACTGAAGTCACAACCCGTAAAAGGAATCCATGGAAGCTGAAGTCCGCATCGAACGATACGCCGATCAGGGCCGTTGCGTGGCCCACATCGACGGCCGCGTCGTCTTCGTCCGCTTCGCCCTGCCCGGCGAACTCGTACGCATCGTGCTCGACGAGCCGCACGACCGGGACGAACGGTTCTGGACCGCGGAGGTCGTCGAGGTCATCGAGGCGAGCGAGGACCGCGTCAGCCCCGCATGGCCGCTCGCCGGACCACTCGCCATGGGTGGCGGCGTCGGCGGAGCGGATCTCGTCCACGTCTCCCTGCCCGGGCAGCTTCGATGGAAGGCCGTGACCGTCAGCGAGCAGATGAGCCGCCTCGGCCATGTCGACGTCACCGTGCCGATCGAACGCATGGACGGCGACGAGGCGCTCGGCGGACTGCACTGGCGAACCCGTATCGAGATGATCGCCGACGACGAGGGACGTCCGTCGATGCGCCGCCGTGGATCCCACACGCGCGTGCCCATCGACACGATGCCGCTCGCCACGAACGGTCTGCTCGACGTGGCGGCCGCCACCGGCGTGTGGGACGGCGGATTCACGCCCGGCGCGCAGATCCGCCTGTCCGTGCCCGAACCGCGCACCGACGCGCCGCGCGGCGACAACTACGCCGTTCTCGTCGACGGCGATCTCACCCACGGCAATCCGACCCTCACCGAACAGGTCACCGTCGCCGGCATCACCTTCACGTACGAGGTCGACGCCAACGGCTTCTGGCAGATCCACCGCCAGGCGCCCGTAGGACTGGCGAACCACGTCATCGACCTGACCCGCGGCGAGCTCGATGGCGCGGACTGCGCCGTCATCTGGGACCTCTACTCCGGCTCCGGCCTATTCACCTTGCCACTGGCGACGCTCACCACCGACCGCACGCGCGTGTTCAGCGTCGAAGGCGGACGCATCGCCGTCAAGAGCCAGCAGCGAAACCTGCGCGCACTGGGCCTCAACGACGTGGACGCCCGCTGCGGCGACGTCGCGAGGACCCTTGCGCACGTGCCCGCGAACTTCGCCCACCCCGACGTGGTCGTCCTCGACCCGCCGCGCGCCGGCGCGCACGCCAAGGTCTGCCGGCAGATCGCCGAGGCCGGCCCGCGATCCGTCATCTACATCGCCTGCGACCCGACCAGCCTCGCGCGCGACACCGGCACGCTGACCTCGCTCGGCTACACGCTCGCCGACATCCGCGCCTACGACATCTACCCGATGACCCACCACGTCGAGACCGTGGCCCTGTTCCGCAAGGACGAGGCGTGATCGCGCGGCGTCTTGCCGGACTTGTGGCCTGCGCCGCGGCGTGCCTCGCACTGACCGCCTGCACGCCGGCCGGCAAGGCCGTCGGCGACACGCAGACCAAGCAACCCGAGGTCGCGCACGTCGGCATCCAACGCAACGAGGCGAGGATCGCGCTCGTCGGATCGCCGACGGCCGCCGCGGACAGGCCGGTCCTCGACGCGATGGGCGACGTCGACATCCAGACCGTCTACGTCTCCTCGAAGGATGCCAAGGATCCCGATGCCGTGATGCGTCAGGGCGTGCGCGACATGGTCGACCGCGTCGTCAACCTCATCGTGATCTCCGACCTCGATGTCTCGGTCGATCCTTCCGGCTGGGATGACGCGCTGCGCGCCGCACGCGAGGCCGGCATCCCGGTCGCCTTGCTCAATCCGAAGCGCGCCCCCGACGACGCCACGCTCTACGCGGCCGCCTTCGTGCTCAACGACCGGGCCGCCGACGCCGTGAGAATCGACGACGCGATGATGACGGTGCTCAACGACGAGCCGCACGAGCGTCAGATCGTCGTCACAACGATAAGGTAAGCAGCATGAGTGAAATGCCGAAGATCGATGAGACCGGGCTGAGCGCCGACGAGGTGGCGCAGCGGGTGGCGGCGGGGGCCGTCAACCGGGTCAAGGATTCGACGTCGCGGTCGGTCAAGGACATCGTGCGAGCCAACGTGTTCACGCTGTTCAACGGGATCATCCTCGCCGCTATGGTCATGGTCCTCGCCACAGGATCGTGGAAGGACGCGGTCTTCGGCTTCGTGATCATCATCAACACGGGCATCGGCATCGTCACCGAGCTGAAGGCGAAGCGCACGCTCGACAGGCTCTCCATCCTCGTCGCCTCCGACTATCTCGTGCGCCGTGACGGGCGGGACGTCGAGATCGCGCACGACGGGATCGTCATGGACGATCTTGTGTGGATCCGCTCCGGCGAGCAGGTGCCCGCCGACGCCGAGATCGTCTCCAGCTGGGGGCTGGAGGTCGACGAGTCGATGCTGACCGGCGAATCGCGCACCGTGCGCAAGAAGCCGGGCGACGACGTGTATTCCGGGTCCACGGCCGTGTCGGGACTGGCGCTCGTGAAGGTCACCGCCGTGGGGGAGCACTCCTATGCGGCGACGCTCACCGCGAAGGCCAAGGTGTACCGCAAGACCGTGTCCGACCTCAACAAGGGCATCAACACGATCCTCAAGTTCATGACGTTCCTCGTGGTGCCCCTGTGCGTGCTGCTCATCCTCTCGCAGCTGCGTGCCGTCGGCGGATGGTCCGAGGCGCTTGCGACCGGCCAGTGGCGTCAGGCGGTGGTCTCCGCTGTCGCCGGCGTCGTCGGCATGATCCCCGAGGGACTCGTGCTGCTCACCTCGCTCAACTTCGCGGTCGCCGCGATGCGGCTCGCACGCCACGAGACCCTCGTCCAGGAACTCGAATCGGTGGAGACGCTGGCTCGCGTCGACTGCCTGAACCTCGACAAGACCGGTACGATCACCGACGGCGGCATCGCCTTCGAGAAAATCGTCATGCTGGGTGGTGCGAACGGGAACGGGAACGAGTCCGGAAACGACACCGAACGCGAGGCCGCGCAGGCGCTGTACGACCTCGCGAACGAGGAGCAGCCCAACGGCACCGGTCGGGCCGTGCTCGCCGGGCTGGGGGAGCGCGGGTACGGGCCCGGCGAGGTCGCCCGTCGCGTGCCGTTCTCGTCGGCGCGCAAGTGGAGCGCCATCGTGCGCGCCGGTGCCGGGAACGACAGCGGCATCACCGCCGGACATGAGGCGCAGACCTGGTACATGGGCGCGCCCGAGGTGGTCCTCGCCGGCCTCGACGACGAAGGTGCGGCCCACGCCGCGATCCTCGAACAGGTCAACACGTACGCCGGCCAGGGCAGCCGCGTGCTGCTCATCGCCCGCGCGCACGAAACCGGCGTGAACGCCGAGACCGCACGGTCCGACGCCGACGAACCCACGCTTGACCCGCACGCCGAGCCGGTCGCGCTCGTCCTGTGCTCCGAACGCATCCGCCCGGATGCCGAGAGGACCCTCGCATGGTTCCGCGAACAGGGCGTGCGCTGCCGCATCATCTCCGGAGACAACCCCGTCACCGTCGGAGCCATCGCCCGCAGGGTGCGGCTGACCGGGGATCGGGAGCCGGTGACGGTGGACGCGCGCGAACTGCCCGACGATCCGGCCGAACTCGGCCGCCTCATCGAGGACATCGACGTGATCGGCCGCGTGCTGCCCGACCAGAAGAAGCTCATCGTCGACGCGCTTCACGAGCGCGACTACACGGTCGCGATGACCGGCGACGGCGTCAACGACGCGCTCGCCATCAAGCAGGCCGATCTCGGCATCGCGATGGGCAACGCGGCGCCCGCCACCAAGGCCGTCGCGCAGGTCGTGCTCGTCGACTCGAAGTTCAGCCATCTGCCCGACGTGGTCGCCCGCGGCCGGCAGGTCATGGCCAACATGGAACGCGTCGCCGGACTCTTCCTCGTCAAGACCGTCTACTCGGCGCTGATCTCCCTCGGCGTGGTCCTCACGCAGATCCCGTACCCGTATCTGCCCCGGCACATCACCTACATCGGCGCGCTCACGATCGGCGTGCCCGCGTTCATCCTCGCCCTCGCGCCGAACACGAGGAAGTACATCCCCGGATTCCTCGGCCGCGTCGTGCGCTTCGCGCTGCCGGGCGGCATCGCCACCGGCCTGTCCGTGCTCATCGCCGCATGGACGCTGCCCGCGATCATGGGCTGGGACGTGACCGACGCCGCCGACCTCGCACGTCTGCGCGCCACCGAGGCGATCATCCTGTTCGTCATGGGCGTGTTCGTGCTCGCCCGCGTTGCCCGGCCGCTCACCGGCTGGCGCGGCCTCATGGTCCTCGTCTTCGCCGCGGCCGGCGTGATCGGCATGCTCATCCCGTTCGTCGCACGGTTCTTCGCCCTCATCATCCCCACCGGATCCACGCTCGTCGCCACGCTGATCGCCCTGATCGGATCCGCGTTCATCTTCGCGATCTGCCTGTTCGCCGTGCCGGCGGCCACCCACGCGATCCTCGAACGCCGGCTCCACCGCTAGGGCGAAGCGCGAATTGTCTCACCTTTCAAGCCGACACGCCAGAGGAAAAGTAACGTACCCGTACCATTCGAAGTGGATAATCAACGGCAAACAGCAGCCGACCAATGATTTCGGAGGAAGTATGTCCGTACGTGACGACCAGCTGTCGACCCTACAGGTCGGCGGCAAGGACTTCGACTATTACAACATCGCCGATCTGAAGGGGATCGACCACCTGCCCTACTCGCTCAAGGTGCTGGTGGAGAACCTCGTGCGCAACATCGACGGCGCCAACATCACCGACGAGCACGTGCGCGCACTGCTTGACTGGGATCCGAACGCCCAGCCCAGCCACGAGATCCAGTTCACCCCCTCGCGAGTCGTCATGCAGGACTTCACCGGCGTGCCGTGCATCGTCGACCTCGCCACCATGCGCGACGCGGTCAAGGACCTCGGCGGCGACCCCGAGGTCATCAACCCGCAGGTCCAGTCCGACATGGTCATCGACCACTCCGTGCAGATCGACAAGTACGCGCTCGCCGACGCCGTCGAGCAGAACATGGACATCGAATACCAGCGCAACGGCGAACGCTACCAGTTCCTGCGCTGGGGTCAGCAGGCGTTCCGCAACTTCCGCGTCGTGCCGCCGGGGACCGGCATCATCCACCAGGTCAACATCGAATACCTCGCCAAGGTCATCATGACCAAGTCGGCCGAGGCCTCCGGACTCAACGACGGCCGCGAGCTCGCCTACCTCGACTCCTGCGTCGGCACCGACTCGCACACCACCACCGAAAACGGCCTCGGCGTGCTCGGCTGGGGCGTCGGCGGCATCGAGGCCGAGGCCGCCATGCTCGGCCAGCCGATCTCCATGCTCGTGCCGCGCGTCGTCGGCTTCAAGCTCACCGGATCCATCCCCGAGGGCGTCACCGCCACCGACGTGGTCCTGACCATCACCGACATGCTGCGCCAGCACGGCGTGGTCGGCAAGTTCGTCGAGTTCTACGGCGAGGGCATCGCCTCCGTGCCGCTCGCCAACCGCGCCACCATCGGCAACATGAGCCCCGAGTTCGGCTCCACCTGCGGCATCTTCCCGATCGACGACGTGACCCTCGACTACCTGCGCCTGACCGGCCGCTCCGAGAGCCAAGTCGCGCTCGTCGAGGCCTACGCCAAGGCCAACAAGCTGTGGGGCGACGCCAAGGACCCGAACTACGTCGAACCCGAATACTCCGAGTACATGGAGCTCGACTTGGGCGACGTCGTGCCGTCCATCGCCGGCCCGAAGCGTCCGCAGGACCGCATCAAGCTGTCCGAATCGAAGCAGGTGTTCGAGGACACGCTGCCCGCCTACGAGACCGACAGGACCGTCAAGGAGTCCGTGCCCGTCTCCACGTCCTTCCGCGGCGACTTCGACCTCGACAACGGTGACGTGGCCATCGCCTCCATCACCTCGTGCACCAACACGTCCAACCCGTCCGTGATGATCGCCGCCGGCCTCATCGCCCGCAACGCGCACGCCAAGGGCTTCGCCCCGAAGCCCTGGGTCAAGACCTCGCTCGCCCCGGGCTCGCAGGTCGTCGCCGACTACCTCAAGGCCGCGGGCCTGCAGGACGACCTCGACGCGCTCGGCTACCAGCTCGTCGGCTTCGGCTGCGCCACCTGCATCGGCAACTCCGGCCCGCTGCTGCCCGAGATCTCTCAGGCCATCAACGCCAACGACCTGACCGTCACCGCCGTGCTGAGCGGCAACCGCAACTTCGAAGGCCGCATCAGCCCCGACGTCAAGATGAACTACCTCGCCTCGCCGCCGCTCGTCATCGCGTACGCGCTCGCCGGCACGATGGACTTCGACTTCGAGTCCCAGCCGCTCGGCCAGGACAAGGACGGCAACGACGTGTACCTCAAGGACATCTGGCCGACCAACGAGGAGGTCGCCGCCGTGGTCAACGGCACCGTCAGCCGCGAGATGTTCCTCAAGGACTACGCCTCCGTGTTCGAGGGCGACCGCCGCTGGAAGGGCCTCGACGTGCCCGAGGGCGAACTGTTCGCATGGGATCCGAAGTCCACGTACGTGCGCCGTCAGACGTTCTTCGACGGCATGAAGTCCACGCCGGATCCGGTCCAGGACATCCACGGCGCCCGCGTGCTCGCCCTGCTCGGCGACTCCGTGACCACCGATCACATCTCTCCGGCCGGCGCGTTCAAGGCGTCCAGCCCCGCCGGCAAGTACCTGACCGAGCGTGGCGTCGAACCGCGCAACTTCAACTCCTACGGTTCGCGTCGAGGCAACCACGAGATCATGGTGCGCGGCACGTTCGGCAACATCCGCCTGCGCAACCAGCTGCTCGCCTCCGTGGGCGAGGAGGTCACGCCCGGCGGCTTCACCTACGACTTCACCACCGGCAAGCCGTCGACGATCTTCGACGCCTCCCTGAACTACAAGGCCGCGGGCACGCCGCTCGTGGTCCTCGCCGGCAAGGAGTACGGCACCGGCTCCTCGCGCGACTGGGCCGCCAAGGGCACGCTGATGCTCGGCGTGAAGGCCGTCATCACCGAGAGCTTCGAGCGCATCCACCGCTCCAACCTGATCGGCATGGGCGTGCTCCCGCTGCAGTTCCCCGAAGGCGAGTCGTACACGTCGCTCGGCCTCGACGGCACCGAGACCTACGACATCGCCGGCATCGACGAGCTCAACACGGGCGTCACCCCGAAGACGGTGCACGTCACCGCCACGCACAAGGACGGTTCGACCACCGAGTTCGACGCGGTCGTGCGCATCGACACCCCCGGTGAGGCCGACTACTACCGCAATGGCGGCATCCTGCAGTACGTGCTGAGGAACCTCATGCGCAAGTGATTGCCGCATTCGTCGCGCAAGTCATGACGGGCCGTGGCCGATCGGAGCATTCCGCTGCGATCGGCCACGGCCCGTCCCGTCTTCCGCGCCCGTTGTCCAACGGGTGTGGGGTGATGGAGATCATGGCAACAAAGGCAGGAGACGCGCTCGTGCGTGTGGTGTTCGGCGGAGACGCCTACCTCAACGCGCGTACCGCACGCGAACTATGCGATGAGGCGCTCAAGACCCGACCGGATGCGGATCTCATCGAGATCGACGCGGCATCGGCCGACCGATACGCCTTCGACGAGGCGGTGAGCCCCTCGCTGCTGGCCGACACCGCGGTCGTGCGGGTGGACAATCTGCAATCCGCCGACGAAAGGCTCGGCGAGGCGATCCTCGCCTACCTCAAGGAGTCGGCGGACGACCCGAACGCGAGCCGCGTCATCTGCCGTCACGAGGGCGGACAGAAGGGCAAGCGTCTGATCGACCAGCTGGTGCGGGCCGGAGCGGTGAAGGACGAGGTGCCCGACCTCAAGAAGCCGGAGGCGAAGCTCAACTTCGTCATGTCCCGCTTCGAACGGCTCGGCCGCCGCGTCGAACCGCTCGCCGCCCAGCAGCTCGTGGACGTGCTCGGCGATCGCACCGGGGAACTCGATGCGATGTGCGGACAGCTGTGCTTCGACTTCGACGACGATCCGATCGGATTGGACCGCGTCAACCAGTATCTGACCGACAACCCGCAGGTCACCGGATTCGCCGTCGCCGACGCGGCGCTGGCCGGCCGCACCGCCGACGCGATCGTCATGATGCGTTCGGCCGTCGAACAGGGCACGGCCCCGATCGCGCTGATCGGCGCGCTTGCGGCGAAGCTGCGCACCGTGGCCAAGGCGTCGGCCGTCAAGACCGGTGCGATCTCCGCGGCCGAGGCCGGCATGCCTGGCTGGATGCTGCAGAAGGTCCGTCTGGGCGGATGGACGTCGCAGGGACTGGCCACCTGCATACGGATGCTCGCATGGGCCGACGAGCAGAGCAAGACCAGCGGCGGCGATCCGATGTACGCGCTCGAGCGCAGCATCGAGACGATCGCGACGAAGGGACGATAGAACGATCGATGGGACGGCTGATAGAACGGCCGATAGGACGATGGAGGAGGACGAAATGATCAACGGGAACGGAACCATCCGCATCGAAGTGCCCACCGGCGAGGATATGCAGCAATTGGGCCGCCGCATCGCCGGGCGGGTCCGCGGCGGTGACGTGCTGCTCCTGTCCGGACCGCTGGGCGCCGGCAAGACGACGCTCGCACAGGGATTCGGCGAGGGGCTCGGTATCGGCGAGCCGATCGTCTCGCCCACGTTCACCATCGCCCGCGAACTCGACGGACGATTCGCCGATGGCGGCCCCGCCCATCTGGTGCACGTCGACGCCTACCGTCTCGGCGGCGCCGACTACGCGCCCGGCCAGGCGGCCGTCGACCGGCTCCTCGACGAGCTCGAATCGCTGGGACTCGACGAGGAGCTGGAGGACACCGACGACGACACCGTCATCCTCATGGAATGGGGCGAGCAGATGGTCGCGGCGCTCGCGCCCGAACGGTTGGAGATCCACATCGCCCGTCCGCTGGCCGATGCCGACGGCGGGACGGCCGCCTACGGGCCGGACGGCGAACTCACCGGCGACGGCACGCGTATCGTCACGCTCGTGCCTGTCGGCCCCCGCTGGGCTGACTTCACGCTGTGACGCGCGCGACGCGGCCGGGTGTACACTCGCTAGAGGCTTTTTCCGATCGTAGGGAGGTTTCATGGGCTGCACACTGGTGATCGACACGTCATACGGTTCGACCGTGGGCGTCGTGGGGCATGAGCCGATCATCGAAACCGATTCGCGCACCCATGTCGAACGGCTCCAGCCCAACATCGCCCGTGCGGTCGGCGAGGCGGGACTGAGCCCCGCCGACATCGACACCGTCATCGTGGGCACCGGTCCCGCACCGTTCACCGGACTGCGCGCCGGCATCGTCGCCGCCAAGGCCATCGCGTTCGCCACCGGCGCCACGCTCATCGGGCAGAACATCCTCGACGTGCAGGGCGAGATGATGGCGGCCGAATCCGCGCAATCCGCGCAACCTGTGCAATCCGCACAGGAGCGGGATCGTCACGTCACCCTGTGCGTCAACGACGCGCGACGCAAGCAACTGTACTTCTGCCTCAACCACGGATCCATCAGTCTGCCCGACCCCCAGGCGGCGGACAGGCGCTGGATCGCCATGGACATCGACTACCCCGAACGCATCGTCGAACGCGTCAACGCGGCCGTGACCGAGCATGCCGAACGCGACGGCATCGACTACGTCGTCGACGTGGCAGGACACGGCGCCGCCAAATACGCCGCCGCATGGCAGGGGATCGAGCGCCTCGGGGACGTGACCGACCGGTCCGTGCTGGACCTCGGCGCCAGAGGACTCGACATATTCGCCGCGACCGCATCGGGCCGCACCGCGCGCGGCGACGCGCAGCCGCCCGTCGAACCGCTCTACCTGCGCCGACCCGACGCCGAGATCCCCGCGCCGTTGAAGCACGTGCTCGGCCATGAGGGCGCCACGCGCGCGGACGGGATCAAGTCCGGATCCAAGACCAAGGAGGAAGGTCCGCAGGCATGACGCAGCCGATGCAATCGACGCAGGCCGGACTGTCCGGACTGCGCATCACGCCGATCGACGAACTCGACCGCGACGTCGTCGTCGGGGCCGTCGCGCGACTCGAACGCGAACTGTTCGGCCGCGGCGCATGGAGCGAGAACATGGTGCGCGAGGAACTGGACGCCCCCGCCCGCACCTACTACGTCTGCGTGGACGACACCTCCGCCATCGTCGGATACGCGGGCTTCTGGTACGACGGCGACGACGCGGAGCTCATGACCATCGGCGTCTCGAGCGCATACCAGCGTCGAGGCATCGCCGCGAAGCTGCTGGCCACGCTCATCGACGAGGCGCGAGAACAGGGCGCCGCACGCATGCTGCTCGAAGTGCGCATCGACAACGACCCCGCACTCGCGCTCTACGAACGATTCGGCTTCACGCGCATGGGACTGCGCAAACGCTACTACCAGCCCGGCAACATCGACGCGTACACCATGGCTCTGGACCTCGCCCCGCGAGTGATCGGATTCGCGGGCTCCGGAACGGTCGACGGCAGGGAGCAGGGCAAGGAACACAAGGAACGGGAGGAAGACAAACGATGAGCGAACCCATCGTGCTCGGCATCGAATCGACCTGCGACGAAACGGCGGTCGCCATCGTTCGGGGACGCACGCTGCTGTCCAACGTGGTCGCCTCCTCGATGGAGGAACACGCGCGATACGGCGGCGTCATCCCCGAGATCGCCTCGCGCGCGCACGCCGAGGCGTTCGTGCCATGCGTATCCAAGGCGCTCGCCGACGCCGGCCTGGAACTGTCCGATGTGGATGCGATCGCCGTATCCGCCGGCCCCGGTCTCGCCGGATGTCTCGCCGTGGGCGTCTCCGGCGCGAAGGCTCTCGCATGGTCCGCGAACAAGCCGATCTACGGCATCAACCACGTGATCGGGCACATCGCGGTCACGCAGCTGCAGTTCGGCCCGTTCCCCGACGACACGCTCGCCCTGATCGTCTCCGGCGGCCACACGTCGCTGCTCCACGTCGAGGACGTGGCGCGCCGCATCGACGTGGTCGGCACGACGCTCGACGACGCGGCGGGGGAGTGCTTCGACAAGGTCGCCCGCCTGCTGGGCTTCCCCTACCCGGGAGGTCCGCATATCGACCGTCACGCCCAGCAGGGCGATCCGCACGCCATCAAGGTGCCGCAGGGCCTGACCCATGGGCAGGCCGGCGCAAGGCACCCCTACGACTTCAGCTTCTCCGGCGTCAAGACCGCCGTGGCCCGCTGGGTGGAGGGGGAGCAGGCCGCAGGCCGCGAGATCCCCGTCGACGACGTGTGCGCCTCGCTCGCCGATTCGGTGGCCACGGTGCTGGCGAGGAAGGCGATGCGCGGCTGTCGCCAATACGATTCGAAGACGCTGATCGTCGGCGGCGGATTCTCCGCGAACTCGCAGCTGCGTGCGAAGCTGCTGGAATTCGGACGCAGCAACGGCATCGAGGTGCGCATCCCCGAGCTGAAGCTGTGCACCGACAATGGTGCGATGGTCGCCATGCTCGGCGTGAACCTCGTCGAGGCGGATGTCAGGCCCAGCGCCCCCGATTTCCCCATCGACTCCGCAATGCCCCTGACCAGGATCTCGATGTAGGTGCATTCGGTGTAGACACGCCGAATTTGACGTTTCCACTGGCCTCACGGTAAAGTACACGTCTTGTGCGAACGGGAGAGATCCTGTGAGCAAGCCATTCCTGCGTAGCTCAGTTGGCAGAGCATCCGACTGTTAATCGGACGGTCGCTGGTTCAAGCCCAGCCGCAGGAGCTCCTTCGGTCGAGTCGAGAGACTCGGGTGGAGAAAACTGAATATTCCTGCGTAGCTCAGTTGGCAGAGCATCCGACTGTTAATCGGACGGTCGCTGGTTCAAGCCCAGCCGCAGGAGCCCAACAAGCCGTCGGCGCATCGCCGGCGGCTTTTCTGTGTGTGTTCGGATGCATCGGAGCCTTTGCCGCAACCTCTCCGCGTGTTCCGGACGGCGCGTCGCGCGAGTCGACGCTAGCATCACAGGTAACGAACAAGAGATTACGGCAAGGAGGCCGGGATCATGGACGTCAGAATCATGAGGATAGAGCGTGGCGTGTTCTCCGTGCTCCACGACGGAGCGGGAGCGGGCACGGTGCGCAAGCAGCGTTTCGGACTGAGGCGCATGTGGCTGGCCGATGGGGCCAACGGCGCGCAGGGCGTGTTCCCCTCGAAGAAGGTCGCAGCGCAATGGCTGGTGCAGCGCGCCTGAGCCGGCGATGAACCCAATGAACCGATGATGAACCGGCCTCGAATGGGCCGTGAACCATGCATGGCCGGTTTCGTCAATCCGTTCGATACTCGAACGCGGCTTGCGTATGTCGCCGATCGTGCCTATCGTGTCCACTGTTGATCACACAGTCCAGGCCTGCCCATTAGTAACGCGGGCCCCGATAGCAAAGGACACATCATGGCGCAAAGCTCCATCTCCATCACAGTCAACGGCGAGGCGAAGGAGGTGGAAGCTACCACCACCGGCGTCGAGCTCTTCGCGGACGACAAGGACATCATCGCGGTGCGCCTGAACGGCGAACTGCGCGACCTGTACACCCCGCTCGCTGACGGCGACACGGTCGAATCCGTCACGCTCGACTCCGAGGACGGCCTCGGCATCATGCGTCACTCCGCGACGCACGTCATGGCCCAGGCCGTGCAGGAACTGTTCCCGAACGCCAAGCTCGGCGTCGGCCCGATCATCAAGGACGGCTTCTACTACGACTTCCAGGTCGACCAGCCCTTCACGCCGGACGATCTGAAGAACATCGAGAAGCACATGCAGCGCATCATCAAGTCCTCCCAGTCGTTCCGCCGCCGCGTGACGACCGAGGAGGAGGCGCTCGCGGAGGAGGCCGATCAGCCGTTCAAGATCGAGCTCATCAAGGACAAGGAGGCGCATCTCGACCCCTCCACGGCCACCGAGATCTCCGGCAAGGAACTGAGCTTCTACGACAACGTCGACCGTGACGGCAACGTCGTGTGGAAGGACCTGTGCCGCGGACCGCACCTGCCGAACACCCGCTTCATCAAGGCGTTCAAGATCGAGCGCTCCGCCGCCGCCTACTGGCGTGGCAACGAGAAGAACCCGACCATGCAGCGCATCTACGGCACCGCATGGGCCACCAAGGAGGATCTCAAGGCCTACCAGACGCGTCTTGAGGAGGCCGCCAAGCGCGACCACCGCAAGCTCGGCGCCGAGATGGACCTGTTCTCCTTCCCGGAGGAGATCGGACCGGGTCTGGCCGTCTTCCACCCGAAGGGCGCGGCCGTCATCAACGCGATGGAGGACTACTCCCGCGAGATGCACCGCAAGTACCACTACAGCTTCGTGCAGACCCCGCACATCACCAAGGGCGGCCTGTACGAGACCTCCGGCCACCTGCACTGGTACAAGGACTCCATGTACCCGGCGATGCGCCTTGACGAGGAGCGCGACGCCGACGGCAACATCACCAAGCAGGGCTTCGACTACTACCTCAAGCCGATGAACTGCCCGATGCACAACCTCATCTTCAAGTCCCGCCAGCGCTCCTACAAGGAGCTGCCGCTGCGCCTGTTCGAGTTCGGCACCGTGTACCGCTACGAGAAGTCCGGCGAGGTCCATGGTCTGACCCGCGTGCGCGGCCTTACTCAGGACGACTCCCACATCTACTGCACCCGAGAGCAGATGAAGGGCGAGCTGACCAACCTGCTGACCTTCGTCCTGAAGGTCCTCAAGGACTTCGGCCTGAGCGACTTCTACCTCGAGCTGTCCACCAAGGACGAGCACAAGTACGTCGGCAGCGACGAGATCTGGGAGGAGGCGACCAACACGCTCGCCGAGGTCGCCAAGGACTCCGGTCTGACCCTCGTGGCCGATCCGGGCGGCGCCGCGTTCTACGGCCCGAAGATCTCCGTGCAGGCCCGTGACGCGATCGGCCGCACTTGGCAGGTGTCGACCATCCAGCTCGACTTCAACCTGCCCGAGCGCTTCCAGCTCGAGTACATCGCGGCCGACGGCACCCACCAGCGTCCGGTGATGATCCACCGCGCGCTGTTCGGTTCCATCGAGCGCTTCTTCGCCGTGCTGCTCGAGCACTACGCCGGCGCGTTCCCGGCGTGGCTCGCCCCGGTGCAGGTGCTTGGCGTGCCGGTCGCGGACGAGTTCGCCCCGCACCTCGCCGGCTTCGTCAAGAGCCTCGAGGACGAGATGGTCCGCTGCGAGATCGACTACTCCGACGACCGCTTCGGCAAGAAGATCCGCAACGCCTCCAAGTCCAAGGCGCCGTTCATCCTCATCGTCGGCGAGGAGGACATGAACAACAACGCGGTGAGCTTCCGCTTCCGCGACGGCAGCCAGCTCAACGGCGTGCCGGTCGACGAGGCGCGCGCGAAGATCCTCGAGGTCATCAAGAAGCGCGTTCAGGTCAACTCGGCCGACGACTTCAAGGCTGCGACCGAGGATACCGAGGAGTGAGACACTCCGAGCGGTTCTGATACGAGCCGCGGGGCGGTTTCCGACCGGCTTCGTCCGATCGACGACATTGATCGGACGAAGCCGATTGTCGGCTAACCGCCCTACAATCGTTTCGTTTGTCCATTATCCGTCAACCTGCTAGGAGCATTATGTCAGGTCATTCCAAGTGGGCGACCACCAAGCACAAGAAGGCCGCCATCGACGCCAAGCGCGGCAAGCTCTTCGCCAAGCTCATCAAGAACATCGAGATCGCGGCCCGTATGGGCGGTGGCGATCCGGACGGCAACCCGTCCCTCTACGACGCCGTGTACAAGGCCAAGAAGGCCTCCATGCCGGCCGACAACATCAAGCGCGCCATCAAGCGCGGCTCCGGTGAGGAAGCCGGCGGCGCCAACTACGAGGACATCGTCTACGAGGGCTACGCCCCCGCCGGCGTCGGCCTCATCATCGAGTGCCTGACCGACAACCGCAACCGCGCGGCCGCCGAGGTCCGTTCCACCCTGACCAAGGGCAACGGCTCCCTGGCCACCTCCGGCTCCGTGTCCTTCAACTTCGAGCGCAAGGGCCAGATCGAGGTCCCGTCCGAGGGCGTCGACTTCGACGACCTGTTCGAGAAGGCCGGCGACGCCGGTGCCGAGGACGTCGTCGACGATGGTGACGTGTTCACCGTCGTGACCGACCCGTCCGACCTGCACACCGTCCGCAAGGCCCTGCAGGACGCCGGTTTCGACTACGATTCCGCCGATATGGTCATGCGCCCGAAGAACGAGGTCGAGCTGACCCTCGACGATGCGCGCAAGGTCTCCAAGCTCATCGACAACCTCGATGATCTGGACGATGTGCAGAACATCTACTCCAACTGGACCGCCTCCGACGAGGTCATGGAACAGCTTGACGAGGAGTAATCCGAGGTGATCATCCTTGGCGTCGATCCCGGGCTCACACGCTGCGGGGTCGGCGTGATCGAAGCCGGCGCACACCGCCGGCTTTCGTTTATTCACGTCGACGTCGTGCGTTCGTCGCCCGATGTGTCGCAGGATCTGCGTCTGCTCTCCATCTACAACGGGCTGGTCGACAAGATCGAGACCTACGCTCCGGACGCCGTGTCGATCGAGCGCGTGTTCGCCCAGTCGAACCGCAACACCGTGCTCGGCACCGCGCAGGCCGCGGGACTGGCCATGCTCGCCGCCGCGCAGCGCAACATCCCGGTGGCGCTGCACACGCCGACCGAGGCGAAGCTCGCGATCACCGGCAACGGCCAGGCGCAGAAAATACAGGTCGAGCGCATGGTCACGCGCATCCTCAACCTCAACAGGATGCCCACGCCCGCCGATGCGGCCGATGCGCTCGCGCTGGCGATCTGCCACGCCCTGCGTCCCGCGGGCGCGCTGCAGGGAGGGGAGCGCGAGGAGCATCTGACGCCCGCGCAGCGGCAGTGGGCCGATGCCGCCAAGAAGGCGACGAAGCGCCATATCAACGCCGACCGCGGCATGTGATGCCCGCGTGCGATACCGTGTGATACACTGTCGAACAGTTGTTCGATAGGAGGTGTCGTGATCGGTTCGTTACGCGGCATGGTCGATGCGGTGGATGCCTCGGCCATGCTCATCGAGGTCGGGGGAGTCGGCTACGAGGTGCGCATGCCCTCGGCCGACCTCTCCCGTGTCCATGGCGGCATGGAGACGAGGGTCTACACCTATCTCAACGTCTCGCAGGACGCGATCACGCTGTACGGGTTCCTCGAGCCCGCGGCGAAGCGCACGTTCCTGCAGCTGATCAAGGTCAACGGCATCGGACCGAAGGTGGCGCTGTCGCTGCTCTCGACGCTCAACCCCACCCAGCTCGCCCGCGCGATCGCCGACAACGACGCCGCCGCCCTGTCCAAGGCCCCCGGTCTCGGCAGGAAGGGCGCGCAGAAGATCATCCTCGAGCTCAAGGGGTCCATCGATCTGGAGGCTCTGGAGGAGAACGGCGCCTCCGTGACGACCGCCGGAGTCGAGGACAAGGGAGCCGCGCAGGTCATCGAGGGCCTCATGTCCCTTGGCTGGCGTGAACAGGACGCCGAATACGCGGTGCATGCCGCCTGCGAGGACAATGGCATCACCACGCCGATCGCCGAAGCGGACGTGCCCAGAGTGCTGCGTCTGGCCCTCGCCTCGCTGGACAGAGGGCGGTGATAGACGGACATGAACGAACCGTACATCAGCGCCGAACTCGCCCAGCCGCAGGGCAACGAGAACATCGGGGCGAACGAGGAGTCGCTGCGCATGGTCTCCTCCCAGCCGCTCGGCAACGAGCCGGTCAGCGACGAGGAGCTGCGCCCCCACGCCCTCGCCGGATTCATCGGCCAGCCCCGTCTCAAGGCCCAGCTCCAGCTGTTCCTCGACGCGGCGCGCAAGCGCGAGGTACCGCCGGACCACATTCTGCTCGCCGGCCCTCCGGGCCTCGGCAAGACCACGTTGGCGATGATCGTAGCCAACGAGCTCGGCGTGCCGATCCGCATCACCTCCGGTCCCGCCATCCAGCACGCCGGCGACCTCGCCTCGATCCTGAGCTCGCTGGACGCGGGGGAGGTGCTGTTCGTCGACGAGGTGCATCGTCTGCCGCGTGCGGCCGAGGAGCTGCTGTACATCGCGATGGAGGACTTCCGCGTCGACGTGATGGTCGGCAAGGGGCCGGGCGCCTCGTCGATCCCGCTCACGCTGCCGCGCTTCACGATGATCGGTGCCACCACGCGCGAGGGCATGCTGCCCTCGCCGTTGCGCGCCCGATTCGGCTTCACCGCCCACCTCGACTTCTATCCGGTGGAGGAGCTGGAGAAGCTCGTCGAGCGCTCGTCGGGAGTGCTCGGCATCGTTCTGGACGAGGGGTCATCCCACGAGCTCGCGCTGCGTTCCCGTGGCACGCCGCGTATCGCCAACCGTCTGCTGCGCCGCGTGCGCGACTGGGCGATCGTCCATGATCTGCCGTCCGTCGGCCCCGATGACGTCAGGGAGGCGCTGTCCCTCTACCAGATCGACGCCGAGGGTCTCGACCGGTTGGACATCGCGGTGCTCAACGCCATCGTCAGGAACTTCAACGGCGGTCCGGTGGGTCTCAACACCCTTGCGGCCATGGTCGGCGAGGAGTCGGAGACCGTGGAGACCGTGTGCGAGCCGTATCTGGTGCGCGAGGGATTCCTCATCCGCACGCCCAAGGGCCGCGTCGCCACCGACAAGGCGTGGAGGCATCTCGGCATACGGCCGGATGCCGATGCGGACGGGAACGATGTCAGCAAGCTTTTCTAAACTTTATATTTTGGATTAGTCGTTATTCGGATTAGTCATTGTTTCCCGACCGGAAGGAAATCATCGTCATGGATTCCAGTTTTATCTTCATCATCATGCTCGTCGTCGTCATGGGCGGCATGATGTGGTGGCAGCAGAAGAAGGCCAAGGAACAGCAGCAGAAGGTCAAGGACTTCCGCTCCAGCCTCCAGCCGGGTACCGAGATCATCACCATCGGCCAGATCATCGGCAAGGTCGTCTCCGTCGACGAGCAGTATGAGGAGGTCGTCATCGACTCCGAAGGCAGCAAGCTCCGCGTCGGCTTCAACGCGATCTCCCGCGAATACGTGCGCCCCGCCTACGTCTCCGATGACGAGGTGGACGAGAACGGCAACCCGATCGCCGAGAACGATGCCGTCGAGTCCGGCGTCACGTCCGATGCCGAGTCCGACGCCGCCCAGGTGAACGTCGAGGACTCCGTCGCGGCGAACAACGCCGAGGCCGGCACGGACAACGCCGCGAACGCGGACAAGGAAGCCAAGTGATCATGGCCGGCAGCGACATCGTCATCAAGGACCTCGCCAAGGTCGGTCAGAGCGACGCCGAGTACCTCGTCTCCCTGATCCGTTCCATTCCCGGCTTCCCGAAGGAAGGCATCATCTTCCGTGACTTCATGCCGGTTCTGGCCGATGCCAGGGGCCTCGACGTGCTGATGCACGCACTCGAGGCGGCCCTGCCGCTGCCGGCCGACGAGTTCGACTCCATCGCCGGACTCGAATCGCGTGGCTTCCTGTTCGGCCCCGCTCTCGCCCATCATCTGGGCAAGGGGTTCATCGCCATCCGCAAGGCGGGTAAGCTTCCGCCCGAGACGATCGGCGAATCCTACGATCTGGAGTACGGCACCGCCAGCGTCGAGATCGAGACTACGGCCGTCAAGCCCGGCGAACGCGTGCTCATCGTCGATGACCTCATCGCCACCGGCGGCACCGCCAAGGCCGGTGCCGACCTCATCGAGAAGGCGGGCGGCACGATCGCGGGCTTCAGCTTCGTGATGGCGCTCGACGGGCTCGACGGGCTCGACAAGCTCGGCGAGGTCCCCGTCAGCACGCTCATCTCCATGCCGGCCTGAGTCGAGGCCGACGATCCGTGGGTCCGTCGTTTGGAAGGCAAACGGCGGACCCACGGGTAATCAATCGACAATCACACGCAACGGAAAAGAGCAATGGATCTTTACGAATATCAGGCGCGCGAACTGCTCGAGGAGCAGGGTATCCCCACGCCGAAGGCCATCTACGCACAGAACTCGCATGAGGTGGCCGAAGCCGCCGAACAGCTTGGATACCCCTGCGTCGTCAAGGCGCAGGTCAAGATCGGCCATCGTGGTCAGGCCGGAGGCGTCAAACTCGCCAAGACCCGCGACGAGGCCATTCTCGATTCCGAGGCCATCCTGCCGATGACCATCCACAAGCACAAGGTCAACGGCGTGCTCGTCGCCGAGGGCAAGAACATCCTCCATGAATACTACGTGTCGATCTCCGTGGACCGTACCTCGCGCGACTACGACGTCCTCGCCACCGCCAACGGAGGCACCGAGGTCGAGGAGATCGCCCGCGAGCACCCTGAATCGGTCAAGCGCCTGCACATCGAGGCGCTCGACGACTTCGATCTCGAGGCCGCCACCAGGATGGCCGAGAGCATCGGCTTCTACCACGCCGACGTCGATCAGGCGGCACAGATCCTGCTCAAGATGTGGAAGTGCTTCAAGGAGAACGACGCCACGCTCGTCGAGATCAACCCGCTCGCCAAGATCGGCGATCCGGACGACGAGTCCTCGAAGAGCCTGTGCGCGCTTGACGCCAAGATCTCCCTTGACGACAACGCCGCGTTCCGCCACGACGGCTGGAAGCGCTTCGCCGATCCGATGGCCAACGACGAGTTCGAACGCCGCGCCAAGGAGCACGGCCTGCACTACGTGCATCTCAAGGGCCAGGTCGGCGTGATCGGCAACGGCGCGGGTCTCGTGATGAGCTCCCTTGACGCCGTCTCCGGCGCCGGCGAGGAACAGGGCACCGGCATCAAGCCGGCCAACTTCCTCGACATCGGCGGCGGTGCCTCGGCCGAGGTCATGGCCGCCAGCCTCGAGATCGTGCTGTCCGATCCGCAGGTCGAGTCGGTGTTCATCAACGTGTACGGCGGCATCACCTCCTGCGAGCAGGTCGCCAAGGGCATCCTCGAGGCGGTCGAGACGCTCGGCGGCACCAAGCCGATCGTCGTGCGCTTCGACGGCAACGCCGCTGCTGAGGGTCTCGCCCTCCTCGCCGAATCGAACACCCCGAACGTGCATGTCGCCCAGACCATGGAGGAGGCGGCAAGCGAGGCCGCACGCATCGCGGCCAACGCGCAGAAGACCAAGGAGACCAACTGATGGTGCTGTTCATTGAAGACGACGCTCCCGTCATCGTGCAGGGCATGACCGGTCATCAGGGCATGACCCACACCGCCCGCATGCTCAAGGCGGGCACCAACATCGTCGGCGGCGTCAACGCCCGCAAGGCGGGTCTTGACGTCACGTTCCCGGCCGCCAAGGACGGCGAGGACGCCACGATCCACGTGTACGGCTCCTGCGCCGAGGCCCGCGAGGCCACCGGTGCCACCGCATCCGTCGTGTTCGTGCCGCCGCGCTTCGCCAAGGACGCTGTGGTCGAGGCCATCGAGGCCGGCATCAAGCTCATCGTCGTCATCACCGAAGGCATTCCGGTCGCCGATTCCGCCTACTTCGTCGAGCTCGCGCTGCAGCACGGCGCACGCGTGGTCGGTCCCAACTGCCCCGGGCTCATGACCCTGGCCTCGTCCGAGCACACGCACGGCGTCAACCTCGGCATCATTCCCGACGGCATCGTCTGCCGCGGTCCGCTGGGTCTCGTCTCCAAGTCCGGCACGCTCACCTACCAGCTGATGGGGGAGCTGTCCGACATCGGCTTCACCGCGTGCCTCGGCGCCGGCGGCGATCCGATCGTCGGCACCACGCTGCTCGAGGCGCTGCAGGCCTTCGAGGCTGATCCGAACACGAAGGCCGTCATGATGATCGGCGAGATCGGCGGCAACGCCGAACAGGACGCCGCACAGTGGGCCGCCGAGCACATGACCAAGCCGGTCGTCGCCTACATCGCGGGCTTCACCGCCCCCGAAGGCAAGCAGATGGGCCACGCCGGCGCCATCGTCTCCGGCGGCAAGGGCACCGCGAAGGACAAGAAGGAAGCGCTTGAAGCCGTCGGCATCCGCGTCGGGCGCACGCCAGGCCAGGCCGCCGATATCATGCGTGAGGTGCTTGCGGGTCTCGATCAGTGAAACTGAAATCACGATATCTCGCCATCGTCATCAAGGGCGCCGTCGCCTCCCTCGGGGCGATGGCGCTTTATGCGATCTCGCTCGGCTGCTTCATCGCGCTGATGCTGCTGGTCATCTCGATGGAGGAGGGCGGCGAGAACCTGCCCACATCCGCCGTTCCGCTGACCCAGGCCGTCATCCTGCTCAGCCAGGGCGTAGGTTTTTCCCTCGGCACGGTACGCGTCGGCATCACGCCCCTGCTCCTGACCATTCTGCTGATCGCGCTCATCGCGCAATGCGCACGCAAGGCGGGGGGAAACATCATCAACTGGGCGGTGGGTCTCGGCATATGGATCGTGCTCGACCTCATGTGCGCCAACGGCACGTCCATCGAACTCGAGGATCCGCCGCTGACCATCATCGCCAAGGCCGCGGCGATCTGGACGGTCGGATACCTGCTGGGTGCGCTGCCGGGATCGCGGCTCATGTCCGACGCGCGTACCGCGTTCAGGGAACGTGTCGGCGCGCGGGCCTACGACGCCGTGGCGCTTGCATTGCTGCTCGTCGCCGCCATGTTCGTCGTGGCATGCGTCGCCGGACTCGTCGTCGTGATCGTATGGATCACACGCGACTGGCAGGGCATGGCGCTCCTGTTCGACATGGACGGCATGGAGAACGGCTCGCGCATCCTCACCACGATTGCCTCGTGCGCGTGGCTGCCCAACCTCATGGTCTGGGCGTTCTCGTGGCTGCTGGGCGCCGGATTCCACATCGGCGATCTCGGCGTCTTCACCATGTGGGCGGGACAGTCCGCGGGGCTGCCGCCGCTGCCGGTATTCGGCCTGATGCCGGAAGGGGTGGGCGACGACCGCATCCGTCTGATCCTGCAATGCGTCATCCCCGCCATCTACGCGGTCCTCGCCCTGCTCGCCATGCTGCTGCCCGGCCCGATGAAGGTCAGACCGGTCGCATTCGGCGACGCCGACGGACTGAAGCGTCTGATCATCACGATGCTGTGCCATGCCGGCGTGCTCGTCGCCGCGGCCGCGGCCACGATCGGACTGTCGGCCGCAGGCTTCGCACTGTCGAATGGCCCACTCGGCCACCAGCGACTCGCCCATGTGGGCGTTGACGTCGTCCCCTCGACGGCGGCGGTGGCCCGCGCGCTCGGATTCGGACTGACGAGCGCATGGCTCGTCGTCACCGTAGTGTTGGCGGCCGTCTACGGGATACACTGGATTGTCGAGCATCACACCGACCATTCGCCGCGCACGGAACATGCCGAGCGGACGTCCGACGGGGATCCGGGCCGTGTGCAGCCCGTCAGGGCCGCAGACGAGCGTCGTGCCGTCCGCGTGGCCGAAGGCAAGGCGGGCAAGACGCCGAAGGCCGGCAGAGTCGTGCGTTCGGCGCCAAACGTGAAGCGTGAACAACCATCAAAGGAGGAACACGATGACAACAACCAATCGTCCGATCAGGAGGGCACTGGTCTCCGTCTTCCATAAGGAAGGCATCGAAGTGCTCGCCGAGGCCTTCATCAAGGCCGGCGTCGAGGTCGTATCCACCGGTTCGACCGCCAAGCGTCTGGCCGAGCTTGGCGTGCCCGTCACCGAAGTGAGCGAAGTCACCGGGTTCCCCGAGTGCCTCGACGGCCGCGTCAAGACCCTCGACCCGCACATCCACGCCGGCATTCTCGCCGACATGACCAACCCTGACCACGCCGCCCAGCTGGAGAAGTTCGGCATCAAGCCGTTCGATCTGGTCGTCGTGAACCTGTACCCGTTCGCCGACACCGTGCGCTCCGGCGCCGATGAGGCCGCCACCATCGAGAAGATCGACATCGGCGGCCCGTCCATGGTGCGCGGCGCCGCGAAGAACAGCGCCACCGTCGCGATCATCACCGATCCGGCCGACTACGCGCTGGTCGCCGAGCGCATCTCGAACGGAGAGGGCTTCTCCCTGGAGGAGCGCCGCTGGCTGGCCGGCAAGGCGTTCGCCCACACCGCCGCCTACGACGCGACGATCAACGAGTGGACCGCCAAGCACTGGCCCAAGCCCGCCACCATCGTCGAAACCGATCACGACGACGAGGACCATCCGGTCAACGACGCCAAGTTCCCGGCCGCATTCACCCGCACCTGGGATCGCGCGCACACGCTGCGCTACGGCGAGAACTCCCACCAGCAGGCCGCCCTGTACCTCGATCCGCTGGACCGCAACGGCTTCGCGCACGCCGAACAGCTCGGCGGCAAGCCGATGAGCTACAACAACTACGTCGACGCCGACGCCGCATGGCGCGCAGTGTGGGATATGGCGCCGTCCATCGCGGTCGCCGTGGTCAAGCACAACAACCCGTGCGGTCTCGCCATCGGAGCCACCGCGGCCGAGGCCCACAGGAAGGCCCACGCCTGTGATCCGGTGAGCGCCTACGGCGGCGTCATCGCATGCAACAGCACCGTCACCCTTGAAATGGCCGAAAGCGTGCGTCCGATCTTCACCGAGGTCATCGTCGCCCCGGCCTACGAGCCCGAGGCGCTGGAGCTGCTCCAGACCAAGAAGAAGAACCTGCGCATCCTCAAGGTGGCCGAGCCGCCGAAGGGCCACACGCAGTTCCGTCAGATCGACGGCGGCCTGCTCGTGCAGGACATGGACCTCATCAACGCCACCGGCGACGATCCGGACGCGTGGAAGCTCGTCTCCGGCGAACCCGCCGACGAGGCCACGCTGAAGGATCTCGTGTTCGCATGGCGCGCCATCCGCTGCGTCAAGTCCAACGCCATCCTGCTCGCGCACGATCAGGCCACGGTCGGCATCGGCATGGGCCAGGTCAACCGCGTGGACTCCTGCCATCTGGCCGTCGAGCGTGCGAACACGCTGGCGGACGGCGCCGACCGCGCCACCGGTTCCGTGGCCGCCTCCGACGCGTTCTTCCCGTTCGCCGACGGCGCCGAGACCCTGATGGACGCCGGCGTCAAGGCCATCGTCCAGCCCGGTGGTTCCATCCGCGACGAGGAGGTCATCGAGGCCGCGAAGAAGGCCGGCGTGACGATGTACCTGACCGGAACCCGTCACTTCTTCCACTGATCGAGCGATCGGGTCGATAAGTCCATGAAGAATCATCCCTATGTCTCCGAGGACCACGAGGGCAAGCCGTGGTTCGAATGGTGCGTCGCCGTGGCGGTGATCGCCTCCGGCGTGATCGCGGTCCTCGGATACACGATGGCCGCCACGGTGCTGATCTCCGTGACGGCCATCGGTACGGGGCTGCTGCGCATGATCATGCGCGAACGCAGCCCATGGAAGGTGAGGTCAGTGGCGTTCGACACCACCATCGGCATCTGCCTTGGCGTCGGACTGCTGGTCCTCTACTTCTCCGGCTACTTCCTGTGACGCCTCGGAAGCTCCGGCCGTCTCGAACGGTTCCTGGGCGTTGCCATAGGAGGCATCGGCCGTCGGCTCCTTCCCGGAGTCGGCGGCCTCGTCGTATCCGCCGATCTGCGCGGGGTCATCGCCCGCGGCCTTCGGCGTGTGCACCATCTGCATGACGATCATCGCCAGCGCGACCAGCGCCGCCGCGAGGATCGGGCACACCCAGAACACCCACAGCTGGCTCAGCGGCTCCACCGACAGACCCTGGTTCTGCGAGGCCACGGCGATGCCGGTGGCACGGGCGGGATTGAGCGCAGCACCGGTGATCGGGAAGGCCACGGCGGTGGCGAACGTGTAGGCGACGGCCGTCGCCAGCGCATAGCGGGACTTGTCATAGTTCGCCATCGCGACGCCCACGACCACCACGCCGGCCACGACCTCGACCGCGATCGCCTGCGTGATGGAGACGTTCAGACCGTACTGGTTGAGCGTCGTGTAGGCGACGGAACCCTTGTCGAAGCCGTTGACCGCGGTGGTCAGCCACTGCGAGATCGTCACCGTGCTGGAGGTGGGCAGCAGGAACCTGACCAGCAGACCGGCGAGCACGGCGCCGAGCGTCTGGAAGACGATGTACAGGACGCCGTCCACGAGCTTCGTTCTACCGGTGAGCATGGCCGCCACCGTCACCGCCGGGTTGAAGTGGCCGCCGGAGACCCAGCCGAGCGCGTACACCGCGGCGGCGTAGGTCAGACCGGTGCCGATCGCGATATAGGCGAGATTGGCGGAGAAGACCACCGTGCCGAACGTGCTGAACACGTAGATGGCGAAGCAGATGAGGAAGGTGCCGGCCAGCTCGGCCCCCACCCGAAGCGGCCACGGCTGTTCCTTCGTAACGTTGTCCTGTGATGTCATATCAATCCTTCGATCATTGCGATACTTCGTTCCGCTCCGGGGCAGACCCCGCGGAACGCTGCCAGTCTAGCAGTGCCGCGCGTCGTCGGGCCGGTTTGGACCGGAGGTCACGATACACTATCAGATTTGGAAATACACCTAAGGCCACGTTGGGAGAACGATGCCAAACGCATATTCCCGCGCCAGAAAGGCGCATGAAGACAATCAGGAAGGCATTCGCCTTCAGAAGCTGCTCGCTCAGGCCGGATTCGGTTCCCGCCGCAAGTGCGAGCTCATGATCACCGAAGGCCGAGTCGAAGTGGACGGGGAGCTCGTCACCGAACTCGGCACCCGCGTCGATCCCACGCACCAGCAGGTCCGCGTCGACGGATCCCGCGTGCGCATCAACAACAACCACATCACGCTTGCGCTCAACAAGCCGAAGAGGGTCCTGTCCGCCATGGAGGATCCGAAGGGCCGCTACACGCTGCGCGACATCGTCGGCGACAAGTACGAGCGCATCTTCCACATGGGCCGTCTGGATTACGATTCGGAGGGCCTCATCCTCATGACGAACGACGGCGAGCTGAGCCAGCACGTCATGCACCCCAAGTACGAGGTCGAGAAGACCTACGTCGCCACCCTCGAGGGCAAGATCTCCGGCACCGTGTGCCGCCGTCTCGTCACCACCGGCGTGCAGCTGGACGACGGATGGATCAAACTCGACCACTGCGCGATCATCGACTCGAGCCGTGACGCCACGATCGTCAAGGTCGTGCTGCACTCCGGCAAGAACCGCATCGTGCGCCGAATCTTCGGTTCGATCGGCTTCCCGGTCAAGCGTCTGGTGCGCACCCAGATCGGTCCGATCAAGCTCGGTGAGCTCAAGTCCGGTTCCTACCGCGTGCTGAGCCAGGCCGAGGTCCGTTCCCTGGCCAAGGAGGTCGGCCTGTGATCCGCGTCGCCATCGACGGGCCCGCCGGCGTCGGCAAATCCTCGACGTCGAAGGCGCTGGCCAAGTACTACGGCTTCGCCTACCTCGACACGGGCGCGATGTACCGCGCCTGCGCATGGTGGTGTCTGAAGAAGGGCATCGATCTCGATGTCGACGAGCCCGATGAGCGGGTCGTCACCGAGACGGTCGGCGAGTTCTTCACCGGCGACCACTTCGACATCTCCGTCGATCCGGACCATCCGTCCGTGAGCGCCGACGGCGAGGACATCTCCGAGGCGATCCGCTCCTCCGAGGTCTCCACGCACGTCTCCAAGGTGTCGGGCATCATCCCGGTGCGCAACGTGCTCATCGCCGCCCAGCGCGCCTACATCGCCCGCGAGGAGTCCAAGGACTCCTTCTCCGGCGGTCTCGGCATCGTCGCGGAGGGCCGTGACATCACCACGGTCGTCGCCCCCGATGCCGAGGTGCGCGTTCTGCTGACCGCCCGCGAGGAGGTCCGTCAGGCCCGCCGCACCGGCCAGTCCGTGGGCGCCGCCGGAGTCGGCGCGGAGGATGTCGCGGCCCGCGATCGTATCGACGCGAAGACCACGAGCTTCCTGACCGCCGCGGACGGCGTCACCACCATCGACAACTCGGACATGACCTTCGAGCAGACCCTCGACACGCTCGTCGGGCTCGTCGACGACGCCATCGAGGAGCAGGAGTACGAGCAGTACGCCGCCAACCTCGAAGGCTACGATCTGGACGAGGGAGACGAGGCGCTGATCGAGCATGACGGCATCGTCTCCGCCTCCTCGAGCCAGCCCGGCACCAAGCAGGTCGGCGTGCTCGCCATCGTCGGACGTCCGAACGTGGGCAAGTCGTCGCTGGTCAACCGCATCCTCGGCAAGCGTGTCGCCGTCGTCGAGGACACGCCGGGCGTCACCCGCGACCGCGTCAGCTACGACGCCGAATGGGCCGGCACCGACTTCAAGCTCGTCGACACCGGCGGCTGGGAGGTCGACGTCGAGGGCATCGATTCGGCCATCGCCTCGCAGGCCGAGGTCGCCGTGCATCTCGCCGACGCCGTCGTGCTCGTCGTCGACGGGCAGGTCGGCCTGACCGATACGGACGAACGCATCGTCAGGATGCTGCGCGCCTCCGGCAAGCCGGTCACGCTCGCCGTCAACAAGATCGACGACCGTGAAAGCGAGTACCTGACCGCCGAATTCTGGAAGCTCGGTCTGGGCGAGCCCCACTCGATCTCCGCCATGCACGGCAGGGGAGTGGGCGATCTGCTCGATGAGGCGCTCGACAGCCTGAGGAAGGCGCAGAAGACCTCCGGTTTCCTCACGCCGTACGGTCTGCGCCGCGTGGCGCTGGTGGGTCGTCCGAACGTGGGCAAGTCGTCGCTGCTCAACCAGCTCGCGCACGAGGAGCGTTCCGTCGTCAACGATCTGGCGGGCACCACGCGCGATCCGGTCGACGAGGTCATCGACATCGACGGCGAGGACTGGCTGTTCATCGACACGGCCGGCATCAAGCGCCGCCAGCACAAGCTGCAGGGTGCCGAATACTATTCGTCGCTGCGCACGCAGGCCGCCATCGAACGCTCCGAGCTCGCGCTCGTCCTGTTCGACGCGTCCGTGCCGATCTCCGATCAGGATTTGAAGGTCATGAGCTCCGCCGTGGACGCGGGACGCGCCATCGTCCTCGTATTCAACAAATGGGATGCGATGGACGAGTTCGACAAGCAGCGTCTCGAACGTCTGTGGGCCACCGAGTTCGACCGCGTCACCTGGGCGCAGCGCGTGAATCTGTCCGCCAAGACCGGCTGGCACACCAACCGTCTGGCCAAGGCCATGCGCGAGGCGCTCGAATCGTGGGACAAGCGCATTCCGACCGGCAAGCTCAACGCGTTCCTCGGCCAGCTGCAGTCCGCCCACCCGCACCCGCTGCGCGGTGGCAAGCAGCCGCGCATCCTGTTTGCCACGCAGGCCTCGACGCGTCCGCCGCGCTTCGTGATCTTCGCCACCGGCTTCCTCGAGCACGGCTACCGCCGCTACATCGAACGCTCGCTGCGCGAGGAGTTCGGTTTCGAGGGCACGCCGATCCAGATCTCGGTGAACATCCGCGAGAAGAAGAAGCGCAAGTAGCTTATGTGGCTTATGTAGCTTATGCGGCTCACGTGGCTCACGTAGCGGGGACCTATCTCACTGTGTCAGTCGCTGTGCCAGCGCAACAAGTTCCCGAAATCACCCTTGGTTTCGGGAACTTGTTGCGCTGGCCGATTCTCACTTATTCTCGGTCCGTTCTCAGCCGCTCTCATCGCAACAATATTCTCATCGCAACAGTATCCAGAGCACAGGGTCGATTTCCGGAATTTGTTGCACGGACTTCGTCTCAGCGCAACAATCTCGCGAGATTCTCCTTGAGTTCCGGAGTATGTTGCGCTGACGTCGACTTAGCGCATCATATTTCGAAACTTAGGGGGATCGTTTCGGTATATGTGTAGCTGGGGCTTGGCGTGCTGAACGCCTGATTCCATCGTCGGCCATGTTGCGATCCGCCGTGTTGCGATCGACCTCATGGTCGATGACGCAAGATATGGCGGACAATGATCATGCAGTAACGAAGGTAGTGGGTATCTCCCCTTGGCGTTTACGGATCGATCGGTGACAGCGATGCCTGATCGGGAGATGAGCTCGACACCCGCGGGGAACACGCCGAGTTGCGTTCCTGAAAGTTTCTGGTAAATTAATCGACTGTTGCAAAACGCAGCATCGGACCATAGCGCAGTTTGGTAGCGCACTTGACTGGGGGTCAAGGGGTTACTCAGTCATACTGAGTGACACTTGACCGGATGTCAGCTACCAGTAGGGCTAAGGGCCTACGCTGAAAAGCGGATAATTTAAGATGGACACAACTGGACACAATGTAATACGGTTCCTCGGACACGGATTGCTCCTTTTGTGTTGGTTTTCGGACCATAGCGCAGTTTGGTAGCGCACTTGACTGGGGGTCAAGGGGTCGCGGGTTCAAATCCCGCTGGTCCGACTAGAAAGCCCGGAATTTCAACGATTCCGGGCTTTTTGTATTCTGCGACACGCCGTGTTCTCGGCGTTCTGGACACGTTTTCGGACACAACTCGGGACACAACCGGACACACCCCTACCCCGACACGCCTCATACCATGGGCATGTCTCCAAACGACTGGGAAATTGCTCCCGACCTATCCCCAAGGCTTGCCCACACTTCCTTCACACGTTTTTTGTCCATGCCTTCGATCTGAACCACCGCAAATGCCCCGATCTCCTGAGCGTGGAGTACGGGACATTTGCCGTATATCGGATTCATTGCGCGCGTTCGCGGATGAGGGGCACGATGCTGCTGAGCGGGATGCGTCCGTGCCTGTCCGGTGTGAGTCTTCCTTGCCGTGTCCATGAGCGGATGGTGGACGCGGGCAGTCGGAAGCCGGCCTTGGCGCATTGGTCGCTCAGTTGCTTGGGTGTGCCCTTCTTCTCCGATTTGGCGAGTCGGTCGAGGAGCCGGTCGGGCACGTAGGTGCGGTTCACCTCGGCGCCGCAGGAGCGGCATGCGCCCATGTGGGCGCGCGGTTCGCCCCAGACGATGCCGTTCGGGCAGAAGGGGCAAGCGCCGTAGGCGACTTGTGCCATGGGTGGATCCACGGCGCGGTTGACCTTGCCTGCCATGTCAACGATGTCGCGCCACCATGAGCGGGCGTCGGACGCGTCGAGCAGTGGCCGGTCGTCGTTGAGGATGCCGTATATGAGCGCCGGAATGCTTGCCGTGCGTCGGATGGCGGCGGGCAGCCGGCATTGCAGGGCGGCCAGCCGGATCAGCTCCTCGGTCTCCCGATAGAGTTCCCACGCGTGTTCCTGGATGGGAAGGACGGCATGGGCGGATTGCGTGCGGATGCCGCTGCGGTCCGGTGCCGTTGTGCTGGCCTGTCGGTTGGCGATGAGCAGCAGTGCGGGCGTGTCCGATGCGATCAGGGTCATCGCGTCGCGGAACCGTTGAACGCAGTCGCGGCACACCTTGCGGCGTCGCGCGGCGGGATTGCCGTCGTGGTTTACGCAACGCCCGTTCATGGTCGTGCCGCCTTCACGCCGGGGTGCTGGTGGAGCTGTTGCCGGTCGTCGGTGGTCCAGCCGCATGAGCACCACCAGCGGAATCCCGTGCTGGAGTATTCGGTGATGATCTGGTGTTGTTCACGCATGGTCGGTCTCCGTCTTGTCGGCGTAGCGGACGTGTTCCTGCATGAGGCCCAGTGACGTGTAGTCGTGGCCGCACGAGCAGATGAACACCGTGCCCTGTTTGGCGGTGTCCACGAGACGGTGCGTCATCAGCGGTCGTGGCGATTGGTATGAGGCTACGGGCATGGGCGTGGCTTTCTCTTCGAGATGGGCGAGGAACTGTCGGGTGCTGCGGGTCTTGTATCCGCACGTGCATTCGCGCGTGGTGCCGGCCGCGGTGCCGAACCCGCTGACGGCCGCCGGTTGGCGCAGGAACTGGATGGCCGCGGGATACGCGCGGCGCAGCCGGTGGTGCGTGGTCTCCGGCAGACGGACGACGCGGGGGCGGGGTCGTGTGTGGCGTTTGGGGTGGATGATGCTCATAAGGGTCGTCTCCAGAGTTCGGTGAACAGTCGGACGTCCTCGTCCGACAAATGGATGCCGGGATCCCAGCGTGAGACTGGTTTCCGTCTGATTGGTGTGAATGGTTTGAGGCTGATGGGCGTGCGGTGGCATTCGTGGACGGCGAGGTATTGGCCGTCCGGGCTGATGCCTCGCGCGCCGCACGGGTTCTGCAGGGTGAGCAGTCCGGCGGTGTATTGGTGGATGCGGGTGAACGGCCGTTCGAGGATGATCGCGGTGGTGAGGTCCTTCGCGTCGAGTATGCCGGGATCGTATGTTTCCCATACGGGTCCCTGCTCGTCCGCGGCCACCCATTCCCGGCAGCCTGTGCATCGTCTGGCTTTCAGTCGGCCGGTGCATAGGTGTGTGAGCCATGATGGTTTGCGTCTAGGCATGACGGTCTCCCAGTTGTCGGGTGATGCTGCGCCATATGGTCTCCAGTTCCGTGTCCTGCAATCCGCTGGCGTGACCACGCGCATACAGGTCGTCGCGGATCCGGGCGGCGTTGTCGGGGTGGTTGGCGAGCCGTCCGTACGCCCACCGGTGCAGCGTGTCGTTGCGGGATCCGGGGGCGATCGGGGTCATGTCGGGCTCGTTCCTGACGCTTTTGCCGGCCATGCGGGTGGACCGGTATCGGGTGCGCATCATCACCGGCCGCGCCCCGTCCGGCTGCATCGTCGCGGGAGTCTCGCCGTCCACGTAGCCGTGCTCTCTGAGCCATGCGACCATGACGGGCGGCATGAGGGGCGGTTGCCCGTCTGGCAGGTCGAGCAGCCGGTATGTGCCGCCGTCGTCCAACACCGAGCCGGCGCCGATGACGTAGCCCTTGCCCTCGCAGCGGATGTCCACCGGCTTGCCGGTCAGGTGCACGCCGTTCTTGAGCTTGCCTTTCAATTCGTCGGGGATGAGGTAGTAGGCGTGCACGCTGGCGAGTCCATGCTTCTCGCCGGTGGGCGTGGATACGAGGTAGGTGCGTGGGAACGCGCTGCCGCCGTACGGGCCGATCTCACGGTTGAACACGTCCCAGCCCGTGGGCGCGTCCGCGAGCACGCGTCCGTTCTTGTCCTTGGCGACGTCGAGGTCGATGACCGCCGTGCCGACGGCGGGGATGACCGCGTACGCATTGCCGTTGGGCGTGCGCGTGGATCCGGCGGGCAGGTCCTTCGTCTTCTGCCAGTCGTAGGACTTCTTGCCGTCCGTGACGGTGGCGTAGTTGACCGGGTAGCCGGCTTCGCCGGGCGTGACCGTGGCTTCGCCCTCGATGGGCTGCGGTGGCGTGGGCGTGGTCTCGTTGATGGCCTGGTTGATGTCGTGTTCGCTCTTGGCCCGGTAGACGGCGAAGATCCTCTCGTCGGCGACGACGAGCACGCGCGCGACCTTGCCTTCGACGCGCTTGCACGTGGATTCGAGGCCGAGCTTGGTCACGGAGTTGCGGTGCGTGGCCGACGACGCGTAGTAGGGGTTGTCGCCGCTGACCGCGTACCCCTGCACGATGATCTGGTCAACGATCCACTGCTCATGCTCCGAGAGGTCGTCTCCGGATCCGATGGCCACGTCGTCCCACGGCTTGTCCGAGCGTTCCCACAGGCGGCAGGATGCCATGAGGAACGGCACGGCCCCGTGCTCGGCGCGGAAGGCCAGCAGTTCTTTGAACTCCGCTTCGGCGCGGTTGTCGCGCATGCGGACGAACACGCGGCGGCGTTTCAACGCCTCGGTGTTGGCCATGATCACGGGATTGTTCGACGCGATGATGAACGTGGCCTTGTTGCGGAAGCTGACCGTGTTCTCCTGAATGCGGCGGGCGGCCATCATGTCGCCGGTGCCGATCTTCTTCAAGAGCGTGGCCTGTTCCAGGGTGATGATGTCGGCGTCCTCGTCGTACGCCCACAGAGCTCCGATGAGTTTGAGCATCTCCTGATCGGTCGCGAACCCGCCCGCGCCCTTCGCGCCGCCCAGCAGGGTCTTCGCGTTCACCGCCGTGCTCAAGCCGGGGAACGACCGGTTCAACGCACCCAGCAGGATGCCCTTGCCGTTGCCGCCGCCACCATAGAGCACGTAGAACAGATGCTTGTACGCCTCCAGCAAGGGCGTGGCGAACATGCGGCCCAGATTCTGGGCGGAGTGTTCGTCGGCGGTCACGAACCTGAGGAACCGGCCCGCCTCGGCCACCAGCCCGTCATCGTACTCCTCGGACAGGCTCACCTCGAACGGGTCGTCGAACAACGGCTGGTCGGGCGTGACACGACGCTGCCCGGCTGCGCCATTTCAGCCATGCCGCCCGGCTATGCTGCCCGGCCGCGCCCCGGCGGTGCCGCTCAACGCATTTTTCGGCGGTTTTGGCGTTGAGCGGCACGACGATGCGTCATTGCCGCCTTGCCGTCTTTTTGACACATTGTCAAAACGGCTGTTTTCCAACGATTCTGCAATAACCGGTATCGCGGGGGCCGCTCCTGCCGCCGCCTTGTCTGCCGTTCAACGTGAAAAATCGCCAAAATCACGTTGAGCGGCACGGTTTGCTGCCGCTCAACGAACATCAACCGATTGACATGCGCTGAGCGGCAGACTCATCGCGCATCCATCCCCGATTCGCCCCGATCGCCGTGTTGATCGGACGTTATGTGGTGAGCAATGCGGGTTTTCGCGGTGGATCCTATGGGATCGGACGCAATGGGCTCGGACCGGACTGGACGCTCAGGCCGGATTCCATTTCGTCCTCTTCTCGTTGTTCCGGCTTGTTTCCATATCGATTTGACGATGTAGAGGCTCACGTGGACTGTATGCGGACATTGTGGTACGCGATCATTCGGGCAGGATCTCGCCGACGGAGAACAGCGCCGCACTTCCGCCGAGGCTGACACGCCCGTCATTCACCGTCGCTTGGATGACACCACCGCGTGCGGATGCCTGATAGGCAGTGAGTGTGGCCTTGCCGAGTCTCTTGCTCCAATAGGGCAGGATGTGGCAGTGTCCGGAACCGCAAACCGGGTCTTCAGGCACGTTGAGTTTCGGAGCGAACGAGCGGGAGATGCAGTCGAATCCCGTGCCGGGCTTCCCTGCGGCCGTGATATTGGCCAGTAGACCGGGCAGTTCGGTCAGGGCTGCCGAGTCGGGCTTGAGCTCGCGCACGGTCTGCTCGTTCTCCATCACGCATAGCAGGTCACGGCCGAGCCATGCCTCAAGAGGTCGTGCCCCCAGCGCCTGCTCCATCGCATCGGTAACGGGTGTGGGCTTGAGATCGTATGCGGGGAAATCCATCGAGAGGACTTCGCCCGTGGTTCTGCGGTCGTTGTCGGGGCCGTTTTGACGTGTTACGGTCAGCATGCCGCTCATCGTCCGGAACCGGACCTCGCCGGCCTCGGGCTCGACGAACCGCAGTATCACGTACGCGGAGGCGAGTGTCGCATGCCCGCACAGATCGATCTCGCCTCCTGGCGTGAACCAGCGCAGGCACCATCCATCCGGCTCATGCACGATGAACGCGGTCTCGGAGAACCGGTTTTCCATCGCGATGTTCGCCATCAGCTCGTCTGATGGCCACGACTCAGGCAAGCACACCGCCGCCGGATTGCCTTTGAACACCCGATCCGTGAACGCATCCACCACATACTGTTTCATATCTTGTCCGGTTCCCTTATTCCTTATCCGATTGCGCCAAGTTTATTCCGGGAGCTCGAACTTGGGGTGAGCTGAGACAGGCTGTGCTGACCACTATCGACGTGGCTGTCGTGCGACTGGCCGACGTCACCGGGATTCGTCCTGTCGTCGGCGCAACGGCTTTTTGCCGATTTCTCGGGCACATCCGGGTCTGGCGCAAGTCGGACGGCCGAAGTTTTGCTTCGCGTCATGTCGGCGTCATGCTGGCGTCATGCTGGCATCGCGAGGAGCGTACTTGTCCAGCGCGGGATGCTAGCTTGTGGCCGATTCGACCGATTCAGCCGAATCGGAGCATGATCGCAAGAAGGGGGATGAGTATGGCGTTGACATGGTTGATGCTGTTCGGGGCTATTTTCTGTGAGGTGGCGGCCACGTTGTCGCTGCGCGCCTCGGAGGGGCTCAGCAGAGTCGCGTGGGTGATTCCCGTGGTGCTGGGGTATGGTGTCTGCTTCTTCCTGCTCGCGAAGGTCCTGGATCGCGGCATGCCGACCGCGCTCGCTTATGGCGTGTGGTCGTGCGTCGGCATCATCGCCACCGCGATCATCGCGCATTTCGCCTTCCGTGATCCGTTGAACTGGCGTATGTGGCTGGGCATGGCGATCATGATCGTCGGTATCATCGTGCTGCAGTGGGGCAGCCACACCGCCGTTCGCTGAGCGGGACGGGCAAGACCTTCGATATCACGAATCGTCGGCGGATCGGCTGGCGCTCCGCATGTTAGTGGTTTGCCATCGTGTCTGCGGCTTAGACACGACTCAGACACGATGGCCCCCGAGAGCAGCCAAATAATCAGCAATCAACGAATTTCGACAAGAATTCAGAAACGGCGTAAAATCAATCGTAACGAGATTGACGAAGTTTAGTCGGACCAACGAAATACCCCTCCAACCAACAAGGGGTCGCGGGTTCAAATCCCGCTGGTCCGATTGGACAAAGCCCGCGATCTTCAGGATTCTGGGCCTTTTGTTTTAGTCGGAGGGTTGATATGGATCGTAAGCGTGCAGTCGAAGAAGCCATCCACTCCGGCGAGATGGAAGGCGCCTACGTATCGGACGAGTTCCGTAATGACGCGAATGAATTTGCGCAGGGCGGCATGAGCATTGAACAGCTCATGCAACGCGCATGGCGTCGCAACAACCACGGAGCCGGCATGGATGCACATGCCGGAGAATCTCATGCCGGCTGATTTCGTTGACCCGTACATTGATTCGAAGACTGGCATACTCGCCAATATTCCGGGAGCTCGAACTTGGGATGAGCTGAGACAGGCTGAGGGCGAATTGGTCGGAACGCGCATGTTGCAGCTTTTCGCCGATCCGCCAATGGTCTGATACGGAAGCTTGGACGAGCTCAAGGTCATACACCATCTACTGTTTCAGGACGTTTACGCATGGGCCGGCCATATCCGGACCGTGGAAATCCGCAAGAATGTTGAGGGGTCTCAATTCTTCCTGCCTTCCACCAATATCGGGATGGGCGTGGCATGGTCGCAAGGCGAGCTCAAACGCGACCGCATGCTCAAAGGCATGGATCTCGTCACTTTTGCGGAGCGCCTTGCCTACCATTACGACAACTACAACTTCGTTCACCCATTCCGCGAAGGCAACGGACGGACGCAACGTGTCATGTGGACGATGCTCTGCCACTCTGCCGGATACGATCTCGACTGGCGGCAGGTCGGCGGCGATGAAAACGATAATGCCAGCCGTATGGCCGCCGAGGACAGAGATTATTCCGCATTGATTTCTATCTTCATGCGTATAGCTCATCCCTGTGATCCGAGTCGGCCGTTCAATATGGAACGTATCCCGGCTGGACACCTTGGGTGATGATGCTCTCGTGGTGTTGGAGCGATTCGCGGTGACGGAATGAATACCGTCAGGTGCGGGCTGATGAGACACTCGTGGCGGCAAGGCAATCGACCCGTATGAATCGTACGGGATTCGTCCTGTCGTCGGTGCAGCGGCATTTTGCCGATTTTCTCGGGTTCATCCGGATCCTGCGCAGGTCGGCGGCCGAAGTTTTGCTTCGCGTCATGTCGGCGTCATGTCGGCATTGCGAGGGCGTACTTGTCCAGCGGGGAGTAAGGTCGAGCTGTGCGCGTGCTACCCTGAAGCCAGAGCCGTACGTGGCTCCCGGACGATGGACAAGTACCCGGTTTGACAAGACTTGCCATGACCATGAGGAGCGTGATGGCTGTGTCTTGGCTCGTTCTCATTCTTTCCGGCATATGCGAATCGGTATGGGCGATCGCACTTGATCGTTCCGCGGGATTCTCCCGGATCATTCCCACGGTAGTATTCGCGGTCGGTCTTGCCGTCAGCATGGGTGGGCTTGCATACGCGATGAAGCACATACCGATCGGCACCTCGTATGCGATCTGGGTCGGCATCGGGGCGGCGATCACCGCGGCATACGGCATGATCAGCGGGGAGGAGACCGTCTCGCTGGTGCGTATCCTCCTCATCGGTGGACTGGTCGCTTGTGCCATAGGGCTGAAGCTCATCGACTGACATACGCGAGGATTGCCGGTCGACCGTCGTACGCTATATATGCTGGTACGACGTCAGCCGTAGAAGGCATCGCAAGGCGGGCGGCGGGGCAAGACCTTTTTCGGAAAGGATGGTTCGCGATGATCGTTGACGGGCGCATCGATGACGGCACGCCGTTCGACTGGGGGAGGGTGTCGGCCGATTACGCGAAGTACCGTGACATCTACCCGCCGGAGTTCTACCGGATGATCCTCGATCGAGGCCTGTGCCGGGACGGTCAGCATGTGCTCGATCTCGGCACCGGCACCGGGGTGCTGCCGCGCAACATGGCCCGCTACGGCGCCACATGGGTCGGCACCGACATCTCCGCCGAACAGATCGGACAGGCCCGACGCCTGTCCGCTGGCATGGACGGCATCGAATACCGAGTGTCCTCGGCTGAGGACGTCGATTTTCCGGATGCCTCGTTTGATGTGGTCACCGCATGCCAGTGCTTCTGGTATTTCGACCATGAGACCGTGTGCAATAAGCTGCATCGCCTGCTCAAGCCGGGTGGCCGGCTCCTCGTTCTGGTCATGGAGTGGCTGCCGTTCGAGGACGGGATCGCCGGTGCGAGCGAGCGACTCGTCCTCAAGTACAGCCCGCATTGGAGCGGGGCGGGGGAGCGCATGCATCCGATCGACGTTCCGGCCTGCTACGCAGCTTCAGGTTTCGAACTCGTCCATCATGAGGAGCGCAAGCTGGAGGTGCCGTTCACCAGGGAGGGTTGGAATGGCCGAATGAAGGCGTGCCGTGGCATCGGCGCGTCGCTCGACCCGGAGCATGTCGCCGCATGGGAGCGGGAGCACATGGCCATGCTCGAACGCATCGCCCCGGAGCGGTTTGATGTGCTGCACTACGCCGCTCTGGCCGAACTGAAGCGACTCTGAAGTCTGGAAGCCCGAAGGTTGGGGCTGATGCGCCGCCTGCCGGATCGCGATCCGGACGATGCGTCCGGTTCAAGTCGGTTGCAGGGTAGTATGACGACGATATATTGATCTACCTAGTATATGTACAATAGATATAGATAGTTTATCTGCTGGGAGGTTGATATGGCTAAGCTGGTTATGAATGTTGATGACGATATCAAGGAGCGTGCTGCCGCCCTCTATGAGTCCATGGGCATGAACCTGACCACTGCTGTGAACATGTTCCTGCGCCAGTCGCTGGTGGAAGACGGCGTGCCGTTCAGACCACGTCGTTACGAGGGCGTCCGGCTGGCTCCCACCGAGGACACACGTAAGGCGATGGTGGAGGCGGAAGCCAAGGAACTCGGATTGATCCCGGACGATGCGGTGGAGTGTCGGCCTGAAGACGAGATACGCGATCATCTGCATCATCTCAGGGAGCGTGCGCGGTGAGCTGTGCGATAGCGCTCAGTCGTGGTTCATGACGGTCAGCACGGTGCGGCGGATCATGCTCAGCGGGTGGTCGGGGAAGCGTGCGTCCCATGCGATGTCATCGGACAGGTCGCGTAGCACGACGCTTGTGATTGTCGGATCGTACGGGTCGGCGGCCCAGCCGTTGCCGTCCTTGTCGATGCGATGATGCCGTTTCGCGTGATCGCGCACGTACTTCTCGCGTACGCCGGTCATGCCCGCCTCCTCGGCGGCCACCGTGAGCTCCAGGATGGTGTCGTCGAATCGCACGTCCATGGTCAGGTTGTAGGTCAGATGGTGCCCGAGCGTCTGGTCGGGTTCGATAGCCTTGATGATCTTCCAGATCGCGTCGTGCCCGGCGTTCGTGGCGCCCAGCCCGACCTCGACGAGTCCCTGCGCATCGGTCAGCTCGGCATGTGCGCCATCGACGACCCTGCGTCCGTCTCCGAACGGCATGGCGTCCGATGCATCGATCGGACGGGCCTCGAGAATGGCGACGCCCTGCCCGGTCTGTGCGGAGTAGGTCGAAAGCCGTAGCGGGTCATCCGTTCCGGAATCGACCGGCGTGAACATGTCGGGGATGACGAGTCGGAGGTCGGCGACCTCGATGGCGATCGTGTGACGCATATGGGTTCCTTTCGAAAGACGTCGTTCCATTAGTATGCGACATTATGCGTCGCGAGTCTTGGCCTCGGTTGTACGCTCATCCATGTAGTCGCGCAGCACGGCTGCGTGGTTGACGTCGGGGTCCTTGGCCGCGTACAGGAGCGTGACCTTCCCATGCGTCAGGATGATGCGTCGCAGCTCGTCCACCGTCTCCTCGTTGGCGTCCAGTTCAGCGCGATAGCGGTTCGCGAAATCCGTGAACCGCGCCGGATCGTGGCCGAACCACTTGCGCAGGTCGTTTGAGGGCGCGATTCCTTTCATCCACAGATCGAGCGCGGCCCGTTCCTTCGTCATGCCTCGTGGCCACAACCGGTCCACGAGGATCCGGTATCCGTCCTGTGAATCCGGTTCGTCATAGACGCGTTTGATGCTGATGCTGTTGAAGCTCACGTCCTCATGATCGTTCCGCGGTCTCGGTTTGTCAACGAAATGTCATGCGGGTCATGCCATGAGGTGCCGAGATGTATTTTTACGGGGTTGTCAGTTGTTATGGTTTTTACGGCTATTC